>JBHRQN010000011.1:0-36362 GCA_042645485.1 Pauljensenia sp.
GGGCGAAGGAATTCCTTCGCCCCACACGGCATATTTATGCCTTTGCAACAGCCTGTTTATCACCTTCAAGGTGTCATCTCAGTTATCTGAAAAAGCAGTAATTATCGACGAATACCGTCGGAAAAAATTTGATTCTTTGGGTCTAAAGACCCCTCGTTTTCATGTAAGGCCATTGATAGCGTTGGGGACGTGGCAGCGATTATTGCCTGTGACACATCGTGTTTCGACACCGATGTATGCTCGCAGAAATTCACCGCCCCCAGTGGCGGGATGCTGCACCAACAAGCCGCAATTATGGACGAATGTAGTCCAGGATATGTGCGGTATCACCCTAGTCCGATGAACTCTATTCTTCAGTGATCGAAAGGTCTTTCACATGTTGGGTTCTGCAGAGAGGAAAGCAAGCGACCTGAGCGCGGGTCACCGCATCTTCCTTCTGATCTTGGTCTCGATCGGTAGCTCGATCATTTACACTCCTGCCTATCTTCAGTACGTCTTCGAAGAACCGCTGGGTAAGGCCCTCATCGCCTCGGGTGGTGCTACACCCGAAAACGTTGCCACCACGCTGGGTACGCTTCTGAGCGCATACGCTATGACCGCGCTTGTGTGCTACCTGCCCTCCGGTATTGTGGCGGATATTGTTCGCGTTCGTACCCTCTCGTGGGTCGGTTTCGGTCTGACCGCACTGCTCACCTTCTGGTACGCAATGTTCCCCTCGCTGACCACCATTCGCTTCCTTTTTGTCGCAATGGGCGTCACAACCATCCTCATTTGGTGGGGTATCCGTTACAAGCTTGTGCGCCTGATCTCTGATGAAAACGGCTACTCGCGCAACATCGGCCTTTCTTACGCCTTCTATGGCCTTGCAGGTCTGATTCTTGGCTTCTTCAACTCGTGGCTGGTTGCTCACCTCGCATCGCGTGGTGACATCATCCCCATGCGCACCCTGCTCTTCATCCTGGGTGGCCTGATCATGGTCCTCGCCGTCCTCTCCTTCTTCTTCATCCCGAAGTTCGAAGGCGAAATCGGCTCCACCGAAGGCGGATTCTCTGTCAAGCAAATCGGACAGGTCTTGGCAAACCCGGTCGTCTGGCTGGCAGCTGCCACCCTGTTCTTCGTCTACTTCTTCTACACCGGCGTAAACCAAACCACCGGCTACATGAACAAGGTCATGATGCTTGCTCCCGCAGTGGTCACCCTGGTTGCAACCGTCCGTACCTACGGTATCTCGCTGGTCTCGGCACCCTTCTTCGGATGGGTTGCTGAGAAGGTCGGCTCCCCTTCGCGTGTCATCGCAGCTGCTTCACTGCTGGTTGGAGTGCTCTTCGCTGGGTTCGCCGTCCTGCCCTCGGGCGCAAACGCTATCCTCACCGCTGGATTGGTGATCCTCTTGGCATTCATTGCCAACGGCGTCTTCGGTATTGTTTCTTCGCAGCTCACTGAAGGCAAGGTCGCTCCCGCAGTCTTTGGTACGGCCTCGGGTCTGCTCTCGGTCATCGGCTTCCTTCCCGATACCTTCTCCTACACTTGGTTTGGCTCAATTCGCGACGCCGCAGGTGACGCACAAGAATCGGCGTTCCATCAGATCTTCATGATCCTTGGCGGCGCAGCCCTTCTGGCAGCGGTTTGTGCGATCGCTCTGGTTGTCGTGATTCGTATCCGCGAGAAGAAGAACGTCGAGGCCTGAAAACCACGTACTGAGGAAGGAGGACGTAGTGGCACACAAGCTTGATGTTCCCAGCATGTGGAGCGAGCAGATGGGCGCCGTCGTTGCCAAGCAAAACGAGCTGGCAAAAGACGCGTACTCGACCGATCAGAGCATTGAAGAGATGCGACAGGCCTATCGCAGTGAACGCCGTTTCTGGAACGAGGGCGGTCCGCATGTGGAAAGCGCGGAAGACCGAATGGTCCCGACGCGCCACGGGAGTATCCCGGTGCGCCGCTACGTCCCCCAGGCCTCGGGAGAAGAAAATAACGAATCTGCTCGCCCCCTGATTGTTTATGTTCACGGTGGCGGCTGGCTGATCGGCGATGTCGATACCCACGATCGCATCACGCGCACGATTGCCTCGCTCACAGGAGCCATCGTCGTTTCGGTGGGCTATACGCTCTCTCCGGAAGCGCAATACCCGCAGCCGATCGAAGAAATTTCAGACGTTACCGACTACATCGTCCAGCACGCTCAGGAGTGGGGAATTGATCCTCAGGATGTCTCCTTCTCGGGGGACAGTGCGGGTGCAAATATGGCATTCGGTGCGCTGCTCTACCTTCGTGATCACGGCAAAGCTGTGAACGCACGGAGCATGCTGCTCTTCTACGGAGCATATGGGTTGCGTGACTCTCGATCGATGCGACTGCTGGGCGGCCCTTGGGATGGTCTTACCGAAGCCGATTACGAGTACTATCTCAAGGCCTACCTTGGAGATCTTGAAAAGATTCGCGAACCATACGTGAATATTTTGGATAACGATCTGTCTTCGGCAGTTCCTCCCTGTTTCATCGTGGCCGCAGGCTTGGATCCTCTCAAAGATGATTCCGAGGCGCTTCACGAACTGCTTGATATTGCGGGAGTGGATAACGAATTCGTTGTCTATCCGAAGGTTATCCACGCATTCCTGCATCACTCTCGGATGTTGGATGACACGATGGATGCGATGCGGCGGGCAGCTGACTTCTTCCGCAGCCACAAAATCTAAGAAACTCACATATTTCACATCACTGACGATAGGAAGTAAAAATGGACTTTTCACTGAGCGAAGACCAGCAATTGATGGTCGATGGATTCACCGAATTGATGGAGTCGCGTAACTGGGAGAAGTACTTCCAGGAATGCGATGAACGCTCCGAATACCCCCAGGAATGGGTTTCGGCAATTTGCGAGCTCGGTTTTGACCAGATCCTCCTTCCCGAGGAGAACGGCGGTCTTGGGGCCGATTGGGTGACCCTTACCGCCGCTTACGAGGCCCTTGGCCGCGCCGGTGGCCCCACCTACGTTCTCTACCAGCTTCCCTGCTGGGATACCGTTTTGCGTGAGGGCACCGATGAACAGAAGGAAAAGATCCTTTCCTTCGTGGGCACCGGTAAGCAGATGCTCAACTACGCAATGACCGAGCCGAGCGCAGGATCCTCTTGGGATGATATGCGCACGACCTACACCCGTAAGGACGGCAAGGTCTACCTGAACGGTCACAAGACCTTTATTACTTCCTCGAAGTACGTGCCCTACCTGGTTGTTATGGCTCGCGATAGCGACAACATGGACACCTACACCGAGTGGTTTGTCGACATGTCCCTGCCGGGCATTACCAAGGAACCCCTGCATAAGCTGGGCCTGCGTATGGACTCTTGCTGCGATATCTACTTCGATAACGTCGAACTTCGCGAAGAAGACCTCTTCGGAACCGAAGGGAATGGATTCCGCCGCGGAGTCGCCGACTTCGATCTTGAGCGTTTCCTTGTTGCTCTGACCAACTACGGCCAGGCTTACTGCGCCTTCGAAGATGCCGCGCGCTACGCCAACCAGCGTGTCCAGGGTGGACAGGCAATTGCCCGCCACCAGCTCATCCAGCTCAAGTTCGCGGACATGAAGGTTGCGCTCACCAATATGCGTAACATGCTCTACGAAATCGCATGGAAGCACGATAACGGTCTGCTTGGCCGTGGTGACTGCTCCATGGCGAAGTACTACTGCGCACACGCAGCATTCGAGGTCGTCGACAATGCCCTGCAGGTTCTTGCAGGCGTCGGTATTACCGGTGAACACCGCGTCCAGCGTATGTTCCGCGACCTGCGCGTTGACCGCGTCAGCGGTGGTACTGACGAGATGATGATCCTCACCGCAGGCCGTGCAGCTCTGAAGGAATACCGCTGATCGGCGGGAGGTGTATCTGATGTCATTACCCGTTGATAAGCCGTCCTACGGCAATCTTGACGGCCTGAAGGTCGTTTACTCGGCAGTGGAAATTGCCGTTCCTACCGCATGCGAAATCATGTCGGAGTGGGGTGCCGATATCACCTGGATTGAGAACACCTACAGTGGTGACTCTGTGCGTGATACCGAGTTCGTCAAGGAAATGGAACGACGCAATCAGCGCTCCATCTCGATGAATCCTTTCACGGATGAAGGAAAAGAGATTATTCGCGCGCTGGTCAAGGACGCGGATATCTTCATCGAATCCTCGAAGGGCCCGGTGTGGGCACGAAAGGGAATCACCGATGACTTCCTGTGGGAGGTCAACCCCCGCCTGGTTATTGTGCACGTTTCCGGTTTCGGCCATGTTGGTGATCCCAAGCGTGTTCACTCTGCGGCATATGATCTGACCGTCCAGGACTATTCGGGTTACGTGTACCAAAACGGTACCCCTGAAGAAGCGATGACGGCAGCTCCCTACACAGGCGACTACTTCAACTCGCTCATGGTGATCTCCTCTGCACTGGCTGCGGTCTTCCGCGCTCAGCGCACCGGAGAAGGTGAGTCGATCGACGTCGCAATGTATGAAACGATGCTGCGCGTTGGCGCCTACTACATGATCGACTACATGAATAAGGGAGTGCTCTACCCGCGTGCGGGTGCACGCCATCAGAACCTGTGCGCGATCGGTCAGTACAAGACCAAAGACGGAATCCTGGGCCTGTGCTGCTACGGCGTTCCTCAGAACAAGTACCTGCTCGAGGTCATTGGTCTGGGGGATCTGTGGGGAACAGAAGAATACCCCGAGGACACCTCAGCGCTGTGGCTTGACGGCCCCAAGGCCTCGTTGATCGAACAAAAACTGGAAGAGTACCTGCTCACCCAGAACGTCGACGATGTCGAGGCAGATTTTGTTGCTCACAAGATCGCTGCTCAGAAGTGCTTGGATTTCGACGACCTCATGGCCGAAGAACACACCAAGTTGCGCGGAAACTTCATGGAGTGGGAGAACCGCGAAGGGGAGACGATCAAGGGCCTGAATACGGTTCCTCGTTTTGCACATCGCCCCGGCGGTTTCTGGCGTCCGATGCCCGCATTAGGTGAAGACACTCGAGATGTCCTTCACCGCAGCGGTTTCTCAGACGAGGATATCGAGCGTTTCAAGGCTTCCGGTTCCATCAAGTTCGCCGAAGAGGACTGATTCGTGACCATTCGGGATGAGATTCACTCGCGCACTAATCTGCGCGACATCTGGGAGGATGCGGTTAATGCAGCCCCAGAACGCAGCTTCCTCATTTTTGAGGATGTGTGCGCTGGTGTGCGCGTTGAACGCTCCTACCGTCAGACAGATGAACAAGTGAATCGATATGCGAATGCCCTTCTCAAGCTGGGCTTTCGCAGCGGTGACCGCATTGCACTCTACCTGCCTAATAGCATCGAGTTCATCGAGTGCTTCTTGGCGATCGCGAAGATCGGTGCGGTCATCGTTCCCCTGGACACGAAGGGAACTTCTTTCGAACTTGCGGGGCTGATCGATGCCAGTGGCGCTCGCGCGGTGATTTGTACCCGAGGCTGTTCGCTGACCCTTGACGAGGCCGTGCTGGCCTCGGGGGTTCAGGTGCTCTTGGTGGGAAGTGATGCCGGTGAGGAGGAGTCTTCTCTACTTGCTCTCAGCCGGACGTGCTCACCGCAGCTGGATTACGATCCGCAGCTTGAAGCGCTGAGTCTTCTGGAAATTATGTTCACCTCTGGGACGACCGCCTCTCCTAAAGGTGTCATGATCACCCATGCCAATGCCGTATTTTCAGGAAAATACGTCAACTGGGAACTGGCGATGACCAGTGATGATCGCTACGCGACTTCTATGGTTGCCAGTCACGTGAACTTCCAGCTCTCAGCCTTCATTCCGGTCATCACCGCTGGAGCGACGCTGATTCTTCTTAGCCGTTACAGCGCGCATCGTTTCTGGAAATCGGTGTGTCAGACCCGAGCGACTCTAGTCCAGGGAATGGCACTGATTGTCATGACGATGCTTGCTCAACCCGTGGATCCAGAAGAACAGAACCACTGTGTGCGTCAGATGCACTATTTCCTGATGCTGTCCGATGAAGACAAAGAACGCTTTGAAAAGCGTTTTGCTGTTCCACTACTCAATAACTATGGCTCGACCGAGACCCTGGTTGGAGTTGTTACCGATCCGCCCGTGGGGGAGCGGCGGTGGCCTTCTGTGGGACAGGTTGGTCCGGACTATGAACTCAAGATTTGTGATGAATCTGGAGTAGAAGTAGCGCAGGGACACAACGGCGAAATCTGCATTCGTGGCGAGATGGGAATCTCGCTCATGCAAGGGTACTGGCAGCGCCCCGATGCGACTGATGAGGCTGTCATCGATGGGTGGTATCACACCGGTGACTGGGGATACGTTGACCCCGATGGATGGCTCTTCTTCGTTGATCGGCGACACGATCTCATCAAGCGCAACGGTGAGTCGGTGGCCTCGGGAGAAATTGAAAACCTTCTACGCCAAATCCCGCAAGTGAGCGATGCGGCAGTCGTCGGAGTTCGCAACCCCATTCGCGGGCAAGATATTCATGCCTTCCTTACCCTCCACCCGGGTAAGGACCTGAGCCCTGACAGTGTGTTGGAGTTTTGCCGCCAACGACTGTCCTCCTTCAAAGTTCCCAACGAGGTACGAATCGTCGATGAGCTGCCTCGCGGTGAATACGGCAAAGTCAATAAAGAATTACTCAAAACCCTGTGAAAGGAACAGGCATGGCAATCAATACGGATATGGTCGGACAGACCTTCGGTCCTTTCGTCCGTGACTACACTTTCCGTGATCTTGAGCTGTTTGCTCTTGGCTGCGGTGCGGGTATCGATGGCAAGGATGGCCTCGAATACCTCAACGAGCACGATGAACGTAATCCTCAGCTCAAGGTTCTGCCCATGTTTGGTGCGATGCTCATCGTGGATTCTGAGGTCACTCGTACCATCGACTACGGCTACAACTATGCGGGCTCCCTGCACTGGGGCTTCGATATTCGTTTCCACCAGCCGATCACCAAGATGAGCGATCACTTGGAGACCATGGTTCGCCTTGAAGGCCTCTATGACCGTGGTGAGGGTCGTGGTCTGCTCGCTCAGCATATTGGTGACACCTACGATTCGGACGGCAATCTGCTTTTCACGAACGAATCTTGGGACTGCCTGATTTACGACGGCGGTTGGGGTGGCCCCAAGCCTCCCAAGGACATCGTTGAAATGCCAGAGCGTGAGGCTGACGTCGAGGTTGTTGAGCGTATTCCTGAGAACCAGGCCTTGATCTACCGTCTGTCAGGCGACTATCACCCGCAGCACATCGACTGGGATTATGCAGCTGAGAACGGTGAGCCTCGTCCCATTCTTCACGCGATCTCTTACGCGGGTGTTGTTATGCGTCATGCAATCAACGCTTTCGTTCCCGGAGAACCCGAGCGCATCACCCGTTTCAAGACCCGCATTACTTCGCCGGTTCTGCCCGGTAGCACTCTGAAGACGAAGCTGTGGAAGGTCGGAGAAGGCGAGCTCCGTTTCCAGCTGGTGGACGAAGATGCTGACGTCACCGGTGCGAAGCCGCACTTGAACTGGGGGATTATCGAATACCGCTAAAGTAACCTTGAAAGCATAGATGCGTGATCACACGATGATCCGCAGCATTGCTATCGAGGTGTTAGAGGAGATACACGCAGTGAAAAAGGAAGTAACAGATCTCGAAGATCTGGATATGTCGGGTGTGCTTTGGCGCATCATCGCATTTTCCAGTGGTGGTCCATTCCTTGAAGGCTATGTTCTAGGAATTATCGGCGTGGCGCTTTCACGCCTGGGCACCGATATTGAGATCAGTAATTCCATGTCGGGCTTGCTGGGAATCGCCGCATTGGTCGGTCTTTTCTTGGGAGCTGCGGTTGGAGGATGGCTGACGGACCTCATTGGTCGTCACAAGATGTTCATTCTTGACCTGATTGTCATTGCCATTTTGTCGGCACTGTGTGCCGTCGTTACGTCTCCTCTGCAATTAGTGGCTCTGCGCTTCCTCATCGGTGTGGCAATCGGCGCCGATTATCCGATTGCCACATCGATGATCGCGGAGTTCTCACCGCGCAAACATCGCGCAATGTCGATGGGTATGATCGCTGCCGCATGGTACCTTGGCGCCAATGTTGCGGCTCTTGTTGGCTACGCCCTTTACGAAACCCCTCACGGCTGGCGGTGGATGCTGGCGTCGTCTGCGATTCCGGCAGTATTGATTCTTATCGGACGTTGGGATATCCCCGAGTCTCCCAGGTGGTTGGCATCGAAGGGCCGTCAAGAAGAGGCCGATCGCGTTGTCATGAAACTCTTCGGTGAAAATGTCCGCCTTCCTGCGCAAGAGGTTGCCGAGAAGACTGAGTTTAAGAAGATCTTCACCGGTGTTTATCTGCGTCGCGTGATCTTCGTTGGTGTGATTTGGCTCTGCCAGGCAATTCCGATGTTTGCTCTCTACACCTATGGCCCCACAATCGTTGGCTCAATTGGCCTTGGAGAGGGACGCAATTCGCTGATTGGTGAGCTTGTTATCGGCACTTTCTTCATGCTCGGTACATTCCCCGCAATGTACTTGGCTGAGCGCGTGGGACGTCGTCCGCTCATCATCTGGTGTTTCTTCGGCATGACGATTGCACTTGGGTTGATCGGTTTCTTCCCGCAGGGTGGAATCGTTCTGATTTCCATCTGCTTCATCGCTTACGCGCTTCTTGCTGGTGGTCCGGGCAACCTCGAGTGGCTCTACCCCAACGAGCTCTTCCCAACCTCCATTCGCGCCTCGGCAATGGGCGTTGCTATGGCTTTGAGCCGAATCGGCACTGTCTACTCAATGTTCGTCCTTCCGACTTTCATTGCCGATTACGGGATCTCTGCGACCATGCTTGCCGGTGCCCTCATTTCAGCTCTTGGATTTGGTGTTTCCTTCGCTTGGGCCCCAGAAACCAAGGGACTGAGCTTGGACGTTACAGGATCAGCGGACTTCAAGGGGCGCTAAACGATGTATCGCATTGATTCAGTGGTTGTGAGCGCGTACCGCACGAATTGCTACGCGCTAACAAATGAAGGCGGGACGATTATTATCGACCCGGGCGACCAGGCGAGCTTCCTCCAGCAGTGGACGCAGGACTTGGACGTTATCGGTATCGTGCTCACCCACTGTCATTGCGACCATATTGGGGCAGTCAATGAACTTGTCGCTCAACACGGGTGCTGGGTTGCCTGTGGAGCTGCAGATGTCGCTGGAACGCGCGACTTACACCTGTCTGGATTCGATGCCGAAGGTATCGACTACGTCGTGGATCACGTTGATCGGCCCTTGAAGGAAGGCGATGTCATTGAGTGGGGGAGCGATCGCCTTGAGGTGATCGATACCCCGGGACACACTCAGGGGCATATCTGCCTGATTGATCGTGCCAACTCGATCCTGTTCAGCGGCGACATGCTATTTGCTGGAACGATTGGACGGACTGATTTCCCCGGGGGAGACCGGGCGCTTATGGCCTCTTCCTGCGCGAAGCTCGCAGAGGTTACTCAGGATCTTCGCGTGCTTCCCGGGCACGGCCCCGCCACCACTTTGGCAGCAGAAAAGGCACAGCTTATGCACTGGGCACGCGTTCTTTGCCCGCGGGAAGTGGCTCAGGATACTGCGCGTAATGACGAATTGAGATTGCCATGAAGCTGATCGTCAATCAAAGCTTCAAGGTAGCGCGGAACCTTCAGCATGAAGCAGTCGATGTAGTCATCGGGCAGGCAGAAGGTACGCATCAGAACCGAGCCTTCAACCGCGTCAAGCAGGCGGGTCACCGACAGGGTGTCCTTAATCTGCCCCGCGCTCTTGAACTCCCACAAGCGCGTGCGAATAGCACCCAAGGGGGTAATGAAAATCTGGTTGTGAATCAGCGCGATCGTCGGATCGTTTGTTTCACCGGCCTCGACGAACAGGCGACGAACTGCCCGACGATTCGGGCCAAGGTACTCGCGAAGGCGGAATTCGGCCTCGTTCATCAAAACTTCCCGCGCGCTATTCCCGCGTGGGCCAGGGCAACGAACCAATCGCGCGAAGGCGTCCTTCAGGAGGTCATCGCGGGTTTCCCAGCGTGTGTAAATGCTGGATTTGCCCACTCCGGCAGCGCTGGCGACCTTGGTCAGGTTGAAAGCGGCCCAGCCGACCTCTCCGTAGAGTGTCAGGGCGCTTTCGATGATCTTGGTTTCGACCACTTCATCGCGGGGCCGACCAACTTTGGGCGCGTCTTGTCGAGGATTCGGCACGACTTGCACCTTTCTTTCATAGCTGCTGGTAAGCGCCATATTACTCGCAACTTGCGGGTTAATGCGTGCACTTTTCGGGAGCTGAGAAAACTTGGGGACTCTTCCCTATATCTATCCGAAAACAACACTCGAGAGAGAAGGACACGATGAGTATCGTTGTCGCGTATAAGTACGCTGCAAACCCGCAGGATACAACCGTGGGTTCTGATGGTGTCGTTGACTGGTCGCGTGCGAAGGCCGCGGTGAGTGAATACGACCCTGTTGCCATTCAGGTGGCACGCACTGTCGCAGATGCTAAGGGCGAAGAGCTCGTTGGCATTTCCGTAGGAGACGCACAGGTGTCCTCCTCAATGGCAAAAAAGGCTGCTCTTTCGCGCGGATTCGACCGTGCGTTGGTCGTCGCCGATGATGCCGTTCGTGATCTGAATGCCACTGCAGTTGCTGGAGCGCTTGCCGCTCTGGTTCGCAAGGTTGACGGCGCGAATATCCTCTTGACGGGTGATTCTTCGATTGATGAGTCCGCCAAGATGATGTCTGCTCTGGTTGCCGGTTACCTGGGATGGCCCTGCTTCCAGGAGGTTTCCGCGGTCGAGGCCAATGGAGATGGATGGACCATCACTCAGGCCACCGCCTCTGGCACCCGCACGATCACGGTCGATGGCCCCGTTGTCGTTGCCGTGACGACAGATGCTGCGACCGTCAAGGTTCCCGGTATGAAGGATGTTCTGCAGGCTGGAAAGAAGCCGATGGACACCGTTGCTCTTACTGATCTGGGTGTCGAGCCGATTTCTGTTGAGGTCACCGGCCGTCTGCGCCCGGTTGCTCAGGAACGTAAGAAGGAAATTCTCAGTGGTGACGACGCCGCTGTGAAGCTGGTTGAGGCGCTTCGTAGCGCTGGTGTGCTCTGAGAAAGGACTTGGACAATGACTAACGCATGGATCATTACGACATCGAATCAGATTGCGTCCCTCGTCGAGGCCGCACGCGCGATCGGTCCTGTTACCGTCATCGCTCTTGGCGATGAGGCCACCGGCATCGCTGGTGTTGACCGCGTTGTGAGCATTGGTCGTGGAAGCAATGCGCCTCTTGAGGCTTTTGCCCCCGCCGTGAACGCCGTGTTGGAAGGCGCTGGCGCAGATATCGTCTTTGCCGCGAACCGTCCCGTTGAGCGCGTCCTTGCCGGTGCTGTCGCCGCTCGCCTTGGCCTTCCCCTCATCAACGGTGCACTGCGCGTTTCTGCTGGCGAAGCCGAGGTGTCGCGCTTTGGCGGTCTGACGCAGGAAAGCATTTCCTTCCCTGGTGGTGCTGTTGTCGTCCTCGAAGGGGGAGCTCCCGTCGAGGGTGCAGAAGTTGCGCCCGAGGCCGGTTCGGAAGAACACTACGGGGCAAGCGTGAGCGCTGTGGAGCCCGCTGGTTCGGGCCCCGCCAACCTTGCTGCCGCGCGTCGTATCGTCGCAGCCGGTCGTGGCTTCAAGGCCGAGGAAGATCTGCAGATCGCCCGCGACCTGGCCGCAGCGCTGGGCGCCGAGCTTGCTTGCTCCCGTCCTCTTGCTGAAGGAACCGCGTGGCTGTCCAAGGATCGCTATGTTGGTGTTTCCGGCATGCACGTTGCTCCGGATCTTTACCTTGCCGCCGGCATTTCCGGTCAGGTTCAGCACACCTCGGGCATGTCCGATTCGAAGGTCGTTGTTGCCGTCAATAGTGATGCCAATGCCCCGATCTTTGAGGTTGCTGACTACGGAATCGTGGGCGACCTCTATGATGTCCTGCCTGCGATCACCGCAGCACTTTCCTGAGGAAGAGTATGTCTGAAGAAGTAGAGGTTGATTTCGAGGTCATCGTCATCGGTGGAGGTGTAGCCGGTTGTGTTGCCGCCTACACTCTTGCCGGACAAGGACACGAGGTCCTTCTCATTGAGCGTGCGATGGAACCCGGTTCCAAGAATCTCTCGGGTGGTGTTTTCTACTGCCGAGTAATGGAACAGGTCTTCCCGGACTTCGTAAATGAAGCTCCTGTGGAACGTCGAATCACGCGTAACATCGTCAGCCTGCTCAATGAAAAGTCGGCGGTCAACATTGACTACTGGGATCAGCGTCTTGCTGAGCCCGCCAATGCAGTCACAGTGTTGCGTGCAAAGCTTGATTTGTGGCTGAGCGAGAAGTGTGAGGAAGCCGGTGTCACCGTGATGCCGGGCGTGAAGGTTGACTCCCTCATCATCGAAAACGGACAGGTTGTTGGTGTTCGTGCTGGAGAAGATGAGCTGCGTTCCCACGTTGTGGTTGCCGCAGATGGGGTGAACTCTTTCATTGCCCAGCAGGCGGGGATCCGCGCTAAAGAGCCGAAGAAACACCTTGCAGTGGGTGTGAAGTCGGTGATCGCTCTTCCCGAGAAGGTCCTTGAAGATCGCTTCAATGTGCGCGATAACTGCGGTGCAGCCTACGCCATGGTTGGGGATGCGACGCAGGGCGTTGCAGGTGGAGCTTTCATGTACACCAATAAAGACTCTGTCTCTATTGGTGTTGTCATGCGTCTTGATGATTTGGAAGCATCGGGCTTGTCTTCTTCGGATGTCCATGATCACCTGCTCACTCATCCGGCAATTGCTCCTCTTCTTGAAGATGGCGAATTGCTTGAGTACGGGTGCCACCTGACCATTGAAGATGGGCCTCAGATGGTGACCCACGATCTCACCCGTCCGGGGTTGGTGATTATTGGCGATGCAGCTGGATTCACTCTTAACACTGGTTTGACCATTCGAGGGATGGATCTTGCTGCGGGTTCTGCGCTAGCGGCTTCAACGGCGGTTCATGCTGCCCTTGAATCCGGCGATTTCTCTCAGGCAGCGATGGATCGCTACCTCAGCGAGTTGAAATCTTCCTTCGTCGGGCAGGACATGCAGACCTACGCGAAGGCCCCTGCTTTCCTTGAGCGTCCTCGTATGTACAAGGACTATGGACGCCTTGCTGCAGAGGTTTTCTACGGAGTCTTCAACCATGATCTTCGCCCACGTCGCCATATCATGAAGGTCGCGATGGATGCGTTCAAGGCTTCTGGCCTGCGTTTGCGTGATCTCATTAGTGACGGCTTGGCCGGTATCAAGGCACTGTGAGGCAGGAGGAACAATGAGCATATTGAAAATTGAGAGTGTTCCCGCGCGTCTTTCGCGTAACACTTACAACCTTGACGAGGAAGAATCTCATATCGAGGTCGACCAAGAGCGTGCTCGTGCCACCGGCGCTGGCAAGCTCTTGGAGCGAATCTGCCCGGCACATGTGTACTCGGTAGAAGAGGACGGGAGCGTTGGAGTGGAATATGCCGCATGTCTAGAATGCGGTACCTGCTTGGCCATTGCCCCTGAAGGTGTCCTGAAGTGGCACTATCCCAGGAGTGGTTTCGGGATCATGTTCCGAGAAGGCTAAGTGCTTCTCCGTTTGAAGTGGTGGGTTGAAAGCGTCTGCTTTCAACCCACCACTCTTGTTGTGTCCCTTGAATCCATAATTGCCGCAGTACAATCGGCGATATTTCCGTGGGCGAGAGAATGCCCCTCTGCAGAATCACTGCCTACGCGTAGTGGGCACCATTCAAGTGATGCAGACCTTTTCTCTCCACGGGGTCCTTGGGTGCCATGAGCATTTAGATGAACCTCGAATATGGGAAGATCCCGAGTCCCTGAGATGCTTTGACCTATCGGAAACAAACGAGGCATACCCGGATCAGTTTCCACTGCATTCGCTGAAGAATAAGAACGAGATGGCAATTCAGCACTTAGGCATATGAGGAGCGAATGCAAGTGCCATCGTTTCGCGCGCATGACAAGCTCTGTGAAATCTTCCAAGCACAAGTCTTTGACGGGAGAATGAGCGGGGGAGAGGACCAATGCTTCCATACCGTATTGGCGGAGTTCCCGGGCAAAAGGAAGAAGAAAAGCGCAAGCGGCTTGTTCCACTTCTTTGCGTGCACCTAAAAGCCCGACACCAACGATATTTTGATAGCCCAAGCGGAGTGCTTGAGCAGAAGGGTCGATAGCATATCCCAATGCCGCAGCTGCCTCGTGAACTCGCTGGCTTAAGTTCTCGCTGACTCGTACCTTTCCTCTGAGGACGTGTGAAACGGTTCCAACAGATACTCCAGCTAAACGCGCGACGTCGGAAATCGTCGGTGTCGTGGCCATAAAAGCCTCCTCTCCTGTGGCCTTTACTGTGCCGCAACCGCACTTCTTTCCAGCCCAAGAAGCAGAATCTGTGGAAACACGCCGGTTATCGTGCATCCTGTGGATCAATCACACTGCGGGTGCAAAGTTCACATATTAAGCTGTGAATACTTCGAGCGAGGAGGAATAATGCTTCGACGTTTGACAGACGCAATTGTCTGCGCTGTGCTTTTGGTTCTCGATATTCTGGCGTGGCTGATCGTCAGTACATTCTCAAGTCTTGATCGTTCGGAACCAGGTCGAATTGCCTCGGTCTCGCTCAGTGCCTTGATCATCGTTGCTGCTCCTGCACTTGCGACCTGTATGGTTGCTGCGATCGCGCGAATGGTGACCCGCACTTCGGCTCGCGTTTTCTATTCGTGGAGTCTTTTTGTCAGCACCGTGGCCGGAGTCTTCAGCTATCTGACGGCTATGGTGTCCTCCTTCCAGGGAATGGAAGTTGGCCTGCGCTGGATGGCGTGTTTCTTCGCAGTTCAAGCGATCGTCAGCCTTATTCTCCTGATCGTCGGCCTGACCGGTGGAATTCCTCGAACAGCTGAGGAAGCACGTGCTCTGCATCATGCGACGCATCCAGTTGCTTCGTCTTCGACTCAGAAGAAGTCTTCTTCGGCAAGCTCCACTTCTTCTGACGAGGCCGCAACGTCTGCCTCAGCAAAGACTCCAGCCTCCGCAGGTGCGGCTTCCTCCACTGCAGGCAAGACTGCCCCCACCGCTCAGGGTGGCGAAGGAACTCATGCAAGCACGTCCTCGGCAACGGAAAAAGAGACACATTAATGACAACTGAGGGTTTCCGCCAGCTTTCACTGGAAACAACGCGTGGGGTTGAAGAATGGGAGGATTCAGGGGCGCTTGTTCAACGAAGTGTCCTGCCTAATGGTCTTCGGATCATTACTCAGAAGGTGCCGGCAACACGTTCACTGGCACTGAGCTGGTGGGTTGGGGCAGGTTCACGCGACGAGGATGAGGTGAGTGCCGGATCGACCCATTTCCTTGAACACCTCCTCTTTAAAGGAACCGCGCGCAGAAGTGCCTTTGACATCGCCGAAGCATTTGATGCGGTTGGCGGTGAGTCCAATGCGGAAACCGGAAAAGAACACACAAACTATTGGGCGCGCGTACTGAGCGAAGACGCGCCAATGGCCGTTGAAGTAATGGGAGACATGATTTCTGCCTCCCTTATCGATCCAGAAGAGTTTGAGATCGAACGCGGGGTCATCCTCGATGAGCTCGCGATGTCAGAAGACAATCCTCTCGAGGTCGTCCACGAGGCTTTCCAATTGGCCGTGTTTGGCGATAACTCTTTGGGACGTCCGGTTGGTGGAAGCGCCCAAACGATTCGAGCCGTTGAACGCGACCACGTCTGGGACTACTATCGCCGGGTTTACGCGCCCTCCTCGCTGATTATTGCCGCAGCGGGGGACGTCAACCATGATGAGCTTGTCGAGCAAGTGCAGCGTTCCTTGCATCCCACGTGGGCAAACGAATTAGAGGAACAGCGCGCTCCGCGTCCGAGGCGTTCGACGCAGGGATCGCAGTCGTCGGGCTGTGAACCAGTGCGCTCAACGCGCCACCGTCATATCGAACAATCCCATGTCATTGTTGGTGGCCCCTCGATGCGTGCCGGTGACGATCGACGTCCCGTGATGTCGGTTTTGCTTTCTATCCTGGGCGGCTCAATGTCTTCGCGGCTCTTCCAAGAGATCCGCGAGAAGCGTGGTCTGGCCTATACGACATATGCCTTCGATTCCCCGTATTCGGATACGGGCGCCTGGGGAATGTATGCCGGCACAGCACCGGAACGAGCTTCCGAGGTCGAAAAGCTCATGCAGGCAGAGCTTGAAAAACTGGCGGCAACTGGTCCGCGTGAAGACGAGCTTGCTCGGGTTCGCGGTCAGCTACGTGGTGGTATGGCACTGGGGTTGGAAGATACGCTCTCCCGCATGTCTCGCTTGGGACGCGCTGAGCTGAGCGGTCGTTACTTTACTGTTGATGCCGCGCTTGCTCGAATTGAAGCGGTCCAAGCTGAAGACGTTCGCAGCCTTGCCGAGGAGCTTGCACGGCGATGCGTCTTCACCGCTGAAGTGGTGCCGGAGGATCGTGCGTGACTAAACGAAGTGTTCGCCCAGCAACCTCCAGTGATGCCGCTGCCATTGCTGCAATGGCCCAAGAATTCTTCACTGAAGTCTTCAATGCCTGTGCGCTGCCTGCAGCGCATCCGCTGCGTGCGCAGGTTCTGACGCAGACACGTCAGATGTGGGAAGAAACTCTTGCTGGAAACAGGCCAACGCAGGGGCAGACCTTGGTTGCTCTTGAAGAGCAGACTCCCGTTGGTTTCATCGCATACTCGCATGCCCCAGCTCTGGAACTTGAACAGCCGTCGGGGCGCGTCATTCCAGCGGGGCAAGAGATCAGCAGCCTCTACGTACACCGTAGTTTTAGGCGTATTGGACATGCATCGCGTCTGCTTGCAGCTCTTGTGGATACCCTCCATCCGGACTCGATGCGCTTATGGGTTGCACCAGAAGATACGCTGACTATTCGCTTCATCCAAGGATGCGGGTTTTCTCCCGCGGGGATGCGTCGTCACTTTGTTTTCGACTCGGAAATCCCTGCGGCTCGGGATGAACACCTGTGGTGGGCATTGCGTTCTTAAAGCGGTCACATCAGGCCTCTCAAGGCTAGACGTGGCACACTTATTGCATGATGCCTCTTTACGACAACCTTCCTGAACCTGCGCCTCTGAAGAAGGGGAATCTCAGGATTGTCCCGCTGGGCGGCCTGGGCGAGGTTGGCCGCAATATGAATGTTTTGGAGTTTGGTGACAAACTCCTGGTTGTCGACTGCGGCGTTCTTTTCCCCGAAGAGTCTCAGCCCGGCGTCGACCTGATTCTGCCCGATTTTTCGTGGATTGAAGACCGTCTTGACGACATCGTCGGCATGGTTTTGACTCATGGGCATGAAGACCACATCGGCGCGGTTCCATATCTGCTCAAACTCCGCGAAGATATTCCGATTTATGGTTCCGACCTGACTTTAGCTTTCGTAGAGCCCAAGCTTCGTGAGCACCGACTTTCTGCCGAAAATCTTCATGTTGTCGAAGAAGGAGACCGCCAAGCGATTGGTCCCTTCGATTGCGAGTTCGTTGCGGTTACCCACTCGATTCCAGACGCACTTGCTGTTTTCGTTCGCACCCCCGCCGGCAAAGTCCTGATCACTGGCGACTTCAAAATGGACCAGCTGCCTCTTGACCACCGCCTGACAGACCTTCGCTCCTTCGCACGTTTTGGTGAAGAAGGCGTGGACCTGTTCATGGTGGACTCAACGAATGCTGAAGTGCCCGGCTTCGTTACCCCAGAACGCGAGATCGGCCCAGTCCTAGATCAAGTTTTTGCTGAGGCTACCGGCCAGATCATCGTTGCTTCTTTTGCTTCTCATGTTCACCGCGTCCAGCAGGTCATCAACGCTGCTGCACATCATGGTCGCAGCGTCGCCTTGGTTGGCCGTTCTATGGAACGGAATATGCGTATCGCTCAGGAAAAGGGCTACCTCACAATTCCTGAGGGGCTCATTGTTGATTCCAATGAGATTTCCCTGCTTCCCCCGAATCAGAGGGTATACATGGCAACGGGCTCTCAAGGAGAGCCAATGGCCGCCCTTTCTCGAATTTCGCAAGGATCGCATCGCTTTGTCAGTATTGAACCTGGCGATACGGTGATTTTCGCATCTTCCTTGATTCCGGGTAATGAGAATTCGGTGTACCGCGTCATTAACGACCTCACGCGTTTGGGGGCAAAGGTTGTTCACCAGGCGAATGCTAAGGTTCACGTTTCCGGCCACGCGGCCTCGGGAGAACTGATCTACTGCTACAACATCGTTCAGCCGAAGAACGTCATGCCGATCCACGGGGAGATTCGCCACTTGGTTGCGAACGGCCAATTGGCAGTACTTACCGGCGTGAAGCCCGAAGACGTCGTTCTTGCTGAAGATGGCGTTGTCGTTGATCTCGAAGACGGACATGCCAGAGTCGTCGGCGCAGTTCCCTGTGAGTACATCTACGTTGACGGTTCCTCTATCGGAGAGATCTCCGAAGATGAATTGGCCACGCGACGGACACTTGGATCCGAAGGCTTTGTCAGCGTTTACGCGGTTGTTGAGGGCGAGTCGGGGATGGTTCTTGCGCCGCCAACAATTCGCGCAATTGGGATGGCTGAAGACTCCTCAGTTTTCGACGAGATTCTTCCCGACGTCTCCGCAGCACTCGAAGAGGCCGCTTCCGGAGGAAATGTGGATGCACACGTCCTTCAGCAGGCGATGCGTCGCGTTATTGGTCGCTGGGTTGGTCGTCATTTGCGTCGACGCCCCATGATTGTTCCGGTTGTCGTCCTGCAGTAGCGGGCGGGACTTGAGTACGCCGATAGAGGCACGAGCGTAAGGTACGGTAGAAGCATGACCGGGCGTTTTATCTCGACCTATTCGATTGTCCTCTCTCTTCCCATGCGTATTTATCAGCTGCCAGAACGGGGAGGCTCCGTTCACGCAGCTGCAGCAACCTCGCTTCCAGCGGGTGGTTTCACTGCTTTGTCTGCTGTGTCAAAGCTTGGTGTCTATACCGCGACCGCTTCGCCTCTGGGGACCGGTCCCAATTCGTATATGGTTCGTCAGCTCCTTCACGAAGCAGGAGTGAAGGTTCTTCTTCCCGAACTCGTTGGCGATATCGGCGTTGCGATTCAGCTGGTCGAAGCGAATGGTTCGATGACCTCGATCGTGACGACGGGGGTGGAATCAGAACCTTCGCGTGAAGCCTTGGATGCCTTGGAGATCCACGAAGGGGATCTGGTTCATGTATCGGGCTCGGATCTTGCGAATCCAGCAAGTGCAGAAATCCTCACTGGATGGGCCGAGAACCTTCCAGAAGGCGTCACTCTGGTCGTTTCCGTTTCTCCTGCCGTCGCTCAGGTCCCGGTATCGGTTTGGCCGCGACTGCTGGGGCGTGCGGACGTTGTCTCAATGAATATTCGCGAGGCCGCGACCCTGTCTGACATTCTTGCTTCCTATGAGCACGGAACTGGAGTTCGCGGAGTCATGCGTCCTGACGCGGTCTTCGTTCGCCGCCTGGGAGTCATGGGCTGTGAACTGCAGCTTCATGCCGACGAACCCAGAATTTCGATCCCCGCGTACGAATCCACGACGGTTGATACCGCCGGGGTGGGGGATACCCACATCGCCATTATGTGTGCGGCGCTTCTTCTGGGACACGACTTTGTTGAAGCAGCGCGAATGGCGAATGCAGCTGCTGCGATCACGATTTCTCACGAATCGGCTCTTCCCGTTCCAAGTTGGGAGCAGATCCGAGAAGTTATAAAGAACGGGCGTGTGTGACGCAGTCGGAAGGGGCTTTCGCGGCGTGCCTAAGCCTTTTCATGGACATGCAGCGGTAGCGTTTTTCCTACCATGGCACGAAAATCCCCATCTTCAGCATCTTCGAAATCTTCTTCACGAGCCGGGAAGTCCACTGCGACCCCGGGGCTTCTCGCGCGCGTATTTTCCGGGATCGGACGCGGCATTCTTGCGATGATTCGAGCATGGCGCGCAACCGATGCTCAGGTGAAGCGCGATGCGCTGGCTTTCATTGTTATGGCGATTGCCGTTCTGGTTGCCCTGCGTGAGTGGTTTGGTATTTCGGGACAAGCGGGGGATTTCATTCACCTGTGCGCAGCGGGCTTCGTTGGGATTTTTTCCGTCGTTTTGCCCATTATTCTTGTCGCCTTCTCTGTTGAGTTAGTTCGCGTCCGCTCAGGAAATTCAGCTTTGCCTCACCGCGTGGCTGGTAGCCTTGGTGTTGTCCTTTCTTTGACCGGTCTTGTTCATGTCAGCAAAGGCAACCCCGCTTTTGACTCTGCTGCCTCGATCGAGAATGCGGGTGGAATCCTCGGTTGGTTTATTGCCCGACCTCTGGTTCTCATGCTGTCGTCCTGGGGCGCGGCGGCACTCTTGATTCTTCTTTTCCTCTACTCGATCCTGTTGGGGACGCGTACGCAGGTTGCGCAAGTCCCGACCTTGATCCGTGAATGTGTTGACCGTCTTGCCAAGCGGACGAGGCCAGAGGAAAGCGATCCGGCAGTGCGAGCGCGTGAAGAGGCACGTCGCTCCCTTGCTGCTGGCGATGATCCTTTCTTGGATTCCTATGACGGCGATGAACACTTCCGCCGCGCAGTGGAATCTGAGCCCCAAGAAGACGTTCCTACCCAGGTGGATACGCAGCGTACTCGGGTGATGCCGGCCTCGGTACCGCACGTCCCTGAGGACCAGCCCGCTTCCTCGGCGATGGATGCGCCAACGGAGGCAATGCAGGTCCCTGCTCTTTCGGTCACCGAAAATATCGAGGATCAGGTCGACCCCGAACCTCCTGCGCATACTGAAGAGCCTGCAGGTGGGTTCCAAGCGGAACTGGATGAGAACCTGTCCTACACGCTTCCTTCAAGCGAACTTCTTGTGCGCGGTGCGCCCCATAAGACTCGATCGGCAGTTAATGATCAAGTCGTGCAGGCACTGCGTCAGGTGTTTGCAGAATTCAATGTCGATGCCCAAGTGACTGGCTTCTCCCGCGGCCCAACAGTGACACGTTACGAAGTCACCTTGGGGCCGGGCGTGAAGGTTGATCGCCTGACAAACCTTTCGAAGAATATTGCCTACGCCGTGGCCTCGGCAGACGTGCGAATTCTTGCACCGATTCCCGGAAAATCAGCAATCGGTATTGAGATTCCAAACTCTGACCGAGAAACTGTCGCGCTGGGAGACGTTCTTCGCTCTGGCGCTGCACAGCGTAACCAGCATCCTCTGGTTGTCGGTGTTGGTAAGGATGTTGAAGGTGGCTACGTCGTTACTAACCTGGCGAAGACACCTCACCTTCTGGTGGCTGGTCAAACTGGTTCCGGTAAGTCCTCATTCGTGAATTCGATGATTACCTCGATCATGATGCGTGCGACACCTTCGCAGGTTCGCATGATCCTGGTCGATCCCAAGCGAGTCGAATTGACGATCTACGAGGGTATCCCGCACCTGATTTCCCCGATTATCACCGATCCAAAGAAGGCCGCTGAAGCGCTTGAGTGGGTCGTGAAGGAAATGGACGCGCGCTACGACGATCTTGCGACATACGGATTTAAGCATGTTGATGATTTCAACAAGGCTGTGTCTGCAGGCCAAGTGAAGGCTCTTCCGGGTCTTAATCGCGAATTGCGACCCTATCCCTACTTGCTGGTTGTTGTCGATGAGCTTGCCGACCTCATGATGGTTGCCCCGCGCGATGTCGAAGCTTCGGTTCAGCGTATTACCCAGCTTGCGCGCGCAGCTGGTATTCACCTCGTCCTTGCAACCCAGCGTCCTTCGGTTGATGTTGTCACCGGCTTGATCAAAGCGAATATTCCTTCGCGTTTGGCATTTGCGACCTCATCTTTGGCTGACTCTCGAGTGATCTTGGATCAGCCCGGTGCTGAGAAGCTCATTGGTCAAGGTGACGCCTTGTACCTTCCTTCTGGCGCAAGCAAGCCGATGCGTGTTCAGGGTGCTTGGGTTACTGAATCCGAAATCCACTCGATTGTTTCTCACGTCAAAGAACAGATGCAGGCACAGTACCGTCCTGATGTTCTTGCCCCCGCGAAGACTGCGAAGGTTGCCGAGGATATCGGTGACGATCTTGATGATCTCTTGGCAGCAGCTGAGCTGGTTATTTCAACTCAGCTGGGTTCGACCTCAATGCTGCAGCGAAAGCTTCGTGTTGGCTTTGCGCGAGCAGGCCGCCTGATGGACCTCCTGGAATCACGCGAGATTGTCGGTCCTTCCGAAGGTTCGAAGGCGCGCCAGGTATTGGTGGCTCCTGAACAGCTCCCCGAAATTTTGGCCATGCTTAGGGGAGAGAGTGCGCCTGAACCCGCCCCTGCACCTACTCAGCAACAGGAAGTTTCCTCGTCGAATTTTGCTGACCAGTCGTCTAAGGCTCCTTCAAACGGGTACGATGGAGATACCGCTTCCTCGGATCCATACTCCGGACATGATTTTGGTGGTCGGACCGACTGGGTCGATGAAGAGCCTGAAGAGAATGAAGATGCTTGGCAGTTGACCGGGCGCTAAGAAGCAAAGGGGCAAGTCGTGGCTACTCACGTGTCGCGTGTTGAACGCTATACGAAGGTCTCTACGATCAATGTGCCCAACGCGCTGACGGTTTTTCGCCTGCTCCTAGTCCCCGTATTCATCTACTTGAAGTTTGTGGACACGTGGAGCGCACAGTGGTGGGCTCTGCTGGTGTTTTGTGTTGCTGCTGCAACCGATCAGCTCGACGGAAAAATTGCGCGCGCCTACGGTTTGGTCACCGATTTCGGTCGTGTCGTCGATCCTATTGCAGATAAGGCTCTCACACTCAGCGCGTTCATTATTTTAAGCATTCAGGGCGTTCTCCCGTGGTGGTTCACGATCCTTGTGGCAATCCGCGAATTGGGGATCACCGTCATGCGCGCATTCTTCCTGCGGCGGGGGATCGTGGTTTCGGCCTCGCAGTCCGGAAAAATTAAGACCGTTCTTCAGGTCTTGGCTATCTTCCTTCTCTTGATCCCGTGGGATTATTTCTACGTCCTCAATCCTGCCAATCGCGGGTGGGCGTCAGTTGCCTTAATGTCGGCTTTGTGTGTTGCGGGTACTGCGCTTGCTGCGACTCTCTGGTCGGGCATTGCGTATGTGCGTGAGGGCCTCATTCTTGCCCGCGAGGATCGTGATCCTGAGCCTCAAAACGAGGCGTAATTACAGTTGCGCCTTGAGTGCAAAGTTGAGCGACTTAGACGCAACTTTTAAATCCCTCGTGTATGGTGGGAATAGGCAGGGTCGTTCAGACGTTAGGAAGAACATGATGAAGAAGCAGAAGAACAATATCCCGAGTTCTGTGCGTCCACTGAATGAACTGGCCATGCAGAAGGCGTTGGCGGCGGGTTATCGTCAAGCTATGAATCGCCCCGCCCATGATCGTGCAGCCGCTCCCTTGCTGCGTACTGAAATTGGCGATGTCCTGCGTGAGATTCGCCGTAAGCAGGGGCGTACTTTGCGAGAAGTTTCTTCCGAGGCTCAGGTCTCCTTGGGTTATCTTTCCGAGGTTGAGCGTGGACAGAAGGAAGCGTCGTCTGAACTTCTTGACGCGATTAGTGAGGCCCTTGGAGTGCCGCTGTGGTACATCCTGCGCGAGGTTTCTGAGCGTATGGCTGTCTTGGATGGAACTGTCGTTCCGGACACTGTTCCTGAGAATCTGGTCCCGGTGACCCTGATCTCGTGACTCTTTCTGAATTTTGGGATGCCGTCGATGACGTCTATGGGGCTACCCTTGGGCGCTCATTGACGGCTGACCTATATTTACCTTCGCTACGGGGAACCTGCGTGGATGCCCTTGATAGGGGAGTTTCGCCGGATATGGTTTGGTCTGAGTTGCTTCGTGAAAGTGATGCAGACGAGGCCGTGCGCTGGGTTCATCGTCTTGATGCGAAAGAGCGTGAGAAGATTCGTCGTTCGAAGCGCTCCTAATGGCGTGTCGACATGCATCGAACATTTGTTCCATTTATTCTGTGGAAGAAGTGAAGTGTGAACAGTTTTTCCACAGATACGGAAAACTGCTCGCAAATGCCTGTGGTCGAGCATATCTTCACTGAGTAGTCCCCGGAGAGGGGATCTGCTGCATAGACCAGATGAACAGTGGCCGGAGAGGCTTCGACGAAAGGTATCACCATGGCAGTAGCTCGTAAGGGTTCCTCTTCCTCAGCGAATGGGGACCGAAATAAGGCTTTGGAGCTTGCGCTCTCACAGATCGATAAGCAGTTCGGTAAGGGCTCTGTCATGCGACTGGGAGATGATTCGCGTCCCCCGGTGCAGGTGATCCCCACTGGTTCTCTGGCTCTTGATGTCGCTCTTGGAATTGGCGGTCTGCCTCGTGGGCGCGTCATCGAAATCTACGGCCCTGAGTCCTCCGGTAAGACGACCGTTGCGCTTCACGCAGTTGCCAGCGCACAAAAAGCAGGCGGAAACGCTGCATTCATCGACGCGGAACACGCACTTGACCCCGTCTATGCGCGCGCTCTGGGCGTTGATACGGATAACCTCCTGGTCTCCCAACCTGATACCGGTGAGCAAGCGCTGGAAATTGCCGACATGCTGATTCGTTCGGGCGGCATTGACATCATCGTCATTGACTCCGTTGCTGCGCTTGTGCCCAAGGCTGAAATCGAAGGCGAAATGGGCGACTCTCATGTCGGTCTGCAAGCTCGACTGATGAGTCAGGCCCTGCGTAAAATTACCGGTGCTCTCTCGGCGACCGGAACAACCGCAATCTTCATTAACCAGCTTCGTGAAAAGATTGGTGTCTTCTTCGGTAATCCCGAAACCACAACCGGCGGTAAGGCTCTGAAGTTCTACGCCTCCGTCCGCATTGATGTTCGCCGAATTGAAACCCTGAAGGAAGCTGGAGCTCCCGTCGGTAACCGTACCCGCGCAAAGATCGTCAAGAACAAGATGGCTCCGCCTTTCAAGCAGGCTGAGTTCGATATCGTCTACGGTAAGGGCATCTCCCGCGAAGGCTCGATTATCGACATGGGCGTGGAAACTGGCATCATCCGTAAGTCTGGCTCTTGGTTTACCTATGGTGATGATCAGCTTGGGCAAGGCAAGGAAAATGTCCGCCAGTTCCTCTCGGATAATCCTGAATTGGCCAATGAAATTGAACAGAAGATCTTGGTCTCTTTGGGAATCGGTGTGCAAGATGGCGAACTGACAGAGCCGACGGCGTCAGGTATCGATGACTCGCTTGAGGATGCTGGCTTCTAGTTAATGGTCCGTTATTACGACCCAGAGACCACATCAGAAGAGGATGTCCGTCCGCGCACGCGCACTAAGAGCCCAGCAGAACGCCAGGCTCTTATGCGCCAGCGCAATGCTGCCCTAGAAGGACAAGCTGCATTCGAGGCTGCTCGAGAGGTAGCACTTCGTCAGCTCGATGTTCGTGCCCGTTCACGAAGCGAGTTAGAAACCGCAATAACCAGTCGCGGTTTCTCTTCTGAAGTGGCTGACTCTGTTATCGAACGCCTCACGCAATTGGGCTTGGTAGATGACCTTGCCTTTGCGCGTACCTTCTCTCGGGGACGTTTCGAGGCAGGCGGGAAAACAGGTTCTGCACTTCGCGTCGATCTTCATCGGAAAGGGATCTCCCCGGAGATCATCGATACCGTGCTCTCAGAAATCGGAGTCGATGAACAGTTTGAGCGAGCTTTAAACCTTGCTCAGAAGAAGATGCGATCGATGCCAAATTGTGACGATCAAGTTGCGCGTCGACGTATTTTCTCGATGCTTGGACGCAAGGGATACTCTCCCCAGGTTTGTATACGTGTGCTTGATGCAATCGTCGAAGGCAGGGATGATGAGTACTGAAGACGCTATCTGTCAGGAACTGATTACTGATTTAAGCAATGCAGGCCTCACAGTTGCTGTTGCAGAGTCCTTAACCGGTGGTCTTTTGTGCGCGGCCTTCGTTCACGTACCGGGTGCCTCAAACGCTGTGCGTGGGGGAGTCTGTACCTACGCGACAGATACGAAGCATTCGGTTTTGAAGGTGAGCGATCAACGCCTTGCGCAGACGGGTCCCGTTGATGATGAAGTTGCTCGACAAATGGCACAGGGAGTTCGCACACTTATGGGTGCGGATTTTGGTTTGTCAACGACTGGAGTCGCGGGTCCGGGCTCTGCTGATGGACATCCTGCTGGAACGGTCTATGTGGGTTGCGCGTGGGAAGGTGGCTCGCGGGTAGAGCGACTTGATCTGAGTGGAGACCGCGACCAGGTCAGGCAGGGTGCAGTGATCGGCGCACTTTTACTATTCAGGGAAGTGCTGAAAGCGACACCAAATATCCATACGCGCTAGAATTCAACGACGATGAGTGTTGAAATGATGGACTTCCCGCGAACCTACGCGGTGCGCACCCTCGGGTGCCAGATGAATGAGCACGATTCCGAACGTATTTCGGGCCTCTTAGAGAAGGCGGGCTTGGTCCCTGTTGATCGCGTTCCTGCCGCAGCAGCGCGCGCAACTGACGCCGGAGACATGGGTGCAGATGTCATTGTTATCAACACCTGTTCCGTTCGTGAGAATGCTGCGACGCGTCTATTTGGAAACCTCGGGCAGCTCGCGGCAGTGAAGCGTGAACGCCCTGGAATGCAGATTGCAGTGGGCGGTTGCCTTGCCCAACAGATGCGTGACGGGATCATCGAAAAAGCTCCCTGGGTGGATGCAGTTTTCGGTACTCACAATATCGATGTCCTTCCAGCGCTTCTTCGCCGTGCAGAGCACAATCGTGAAGCAGCTGTTGAAATCGAAGAATCCCTGAAGGTTTTTCCTTCAACACTTCCTACTCACCGTGAAAGCGCGTACGCAGCGTGGGTCTCAATCTCAGTTGGTTGCAATAACACCTGCACCTTCTGCATTGTTCCTCACCTTCGCGGAAAAGAACGTGATCGCCGTCCCGGTGAAATTCTTGAAGAAGTGCAAGCTGTCGTTGATGAAGGCGCAATTGAAATTACCCTTCTGGGACAGAACGTTAACTCTTACGGCGTGAGCTTCGGTCAACGCGGTGCTTTCGCTGATCTCCTGCGAGCCGTAGGCACAATTGACGGTTTGGAACGCGTTCGTTTCACCAGCCCACACCCGGCGGCCTTTACTGATGACGTTATTGAGGCGATGGCCGAGACGCCAACTGTCATGCCCTCTTTGCACATGCCGCTTCAATCGGGTTCGGACGCGGTCCTGCGTCAGATGCGCCGCTCCTACCGCCGTGATCGTTTCATGGGAATTCTTTCGCGGGTTCGCGCTGCAATTCCCGATGCAGCAATTACCACGGACATCATCGTCGGATTCCCGGGAGAGACCGAAGAAGACTTCCAACAGACTCTTGAAGTTGTTGAAGAAGCGCGCTTCAGTTCTGCCTTCACTTTCCTCTACTCGCCGCGTCCCGGTACCCCGGCAGCTGACCGAGAGGATCAGGTGCCACAAGACGTTGCTCTTGAACGCTACAAGCGCCTCTTGGCTCTGCAGGAACGCATTTGTGCCGAGGACAATGCCGCACTTGTTGGAAATGAAGTTGAGGTGCTTGTCGCGGCAGGGGAAGGCCGTAAAGACGGAGCAACCCACCGTATTTCTGGACGAGCGCGTGATAACCGTCTGGTTCACGTTGCCCTTCCTGTGGGGATGAGCGAAGCAGATCGTCCGCGTCCCGGTGACATGCTTCGCGCGCGTGTTACGCACGGAGCGCCTCACCACCTCATTGCTGATTCAGCGTTGGAAGATGGCGGTCTCTTTGAACTTCGTCGGACCCGTGCGGGAGATGCTTGGCAAAAGCGGCAAGCGCACGAAGAAGATTCGAAGATCTCCCTTGGTATGCCTCGCATCCGTATCGGGGCCCCGAATGGAAATGCCTGATACCGCATTGCCTCCTCTAGCTCAGCCATCGCAACTGATCGTTGCGGTGGTGGGGCCTACGGCCTCGGGAAAAAGTGATCTTGCTTTAGACCTTGCACAGCGCCTGCCCGCGGATATGGGGGCGCATGCTGGGGAGCTGGTTTCTGCAGATGCGCTTCAGCTTTACCGCGGAATGGATATCGGCACTGCAAAAACTCCCCTTGAGGAGCGCCGTGGAATTCCGCACCATCAAATTGATGTCTTGGAGATTAGTGACGAGGCCTCTGTTGCTTCCTACCAGCGGTACGCGCGCGCCGATATCGCACAGATTCACGCACGCTCGAATCTTGCAGTTGTCGCTGGCGGTTCGGGGCTTTACCAGCGGGCGCTTTTGGATCAGATTGACTTTCCTGGGACAGATCCAAAGCTTCGGAAACGTCTTGAGGAAGAATCTCACCAGGCCGGGGGAGTGGCCACTCTTTTTCATCGGCTCGAGGAATTAGATCCGGTGTCTGCCCAGCGCATTGATGCCCACAATGCGCGCAGAATTGTTCGAGCGCTTGAAGTCATTGAACTCACGGGGAAGCCCTATTCTTCATCGATGCCGCAGTACGAGTATGCGGCGCCAGCCGTCATGCTTGCGCTCCGTTGGCCGATGGATGAGCTTGACGAACGCATTGCGCAGCGCACTCGCTTGATGTTTGACCAGGGGCTCATCGAAGAAACACGGGAACTAGACCGCTTGGGGCTTCGACATTCAAAGACTGCCGCAAAAGCAACCGGTTATGCGCAGGCTCTTGCTGTTATTGACGGTGAGATGACCATCCCCGAGGCCATTGATTCTGTTGCCTTGGCAACGCGCCAGTTGGCTCGCAGACAGCTCAAGTGGTTGCGCCGCGACCCAAGAATCGTGTGGATTGATCGTAGCAGTGAGGGGGCCACCACCAGTGCCGAGGCCGCGTTACAGACTGCCCGTCAGGTTGTGTTGTCAGCACTTCACTAGAGACATTTGAGATTACTCCGTGGGCTACCGTATTCTGTTTTCTGTTCAAGAAGAAAGAGAGTCGAGATGTCTGTGAACAGGGGCTGCCGTATCGTCGCGGCACTATGTGTCCTTTTTCTTGGGGGAAGCCTTGCCGGATGTTCCTTATTGGGGACATCGAAAGTGAGCAGTGATGATATTCGCGCAATGAAGAATATCCCTGAAGGGCAGAAGAATACCTTGATTTCCAGGATGGAAGCGGCATCTTCTGCCTCTGAACGCGCAGAAATCGGACAGCAGGCAGTCACCTTAAACAAGATGATCGGAACCAAACTCTTGATGAAGGAGCCACCGATCGCCTATCAGCGGACCTACGAGCTTAAAAGCGACGGTACGGTCGAAGCCGATAAGAATGATTACGCCTACCTGTACATGTCAGCCGCGGACTATTGGCGCTTGGGGGAAGACGGCTACGAACTTTGCGTGGATCAGGGATGTGAATACTACTCAGAGTGGACCGTCGAGGTTGAAAAAGGTTACGGTGGGGCAGAATACGTCTGGACCCTAACAATTGATAGCGATGCGACGCAGGTGAATGGACAGCCCCTGGTTCGTCGTTTCCAGGTTGCGAAGTGAAAGGTCAAGGGAGAAGCGAAATGATATCGATGCTTTTTTCACATCGCAAGGTAGCGCGGGCACTTATCGGTGCAGGAAGTGCCTGTGCTTTGATCGTCGCCGGCGCGTTTGTCCCACTGCGCGACGCAGTGGCAGACGATGCCATCACCGGACAAGATTATGTTTCGTACTATCACTTGGACCAAGTGAAAGCGAAAGGCATCACTGGTAAGGGAGTCAAGATCGCTCTCATTGGAGGCCAAGTTGACACCTCTGCACCTGAGCTTGCCGGAGCATCAATTATTGACAAAAGTCCGTGCAAGTTTGATCCTGTTGCTCAAACACTAACGCGTCCAACTGTCATGGCATCGGCCTTGGTATCGCAGTCATATGGCGTTGCCCCAGGAGCGACGCTGATGACTTACGCTCTTTCGGGATCTCATTATGATGTTTCAGGTGAGTGCGTAGACTCTGATGGAAATCCGAAGTTTCCGCTTCAGAATCTCATTCACCAAGCTATTGACGATGGTGCGCAGTTGATTGTGATCTCTACTCCTTATGTTGATGAGGAAGCGGAGGGAGTCTCGCCAATCTTCGACCTCGAAGCAAAACGAATCTTGTTCAGGAACCGTCAAGAACTCAATAAATGGGCTGTTGCTCATGCGATGGCAAACGGGGTTCCAATCGTTGCGAGCGTTGGTGATAAACCGCAGGATGCAACAGATTATTCATATTCAGCGTTGTCCGGTGTCGTGGGTGTTTCGGCCATTGCGCCCGATGGGCAGCTCACGGCGCGTTCTTCGTGGAGTCAACAGACGGTTACCGCCTCTGTTGGTGCAAACATCAATGCGCGGGTATATCCAGACAAAAATGTCGAAAAGGTGGCGTGCCTGAGTTGTGCTCCCGCAATCACTACGGGTTTTCTTGCCTTGGCGCGTGAGAAATGGCCGCAGGCAACCTCAAACCAGCTTCTTCAGCTTTTGATCCGATCTGGCACGAATCCTGGGAACTCCTGGAACGAACGAACAGGATTCGGTCCAACGGATCTTGAGAAAATGCTCAGCACTGACCCCTCTCAATTTCCAGACGAGAATCCTCTTGCAGATAAGGCGAAACTGCCACACCTTCTTGACGGTTCTGTTGCCTCGGGATTTGGCTCCTCAGAAGGTGGCTCAATTCCACTACCTCAAGAGGTTGCAGATTACGCTGATGGAATCAAGTTCCCATTAGAACTGGAGCACGAAGATCCCAACTACGTCTATCGTGGCCTTGATGATTCCGCGGCTTCCCCGGGTGGCGACTATATTTCCTCTCCAGTTCACTTGGGCACAAGCCCGCGCTTCCACAAGAAAAAGAAGTAGTGGAACGCTGATCTGAAAATGAGTGGTGGGAGGAACCCCCAGGGTTTCCTCCCACCACTCATTCATGCCAAAAACAATCCCATATCTACCCGGATGTAGATTCAGGAATGTGCACGGACCTCAATAATCCGATAGCCCTTTTTAGAAGCGATCTTTTCTGCGGGAAAACCTTGCTGGCACAGCCACTGCGTTAATGAGTCGGCGCCAAGATTTTTCTGAACAACCAGGTAGGCGACACCGCTGGCGCTCAGCATGGAAAGCCACGTCTTCAGCAGCTCATGAAGAGCATTCTTTCCAATGCGGATAGGAGGATTAGACCAGATCACATCAAAGGTGATTCCCTGGGAGCGAAGCTTCTCAGGCGCCTCTTCGGCATGCAGAGTATGGACGTTCTCGGCCTCGTTCAAGGAGGCATTGCGCGCGGTCAGGTCAAGCGCGCGCGAATTGACGTCAACCGCCCAAACGCTTGCCTCAGGGGACTCCAAGCCCATGGTGACGGCTAAAGGACCCCAGCCGCAGCCCACATCAAGGAAGTTACCGCGCTCGGGGAGGGCGGGGGCCTCGGCAAGAAGCTGGCGGGTTCCCAAATCGATACGCGAACCAGAAAAGACTCTGTCGCTCACCCACATCTCCAGATCAAAGCCGCGAACTCGATCGCGAATCAGGTGAAGCTCATCAGCTGAAGCGGGCTCAGAATCGGTGAAGTACTGTTCATCCACGCTTCAAGGGTACTTGAGAAGTGCTACGCCCGGCGAGAAACTCTCTTCTTTTTCTCCACAGGCGAGCCCATAGAGAGTCCAAACATGGGAAAATAAGAAGCGGATCCCACACAAACTTTCACCATCTTGGAGATACTGAATGACCGAAGATTCCACTGAGCGGGCAAAAGGTGTTGTCGCGCGTATCCTGGCGCGCACAGGAACCGCCCTGGAATCAACTCAAGGACAAGACCATCACGCGCAGGCAGGTGAACTTGAACGAGAGGCACGTGCAGGAACCCGCCGTATCCAAGGCCTCTCGAACGACCTTGAAGAAATTTCTGAAGTCGAGTACCGCCAGGTCCGTCTTGAAAAGGTCGTACTTGTAGGGCTGCGTACCACTGGAACTGAAGAAGAAGCAGAGAACTCTTTGCGTGAGCTGGCAGCGCTTGCTGAAACAGCTGGTTCTCAAGTCCTCGACGGTGTCATCCAAAAACGTTCGCATCCCGATCCCGCAACCTATTTGGGATCTGGTAAAGCTCGTGAATTGGCTGAGCTTGTTGCTGCAGATGGCGCAGACACGATCATTGTTGATGGTGATCTTGCGCCCTCCCAAAGGCGCGGCTTGGAAGACGTTGTCAAGATCAAGGTTGTTGATCGAACCGCGTTGATTTTGGATATCTTCGCTCAGCATGCCAAATCGCGAGAAGGTAAAGCTCAAGTCGAATTGGCACAGTTGGAATACCTCCTTCCCCGTCTTCGCGGGTGGGGTGATTCGATGTCGCGTCAGGCTGGCGGACGCGTCGCCTCGGGTGAAGGTATTGGTTCGCGAGGCCCAGGTGAAACGAAGATTGAGCTGGATCGACGCCGTATTCGAAACCGCATGGCAAAACTGCGTGAGCAGATTCGCCGAATGGAACCGGCTCGCCAAGCGCAGCGCGCGAATCGCTCGCGTTCAACCATTCCTTCTGTTGCCATCGCGGGGTACACGAATGCTGGAAAATCCACGCTTCTCAATGCCCTGACGGGCGCGGATGTCTTGGTTGAAGACGCTCTCTTTGCAACCCTTGACCCGACGGTCCGTCGAACGCAAACAGAGGACGGGCGTGCCTATACGCTTTCAGACACCGTTGGCTTTGTCTCGCGCCTTCCTACCCAGCTTGTTGAGGCCTTCCGTTCGACCTTGGAAGAAGTCGGCGAGGCCGATGTGATCCTTCACGTTGTCGATGCTGCGCACCCCGATCCAATTGGCCAGATCCAGGCTGTTCATTCGGTTCTGGATACTATTGAAGGAGCGCGCGATATTCCCGAGCTCATCGTCTTCAATAAGGCTGATCTTGCCAGTGACGAACAACGCGCATTTGTCCGTTCTCTGAGTGAACGTGCCGTGCTTGTCAGTGCCGTGACTGGCGAGGGGATTTCCGAGCTTCAAACTGTCATCGCATCAATGCTTCCCCGTCCTCGCGAGGTCGTTGACTGCGTCGTTCCCTATACTCATGGAGCGCTCATCCATCGTATCCACGAAGAAGGTGAAGTCGTTGCGGAAGAGTACCTTGGCGAAGGAGAGCGCATTCGTGCTCGCGTTGACGGAGCATTAGCTGCGGCTGTGCGAGCAGTTGCTCTTCCATTGCAGGGAGAATCTCCAAGCCTTGGTTCTCAAGGTATGTCCGAGCCAGACATGGCGGCCCCTGCTGAGGACTACGAATGAGCCTCGCAACAGCGAAGCAAGCGCTGAGCGCGGCTGTTCACGAGATGGGCGGTCAGGTGCGCAGCGGACAAGAGACGATGCTCGAGGAAATCTGCAGTGCCCTTGAAGCTCCTGAGCACCTTCTTGTTCAGGCAGGAACTGGTACGGGTAAATCTCTTGGTTACTTGATTCCTCTTATGGATTTTGCGGTGAGCCGAGATGAAAGAGTCCTTGTCTCTACCGCAACACTGAACCTCCAGCACCAAATCCTCACCAAAGATGCCCCGGTCGCAGCCGGGGCAATCGAAGACGTTCACGGGCGCAGGCCTCGGGTCGCACTCCTCAAAGGATGGAATAACTATCTGTGCACCTTCCGACTTGGCGGCGGATACCCCCTAGAAGGAACGCTCTTTGATGTCCCAAGCCAGCGCGATGATGACGAGGCCGCGCCGGCCAGTGAGTTGGGCGCGGAGATTGTCCGTCTACGTCGCTGGGCCTCGCAAACGGAAACGGGGGATCGAGATGAACTTGATCCCGGGGTAAGCGATCGAGCGTGGTCGCAAGTTTCAGTGTCACGTCTGGAATGTCTGGGCAAGCAGTGTCCGATGATTGAGGACTGTTTTTCCCAGGCGGCCCGTGAAACCGCGCAAGAAGCGGATGTTGTTGTCACCAACCATTCGTTGTTGGGGATCAGCGCTTTGAGCGATAGTGATCTATTCGGGCCGATTGGCGCGCTCGCGGTTGACGAGGCTCATGAGCTTGCTGAGCGAGTGCGTGAACAGGCATCGGTTGCACTCTCCTTGAAGTCTATGACGCGGATTTCACGCCGGCTTCGAAGTTTGGCCTCTGTGGACACCGATGCGCTTGATCACGTTGCCGCGCAGCTTGATGCTGTCCTACAAAGCTTCCAAGTGGGATTAATGACTGACCGGACAAGCCTGAAACCAGTGATGTCCGCCTTGGACACGGCTAAGCGTGATCTTGATACGCAGATTTCCGCCCTTCAACTCGAGGCCGCGAGGAAAGTTCTGGTGCGAGCCTTCATTGATGAACTTGACCAGGTCCTGCAAGCGTGGGGGAGAGACGCTGAGAACAGCGTGACCTGGGTTGAGCGCGATGAAGACCGAGGCCTGTCATCCTTGCTGATCGCCCCTTTGCATGTTGCGCCTTCTTTGGCTGACAACGCCTTTGGTCAGCGGCCGGCAATTCTGACTTCCGCAACATTAAGTCTGGGTGGGAGTTTTGATTCGCTTGCGTATAGTACGGGGCTAAATTTGGCTCCACTGCCGTGGAGGGGAGTGGATGTCGGATCGCCATTTGATGCTTCTCGCCAGGGGATCTTGTACATCGCAGCAGGGCTTCCAGCACCGAGTAATGGGCAACCTAGCCCTGCAGCAATGGAACAAATGGTCTCTTTGGTCAAGGCCAGTGGCGGGGGAGCTCTTGTCCTCTATGCCTCGTGGGCGGCGGCGCGCCAGGGGGCGCAAAAGCTTCGAGATGAGGGTGTCTCAGAGGTGCTGCTCCAAGGAGAGGACTCTCTACCAGCTTTGATTAAGCGCTTCCGCTCTAAGCGCGATTCCGTTTTGGTTGGGACGATGTCGCTGTGGCAGGGCGTCGATGTCGTCGGGGACTCATGTCGATTGGTTGTCATCGATAAAATTCCCTTCCCTCATCCAAAAAATCCGATAGTTAAGGCCCTGACCGAGGATGCTGATCGGCAGGGAGGCAAGGGCTTTTTCCAAGTGAGCGTAACCAGGGCTGCACTCATGATGGCGCAGGGAGCCGGACGTCTTCTGCGATCCCATAAGGACCGAGGCGTTGTTGCCGTTCTTGATTCGCGGCTTCAGTCCCGCAGCTACGGGCGTTTTATCATTCAGTCGATGCCTGAGTTTTGGCGTACCTGTGACCTTGATGTTGTGACGGGTGCTTTGGAAAGACTCAATGCTGAGCTGCATGAAGACTGAAGCAGCACACTTCGTCCAATAAGGGGATTTTGGCCTATCAGGATGAAGGGTGATCTGAGAGAATAGGGCTGTTCACTTGTTTAGGAGGTTGCTCATGCCCACCCACTCACAAAGTTTGTATCCCAGCTCTTCTGGCCGTCCTTCAAAGATTGCGATTATTGGCGCAGGCGCTGTTGGTACTGCCGTTGCCTATGCCTGCTTGATGCGCGGAGATGCGCGTGACATCGTCTTGCACGATATCAACAAGCCGAAGGTGGAAGCCGAAGCCTTGGATATGGCGCATGGCATTCAGTTCACTCCTTCTGGCTCCATTGAGGGCTCGGATGATGTCGAGATCGTCCGTGGAGCAGACCTGGTCATCGTCACTGCCGGTGCCAAGCAAAAGCCCGGTCAGTCGCGACTGGAGCTTGCTGGTTCCACCGTTGACCTCATGCGTAAGATCCTCCCCAATCTGTTGAACGTTGCCCCCGAGGCTCGCTTTATGTTCATCACGAACCCCGTCGATGTCGTGACCTATGCAGCGCTGAAGATTACGGGCCTTCCGCGTAACCAGGTCTTCGGTTCGGGTACGGTTTTGGACACTTCGCGTTTGCGCTACCTCGTTTCTCGCGAAACAGGTGTTGCCACTCAGAACATTCACGCGTATGTCGCCGGTGAGCACGGAGATTCTGAAGTTGCCCTGTGGTCTTCTGCCGAAATTGGTAATGTTCCTCTGCGCCACTGGGGACCGACGCTTTCAGGCCGACTCTTTGATACTGAACTTCGTGAACAGATTGCAAAGGACGTCGTGAACTCTGCCTACAAGATCATTGAAGGCAAGGGGGCAACAAACTACGCAATCGGCTTGGCTGGATCGAATATCGCACGTGCGGTCCTGCGTGATGAGCAGCGCGTACTGACTGTCTCGACGCTTCTTGAAGACTGGGAAGGCATCTCGGATGTTTGCATGGCGGCACCGACCTTGGTTGGCCGCGATGGCGCGGGCCGCGTGCTGAACCCGCCGCTCACTCTTGCCGAGCGCGATGGATTGACCGAATCGGCAACTCGCCTTCGTCAAGTCGCCCGCGATTTGGGTTTCTAAATTCGAGGGATAGATTTTATGGGTGTGGCCCCGACGCATTGCGTCGGGGC
>JBHRQN010000012.1:0-36107 GCA_042645485.1 Pauljensenia sp.
GTCCTTTTGGGGCCGCCCCACCACTTAACTACACAGTGTCAGTTGTGGACTGCTCAGTGTGCGATGATCACTCGCAGGTGACGAGGACCGTGAACGCCATTGACTCGAACCAATTCGATATCTGAAGTAGCCGATCCACCGGCGATCCAGGTTGTTGGACGCTCGGGATGCTCACCCAAGATATCGACGGCCTGTGGGACGGTCGGAACGATCGCAGAGCGTTCCAGAATTGCCACATGAGTATCGGGAACAAGAGTGATGGCACGGCGTCCTTGATCAGGTTCACCGTCCAAGATAATCGTTCCTGAAATGGAAATTCCAACGCGCGTGCGAGTCACGACTGCATCGATTCCATCCAGTTCCAATGTCGGAATAGCGTTCTCCCGCGAATCCTCGCGTACCTTTCGCTTATCGCGTCCAGCCGCCTTCTTGAACTGATCATCGAGGCCTGTGGGAACGACAACCGAGGAAGCCTTGGCCTCGGAAAGGAACTTTGCGATCGCATCTTCGATTGCCTGATCATCGCGTGCTTCGACAACCTGCGCTGAGTAGTCCTCAAGCTTCTCAATCATCTCAGCAACGACTTCATCCGAACCGGGGGCATGTTGGCCTTCGCGGATGTAGTTACGAGGAATTTCTCGGACGGGACGTCCCTCTTGCGAACGCTCAATGGCCTCGCGCGCACGGGCGAGGATAGCGGTCTTCGCATCCATAACCATCTCAGGCCTCCTCAGTATTCGTGTGAGTAGTCATTCCGTGCTCACTCGCCAAGGGGATGTCCCTCGCCGGCGCATCGGAGCGTGGAGCCGAGGCATCTGAGTCGGGGTGAGTACGCCGCCACCACTGGCGGAATGTTTCCTTCGGAGCGACCGGAAGATCGCGGGCAGTAGTCCACAGCGAGGCAGGGAAGGGAAGAGCGCCGATCTTTCCCTTCTTCTTGGCAATACGGGTTGCCTTGACACCGGTCGTTGCCAGCTCCCATGCCTTTGAATTGGACATGACAGGAGCTGAAGCATCCATCGCCAAGTCCCAGATATCGGGCACGATGTTGTGCTTGACGTCCACCGTGCGGGCACGCATATGGATCAAGATGTTTGGAATCTTGATCTTGACCGGGCAGACCTCACCACACGCACCACACAGAGAAGATGCGAAGGGAAGGGTGTGGACAGGATCCTTCTCGTCCAAGCCTTGAGTCAGCTGCGGCGTGAGGATGGCGCCGATGGGGCCGGGGTAAACCGAACCGTAGGCATGACCCGAAGTGTGCTGGTAGACCGGGCAGATATTCATGCAAGAACCACAACGGATGCATGCAAGGGCTTCGCGGCCAATGGGATCCGCAAGGGTCTTGGTGCGTCCGTTATCCATCAGGATCAGGTGGAATTCCTGCGGGCCATCACCCGGCGTCACGCCCGTCCACATTGAGGTGTACGGGTTCATACGCTCACCCGTTGCAGAGCGGGGGAGAAGCTGGGAGAAGACCTCGATATCCTGGTAGCGAGGCACCAGCTTTTCGATACCCATCAATGTGATGAGTGTATCGGGAAGGGTCAGGCACATACGTCCATTACCTTCCGATTCGAAGACCGACACGGTTCCAGTTTCAGCGACACCCATGTTGGTACCTGAAACCGCGACCTTGGCGTGCAGGAACTTCTTACGAAGGTGTGCGCGTGCGGCGGCAGTCAATTCCTGAGGGTCATCAGAAAGATCATGCGGGGCATCTTCCATTCGATCGAGGAAGATGCCACGAACCTCGGAACGGTTACGGTGAATTGCAGGAACGACAATGTGGCTGGGCATATCGTCAGCAAGCTGAACGATCATTTCTGCCAGGTCGGTCTCGCGTGCGGAAATACCTTCGTCCTTCAGGAACTCGTTGAGGTTCGTTTCCTGGGTTGCCATCGACTTGATCTTGACGACTTCGTCGACGCCCTTGGACTTAATGATGTCCGCGATGATTCGATTCGCTTCATGCTTATCGCGCGCCCAGTGGACGATGCCTCCGCGGGCGGTCACATTGCGCTCGAATTCTTCCAGAAGCTCAGGGAGTCGAGATTCGACCTCAAACTTGATCGCTTCTGCAGCGTCACGCAGATCTTCCCAGTCGGGCATTTCTGCAACGCGCTGACCGCGCTTAGCGCGAATGGTGCGGGTCGCGTGGCCCAGATTGCGACGCATCTGGGTGTTTGCAAGGGTCTTATGCGCGGCCTCGGGGAAGGTGGGACCCCAGCGAAGAGTGTCTTCGGGGATCTCAACTGTCGTTCGCCATCCTCCGGTGTGAACCGCAGCATTGGAGTCATCACCCGAGGCAATCCCGGGCATACCGATGAAGGTTTCAGACATTTCAGATCACCTGTGCGCTTTCTGGAGCGAATGAAATGTTGCCAAGGAAGGGCTTGTCCTTGGTGGATGCAAGAATCTCTGCGAGGTGCATGGGGCGGATACCCGAGTTCAGTCGAGACAGGCCACCACCGACGTGCATCAAGCAGGAGTAGTCACCCATGACCAGAACCTCGGCGTGCGTCGACATGACATTCGAGACCTTATCGGCAAGCATCGCAGTCGAGGTTTCAGAGTTCTTCATGGCAAAGGTTCCACCAAAGCCACAGCAAACCTCAGCGTCGGGCAGGTCAACAAGGGTGAGACCTTCCACCGCGCGAAGCAGACGGTAAGGGCGATCTCCCACTCGTGCAATACGCAGTGAGTGACAGGTCGGGTGATATGTCACGGTGTGGGGGAAGTAAGCGCCGACATCTTCCAGGCCCAAGACATCAGTGATGAGCTCGGTGAGATCGTAGGTGTGTGCGGCAATCTGCTGGGAGCGCTTTGCGAGCTGATCGTCGCCAACGTGTTCAGCGACGAGCTTTTGCTCATGTCGGGCTGCACCCGTGCAAGAGCCGGAAGGAACCACAATTGCGTCCCATTCGCCGTCAAGGACGGGTTCGAAGGTTCGAACGTGGTTGCGAGTGATCTTGGCGGCATCTTCGAAGTAGCCGGTGTTGGCGTGCATCTGGCCGCAGCAGACCTGGCCTTCAGGGAAGACAACTTCATGGCCGAGGCGTTCGAGCAGTGACACTGTCGCCTGGGCTGCTTGGGGGAACATGGTGTCTGCAAGGCAGGTCGCAAATAGTGCGATTCGCAAGGTAGGACCTCCGTCCGTGTGACTTTTGTCCTCACTGTATTGGTAAGAGACAGCCCCGTCAGGTAAAAGAAGTAAAACTGCGAAATAACGCAGGAAACTCCGTGTCTGACGGGGCGCTCAATTGGGTTGAAACTTGGTTAATTCGTCATATTCGTATGATCGAATTAGCCAAGAGGTACTCAAATTGGGGTTGATTTAGTTTGCAAAACTGCTTGGATCGGGCATGTATGAACCAAGGTAACCCTGTGATGCCAGGAAAATGAGGGCGCAGAGGACCAGAAGAAGAGCGATTGAGTATGGTGCTGCTTTCTTGAGAATCTCTGCTTCGCTTCCGGGCTCGTTGATTGCAGTTGTGGCGATCGTGAGGTTCTGAGGGGAAACAATCTTGCCGATACCGCCACCGATTGTGTTGCCTGCCAGCAAGGTTGCAGGGTCTAGGCCTGCGATTTGAGCGGCGGTGGACTGTAGGTTTGCGAAGAGAGCACCAGCACTTGTTGCCGAACCGGCAACAGCCGTTCCCAGCCACCCCAGGATCGGGGAAAGGAACGCGAAGAAGATCCCCGTCGTCGCAAGCGCTGCGCCGATTGCACTGGTCTGGCCAGACATATTCATCACGTACGCAAGCCCCATCACCAAGCAGATCGTGAGGATTGAAATCTTCAAGGTCGAGATCGTCTTGAAGAGGGTCGCAATTCCCTTTCCGAAGGTCATCGGGAAGCGTCCACCAGAGCTGGTTCTTCCATAAATGAAAGCAACGGCAATCGCGGTGACAAAAATCCATGTTCCGGGGTTGGAGAGGAACTGGAATGTGTAGATGGTCGAGGACACGGCCTGACCGTTAGCGTTGACGAGGACACCGTGTAGTCCGGGAACAGGAATTTTAATGTCGGTTGCCTTAAAGACGCTGTCGATATCAACTCCAATTTTCCACAGTTTGGTCAGCGCAATAACGACAACAACGAGGACGTAGGGCAGAAGCGCCAATGTGATGCGGGAGCCATCGGGCCGGTCTTCCTGAGCGTCATCGGAGCGGTATTCGTCAGGAGTCTTCGGGGTCCACACCAGAAGGAATACATACGACGCGGCAAGACCAATCAATGAAGCCAGAACTGCGGTGAGTTCGTAGGAGAAACCGGTCGTCACAAAATGCCCTGCGGCGGTTGCAATTCCTGAAATTAATGCCAATGGCCACAACTGGGCGATGCCTCGGCCACCATCGAGGATCCACAGCAGGATCAGGGGGACGAAGCAGGCGATAATCCATGAAAGGTGGCCCATGTCGGCGGCAACAAGCAGGGGATTTTGCCCGCCCAGACGACCGGCAGTTGTTGCGGGAATCGCCATAGCGCCAAAACCGACATTGATCGCGTTACCGACGATTGTCACGACAGCAGCCTTGACAGGGGGAAGGCCAAGAGAAACGAGCATCGCCGCAACAATCGCGACGGGCGCGCCGAATCCGGCCAAGCCCTCAAGAAGACCGCAGAAAGAGAAGGCAACGATGAGAGCCTGAACGCGGATATCGCCTTTACCGATTGTATTGAAGACAGCCCGGAGGTCTTTGGAACGTCCCGAAACCTCAGTGAGGTTGTATAACCACACCGCGGCAATGATGATGTAGATGATTGGGATCAGTGCGAAGACGATTCCTTGTCCCGCAGCAAGAAGGCTCAAAGTGACAGGCATCTTGAAGCCAATGACTGCGATCAGGATGGCAGCAATCAATGAGATTAGAGCACACCAGTGCGTTTTCACCTTGAATGCGCCAAGAAGGACGAAGAACAGCAGGAGGGGGAGGATTCCAGCTAGTGCTGTTAGGAAAACATTTGAGCCGATCGCCGTCGTTGACGGCGTAAAAGTTGTGCTCAGTGATATGAACATGGCTACTCCTGCATCGGTGCCTGTGGGGTGTCCGTAGCCAGATTGTAGGCCTAAAATCCTATACAGGTAGGGAATTTAAAAGAAATTCCATGCTGCGCCCCCGACAGGACTCGAACCTGCAACCAGGGAGATTGCGAACGTTGCGAAATATGGCCACGTCATCGTGTAACCGTCGATGTTGAAAGACGCAATCAGCACTGAGATCAGGATCGCTAGGAAAGTAATGGAAGAAACGAACAGGGGCTTATTGACTTTCATGTCATAAACTCTCTTTCTATGAGCAATGTTGCTGAATATCTGAATCTTTTTTTGTCTCTTCTGTCGCTATGCCTCGCGTTTTATGTGGCCGTCACGTGGAGTCGGCATAAAGCGGAACAAAGCGAGGGACGGGTGTGGATCTGGGAACGGAAAGATCTAACGAATGTGGTCTATGAGGGCAGAGGCCACGCATGGAATGTGGTCATTTGGGAATATGACGGTGAAGAGCTGCACCACCGGGGTGCCGTGCGGTATATGGAACCGTCAAATTCTTTCCAAGTCCCCATAGACCCTCATGGTTTGGAAGCGGTTTATTGTCGGTGCGAACTTTGCTGTGCGGTTGATCATGGGAAATCTGTGAGGGGACCTAATCAAAGAAGCTGGGTAGTAGCTTGGACATTCGGTCCACACAGTAGATTCATAAGGATCGAGCTAGTGAATATATCGAACAGTAGGAAGATCAGACGCAAAGCAATGCAACTGATGCGCCAGCATCAGAAAGCGCTTCCCGTGCAGCATCTAGTTCCTCATATCGAGGCCTTTGTTTTCTAGGACCTCTACTAGCTCATGTGTGGAGCGAATGTGTCCGAGCAAGAGCGGAAGCGCGCGGGCGGAAGCCAAAACACAAATGAAATCAGCAAGTGGGAAGTGGCAGTTGCAGCGGGGGTGGACGAACTGCATATAAGGCCCAACCGGAGTATCGCTAAAGAGATCGACGGCTTCCCTAAGCGGAAGATAATCAGCTAAACCGTCATATTCGCACGTGTGCCTGGTCATGGTGAGAGCATCGCCTTTCGTTGAGGTGGATTGACTAAGGAAAGCGAGGGTTTGCGCTGAAATCTTGCGCATATGTTCCACGCGCTTAAGGGCGCGAAATGTTAAGAAAACGGACGCGGCTAGAAGCGTCGAAGTCAGCAACACGCACAGGTGCGCGATTGCGTCCCACATGGGCCCGGTCATCGGTCTTCACCTTCTTCGGATAGAGCGGCTGCGCCGAAGACATCCAGGCCAATCGGCACGCCAATTTGGATAAGACGGTCAAGATCGTCGAGGTTCCATCTGGTAGCGCCTGAAAGGCGGGCTGACAGAGTAGGGCGAGAAACGTTTATGATGCGGGAAAGTGAACTAATCGAAAGCCGATTATCAGCGATGTAACGTCGCACAATTCGACTAACAATCGTTTGTGTTGATTTCATGGCAAACAGTGACTGAAAATCCAACAAAAAGCAAGCTTAAAAACAGATAGCGTGTCGGATTTATAGACAGTAAGGCGCGGAATGAGTTAAATTATCCGCATGAGTACAACACTTTCGCCCGCAGTTTTAGAAGGTATGACGCTTGCCGAGGTTGTCGCAGAGAATGTGCGCGCATACGCTGGACGTCGCCGTCTCACGCGGTCGGAGCTCGCACGCATGATCGGAATGAATAATACGGCTGCAGGCAGCCGCTGGCGTGGAGAGATTGAGTGGCGGCTTTCAGAGCTTCCGGGTGTTGCAAACGCGCTCTGCGTCACTATCAACGATTTGATGACACCGCCACGCGGCGTTGAATTGCGCCCCCGACAGGACTCGAACCTGCAACCTCGGGATTAGAAGGCCCTTGCTCTATCCATTGAGCTACGGAGGCACGCCTGTCGCGGTGCGATCAGACCTTCATAGTGTACATGTCGTCGACCGTCACACTTTCCCAAGTTGTGGGCCGCGTGTGCGCAAACGTGGGAAACACTAGATAATGGCTTCATGCTTGAAAGAATGTCTGGCCTTGGAGGCCCGGTGGGATCGATTCGCTCACGAATGTGCAGCTGAACTGTAATCAGCTGCCGGGGCGCATATCGCGCCAATCTTTCAAGGAAATGTATGTCTCAGCCTTCTGACTGTTCTTCTGATCTGACCACACTGTCATTCGAGGTCATGCCGCCTCGCAAAGAGAGCCTCGTTAAGCCGTTTTGGCAAACCGTTGAACGCTTGCTGTCTGTCTCTCCCGATTTTCTTTCGGTGACCTATGGTGCCGCAGGTCAGGATCGTCACAGTGCTCGAGGGGTTGTTCGTAAGCTTGTGAAGGACAGCCCGGTTCAACCAATTGCTCACCTCACCTGCGTGGGAACGACTCCCAGTGAAGTCAGCGAGGTCGTGACCGATTATCTCAACGCTGGCGTTCGAACTTTCCTTGCTCTTCGCGGTGATCCACCGGTTGGCCGGCCAGATTGGCAGCCTTCGCCCGGGGGAGTGTCCTCGGCAACCGAGCTGGTGACCTTGATTCGTTCGATTGAGGCTGCTCGTTGTGCGCAGTACCCCGGTGCCGCCCTACGCGCCGCCTTTAAGCCTTTGACGATTGCGGTTGCCACATTCCCCGCGGGTAATCCCGCTGCCGGAACTTCACCAACCCAAGAGGTTGAGCGCCTTTTAGTCAAGCAATCTGCGGGTGCATCCTTCGCGATCACTCAGCTTTTCTGGGAAGCTGACACCTATGTGAACTTCCTTGAGAAGGCGCGTTCCAACGGCGTGACGATTCCCATCGTCCCGGGAATTTTGCCGCCAACCGATATTCGGCGAGTAAACCGCATGACCGAACTGACCGGAGTCGTATTCCCCGAATACCTCCGTCGCAAGCTTGAATCTGCGTCCTCGCCACAAGAAATGTATTCCATGGGAGTCGAAATCGGAGGTCGTCTTGCTCGTGATCTCCATGACTCGGGTGCTCCCGGAATCCACATGTATACCTTCAATAAAGCGGCTCCTGCACTCGATGTGCTCGATGCTGCAGGCCTTGTTTCTGCAAGCCAGTGTTGACCCGTCCATTTCACGATGACAAAGGATAAGTAAATGACTCAATTCCCTACGGCGACCATCCTGGGTTACCCGCGCATCGGTCGTGGCCGCGAGCTGAAGAAGGCGCTCGAAGCCTACTGGGCGGGCCGTATCTCCGCCGATGAGCTCCGCGCGACGGAAGCCCAGCTCCGCAAGACGACTCATGACCGCCTCGTCGAGCTTGGCCTCGGCAAAGATGATGCGTCGATCCCCGAAACTTTCGCACTCTACGACCAGGTTCTGGATGCGATCACTCTTCTGGGCGCGGTTCCCGAGCGCTACCGTTCCTTCGAAGGGCTGGATCTGCACTTCGCCCTGGCTCGTGGCAACGCGCAGGTTGCGCCGCTGGAAATGACCAAGTGGTTTGATACGAACTACCACCACTTGGTTCCCGAAATTGGCCCCGATACGCCGATTTCTTTCGCTGATCACACCATTGTCGATCGCTTCGTCTCTGCGAAGGAAGAGGGCACCATCGTTCGCCCGGTACTCGTTGGTCCCGTGACCTTCCTTGCCGTCGCGAAGGCTGACGAGGCAACTCCGGAGTACAACCCCTTCGAACGCCTTGACGACGTTGTTGCAGCCTACGCTGAGGTTCTTGCCAAGCTTGCCGAGGTAGGAGCGCCCTGGGTTCAGATTGACGAGCACGCACTTGCCTCCGACAATCTCCACGTTGAGCGCGCCACCCTCATTGAGTACTCGACTCGCGTTTTCGCTGCTCTTGCCAAGCTGGAGAAGCGTCCCGCGATCTTCGCAGCAATCGGTTATGGCGATGGCGCACAGGCTGCGGCCTCTCTTGCTTCTACCGGCATTGAGGCCCTGGGACTGGATCTGTGCCGCGGTTCTCTTCCCGAGGCCGGCTCGGTTGACCTGTCCAAGGTCGCTCTGGTTGCTGGCGTGGTTGATGGTCGTAATATCTGGCGAACCGATTTGGATAGTGCGATCGCTCGCCTTGATGCAGCCAAGGCCTTGAACCCCGCATCGCTTGCCGTTTCGTCCTCGACCTCTTTGCAGCACGTTCCCCATGACACCGCACTGGAGAAGTGGGATGACCCCGTGCTCGATGCGAACCTTCACGCCTGGCTTGCCTTTGCAGACCAGAAGGTTGGGGAGGTTGTCACCCTCGCTCGGGGTGTGAACAACGGTTGGGATTCCATTTCCGAGGCCGTTGAAGCGACCCGTGAGGTTCTGGCTCAGCGCGCTGCCGCACCAGGCGTGGTTCGCCCCGAGTTGCGTGAGCGCGTTGCGCGCTTGACCGAGGCCGATCGTGAGCGTGAAGACTTCGCAGTCCGCGATGAGCTTCAGCGTGAGCGTCTTGGTCTGCCCCTCATTCCGACCACCACCATTGGTTCCTTCCCTCAGACGAAGGAAATTCGTCGTGCCCGTGCCGCTTGGGCCAAGGGTGAGCTCTCTGACGAAGACTACGCACAGCGTATGCGTGAAGAGATTGAATCAGTGATTCGCCTCCAGGAGAACCTTGGTCTGGATGTTCTGGTTCACGGTGAAGCAGAGCGTAACGATATGGTTCAGTACTTTGCTGAACAGCTTGAAGGTTTCGCTGCGACGAAGAATGGTTGGGTCCAGTCTTATGGTTCGCGTTGCACCCGTCCGTCGATTCTGTGGGGCGACGTTGTTCGTCCGCACGCGATGACTGTTGAATGGGCACGTTACGCGCAGTCGCTGACTGATCACCCGGTCAAGGGCATGCTGACTGGTCCTGTCACCATCATCGCTTGGTCCTTCCCGCGTAATGATCTGCCTTTGGCCGAGGTTGCTGATCAGATCGGTCTGGCTCTGCGCGACGAGGTCACCGATCTTCAGGACGCCGGAATTGCTGTTGTCCAGGTCGATGAGCCAGCACTGCGCGAGCTACTTCCTTTGGATCAGGCCCGTCACGCTGATTACCTCAAGTGGGCTGTGGACTCCTTCCGTCTAGCGACTGCTGGAGTGCGTCCTGATACTCAGATTCACACCCACCTGTGCTACTCGGAGTTCGGCCAGATTCTTGATGCGATCTTGGGACTGGATGCGGATGTGACCTCAATTGAGGCGGCCCGCTCACGCATGGAAGTCCTTCCTGAGCTTGCAGAGCAAGGCTTTAGCCATGGCGTTGGCCCCGGTGTCTGGGATATCCACTCGCCGCGTGTGCCTTCGGTTGAGGAGCTCACGGAGCTTCTGACCTTGGCTGCAGATTCGATTGAGCTGCGTAACTTGTGGTCGAACCCCGACTGTGGCTTGAAGACCCGAGGCTATGCGGAGACCGAAGAGTCCTTGAAGAACCTTGTTGAGGCGACTCGGATTGTTCGTCAGCAGCTTGTGAACTGAGTAGTCCGCTCTTTGTGTGAGGGTGGAAATGCGGGTTTGATTCCCGTGTTTCCACCCTCACATTCTTTCGTTTTGACACATCTGTATCATTCGATAGACTGAAGCCATGACTTTTCACGCGACCATGACCTGCCGCCCCATGTGCGGCTCCATGTGCTCGCGAATGTGTATGTGATTGACCTTTCAACCCGTCAATCGCTACCGCTTAAGGAACCACGCTGACTGTGGTGTGTGCGGTACCAAAATAGTTTGGATACATCATGGCTCTTGTTTACACCCCTGAAACTGTCACTTCTTCTGCTTCCACTTCTTTCGAAGAATTCCTCGATATTTTGGCAGGTCTGAAGCTCTCACCGGCATCGACTCATATCGACCTTGATCACCGCCGCCTGGAGGTGTACGGGAATTCGGTCAAGCTCTCCAACAGGGAATACGAACTCTTGGCCTACCTTGCTGGACATGCCGATGAGATCGTTTCCCGAGAAGAACTGCTGGAATCGGTGTGGTACGGGGAAGGCCTCGAATCCCAAACTCGCACTATTGATGCGCACATCCGTCGCCTTCGCGCTAAGCTCCCCGAAGCTGATCTCATCTCGACCTTGCGTGGCCAGGGCTACCGCTTTAACTCAACTCCCAGCGTCCGCGTCAGCAATACCCGAGTCCATACCCTTGCAGCATAAAAACACCCGGTCAGGAGGGTGCTTCCCTAAGTTCCTGCCGGGTGTCGAGAGTGATGTGATTAGATCACCAAACGATAGATTTCAGAGTCGGGACGCAGCTCTTCAACGTGGAGGGGAGAAGCCTCCATGCGTGCACGCAGACCTGTAATATCTTTTCGATCGGCCAAGTCGATGCCGACCAATGCCGGTCCAGAATCACGGTTGTTCTTCTTCGTGTACTCGAAGTGAACAATATCGTCTCCAGGCCCCAAAACATCTTCGAGGAAGCTGCGAAGCGCACCGGGCTGTTGAGGGAAGGTGACCAGGAAGTAGTGACGCAGACCTTCGTGTCGCAGTGAGCGTTCCATGATTTCCGCGTAGCGCGTCATATCGTTGTTTCCACCGGAAACAATGGCGACAATCGCTCCATCTTTTCCTCCCAGCAGTTCATTGCGCTGCTCTGGATCGGAGAAATACATGCGCGCCGCAGCAGAGGCCAAAGCGCCCGCCGGTTCCGCGATCACACCGTCTGAATGGTACAAATCAAGCATCTCTGTACAGACAGCGCCTTCGGGAACGACCAAGATGTCGTCGACGAGTTCCTTAACAATCGAGTAGGGAAGTTCGCCAGCACGCCCGACGGCGGTTCCGTCAACGAAGGGATCAACAGAGGGCAAGGAAACAATCTGATCCGCTTCCATTGCTGCGGCCATGGATGCGGCTCCCGTGGGTTCTACACCGTAGATCTTGATATCGGGGAAACGAGAACGGATCCACGTTGTGATTCCCGAGAGCAAGCCGCCGCCGCCAACTGGCACCAAAACTGCCGCGGCCTCGGAAAGCACCTGCTCTTCCAATTCAACAGCGATTGTGCCCTGACCGGCAATGGTGCAGGGATCATCGTAGGGATGCACGTAGGTGCGTCCCGAATGACGCGCGGCCTCTTGGGCCTGTGCATTGGCGCGGTCGAATGTTCCATCGACAATGACCTGCTCCACCCAGTCGCCGCCAATGGTTTCAATGCGCTGGCGCTTCTGCTTGGGCGTGTTCGAGGGAAGGTAGATGGTGCCTCGCACCTTGAGCTGTGCGCACGCGTAGGCCAAGCCTTGCGCGTGGTTACCTGCGGATGCGCAGACAACACCTCTGCGACGTTCTTCTTCGCTCAGGGTGCTCATTCGGAAATAGGCACCGCGCACCTTAAAAGAACGGCACTTTTGCATATCCTCGCGCTTGAGGTAGACCGGTACGCCAATAAGGTCGCTGAGTCGCTCTGAAAGCATGACGGGGGTCTTCTCTACGACATCACTCAGAATGTCTGAAGCCTGAGCGATGAGATCTGGAGAAAGTGGGAACTGGTCCGTTGTCATGCGTACTCCTCGTGTCGTAGTCAGGTTTATCGTAGCTCAGTGAACCAGCGTGGACTTTGAGAAGCCAGACAGTGAAATCCTATTCATGCGCTTACACTTAGAGCTGTGAGTGATTTGAAAGAACCATTGGTATGGATCGATTGCGAGATGACCGGATTGGACGTCACTCGTGATGCTTTGATCGAAGTAGCAGTTGTGATTACCGATGCGGATCTCAATATTGTCGATCCCGGTATTGACGTCTTGATTACCCCTCCGGCTGAAGCCTTGGAGGGAATGAATGATTTTGTTCGCCAGATGCACACGTCATCCGGCCTCTTGGATGAGCTGCCTTCCGGAACCACCATGGAAGATGCTCAGCAGCAGGTTCTTGACTATATCCGACGTTTTGTCCCCACTCCGAAAAAGGCGCTGCTCGCAGGAAACTCAGTGGGGACAGACAAGATGTTCCTTGAAGCCAATATGCCCTTGGTGATTGATCATCTTCATTACCGTCTGGTTGATGTTTCCTCGATCAAGGAATTGGCTAAGCGCTGGTACCGTAAGGCTTTTGAGGAAGCTCCCGTTAAGCACGGTGGGCACCGCGCCTTGGCAGACATTCTTGAGTCAATTCAAGAACTCGAATACTATCGCCGAGTTCTTTTCCCACATGAGCCAATTACTCGCGAACAAGCCCGTGAGGTTGCGCGCGAAGTTGTTGAACTTGGTATTCCAAAGATTGGCGAAGAAGAGAACTAATCACCATAGTTGTCCACAGAATGTACCGGTATCGGCGTTTTCCACAGACGCTGCTACCGGTCTTTCTTTAGGTCCTTTTCCCTTGCACAGTGGGGATATCCCCATATTGGGGGCTTCAAGGAAAGGACAAAAAATGGATAACCAAGGAAGCGTTGTTCTTCGCGGTCGGATCGGCTCGGATCTGAGCAGTATGAGTGCGCAAAACGGAACTAAAGGTTTGCGCTTTCGACTGGCTGCTCCGCAGTGGCGCATCACGGATGCGGGCCAATACGAAGAGCGTGAGCCGAAGTGGTACACAGTGTGCGTCTGGGATCGTTTAGCGCAAAATATTGCGCGAAGCGTTCAGAAGGGGACTCCCGTGATTGTCTGTGGGCGCCCCAGTGCTCGCGGATGGTTAGGTCCAGACCAGCAGGTCCGAAGCGAATTGGTCATTAACGCCAGTTTTATGGGAATCGATTTGGTGTTTGGTCCGGCTGTCGCGCTCAAACCTCAACATCCAAGTAACAATGTCGCAGAGTCTTCAACTGCTCCAGCAGAAGAGTTTGCGGTGGACGCGGGAGAATCAGATCAGGGTTCTTCTGAAAGCCAACATATTCTGACGCAAGACGCTGATCTGACTCATGATCGTTGGGAGAACAGTGCGCAATCAGCTGATGAAAGTGATGCGGCATAGTCCTCGTAGATGTCAAAAACATGCGCCGTGCCTTAGCATTAAGGGGTCTGCCGCATAGTCGGCGTTATGTCACGTGATCCTGAACGGAGAATCCATGGCGGAGTTCATCTACCAAATGATTAAGGCTCGTAAAGCCATTGGTGACAAAGTCATCCTTGACGATGTCACCATGGCTTTCTACCCGGGTGCGAAGATCGGTATGGTCGGACCTAACGGTGCCGGCAAGTCCTCGATCCTCAAAATTATGGCTGGCTTGGATGAGCCCAGTAATGGCGAGGCGCGCCTGAGCCCCGGTTACACCGTCGGAATCCTCATGCAGGAGCCCGAATTGGATGATTCCAAGACCGTTCTTGAGAACGTGCGTATGGGTGCGGCTGATACATTTGCCAAGCTCGCCCGTTTCAATGAGATCTCTGAAGAGATGGCCAATCCTGACGCCGATTTCGATGCTCTCATGGAAGAGATGGGCAAGCTTCAAACAGAGATTGATGCTCTCAATGCGTGGGATATCGACTCACAGCTCGAGCAAGCGATGGATGCGTTGCGCTGCCCGCCGCCGGATCAGCTTGTCAATGTCCTTTCCGGTGGTGAACGACGCCGAGTAGCTTTGTGTCGCTTGCTCATCGAGGCACCCGATCTTCTGCTTCTTGACGAACCGACAAACCACCTTGATGCTGAGTCAGTTCTTTGGCTGGAAAAGCATCTGTCGACCTACCCGGGTGCAGTGATCGCTGTGACCCACGATCGCTACTTCCTCGACCACGTCGCGCAGTGGATCGCTGAGGTTGACCGTGGTCACCTGTACCCCTACGAAGGTAACTACTCGACTTACTTGGAGACGAAGGAAAAGCGTCTTCAGATTCAGGGGCAGAAGGATGCCAAGCTTGCTAAGCGCCTGAAGGAAGAACTCGAGTGGGTTCGAACCAGTCCCAAGGGACGCCAAGCAAAGTCGAAGGCGCGTCTGGAGCGCTACGAAGAAATGGCTGCCGAGGCCGAACGCAGTCGAAAGCTTGACTTCGAAGAGATCCAGATTCCGCCGGGGCCCCGCTTGGGTAACATCGTCATCGAAGCAACGAACCTTAAGAAGGGCTTTGGCGATCGCGTTTTGATCGATGGCCTGTCTTTCTCCCTGCCGCGAAACGGTATTGTCGGTGTGATCGGTCCCAACGGCGTGGGTAAGACCACTCTGTTCAAGACCATTGTTGGACTTGAACCTCTCGACGGGGGAGAGCTCACTATTGGTGAAACCGTCAAGCTCAGCTACGTCGACCAGAACCGCGCGGGTATCGATCCCAACAAGACTCTGTGGGAAGTTGTCTCCGACGGCTTGGACTACATTCAGGTGGGCAATGTTGAAATGCCCTCGCGTGCTTACGTTTCTGCCTTTGGCTTTAAGGGTGCAGATCAGCAAAAACCCGCAGGCGTCCTTTCCGGTGGTGAGCGTAACCGACTGAATCTCGCGCTCACCTTGAAGCAGGGGGGAAACCTCTTGCTGCTGGACGAACCGACCAACGACCTCGATGTTGAAACTCTGTCCTCTTTGGAAAATGCGCTTTTGGAATTCCCTGGTTGTGCAGTGGTCATCACCCACGATCGTTGGTTCCTTGACCGCGTGGCAACCCACATTCTTGCATGGGAGGGAACGGAAGAGAATCCTGCCTCGTGGTACTGGTTTGAAGGTAACTTCGAGTCCTATGAGAAGAACAAGATCGAGCGATTGGGCTTGGATGCAGCAGCGCCTCACCGCGTGACGCACCGTAAGCTCACTCGCGACTGATCCTAGGATTAAAACTCAATGGGAGGGGACGGCTAAGCCGTCCCCTCCCATGCTTTTGAGGTCCGTCTATAAAATGAATCCGTGTAGTTTCTGCGGTTGGCTGTGCTTGTGCCGCGGCGCCTGTGACTGCGTACGGATTAGCCCTATGCCATGCCGCTCATCGGTTTGCCGGTCTTGGGATCAACCCCAAATCCCCAGTGGCTTGATGTGTGTCCTTCAGTAGGAACTCGTAGCATTGCCTCTTGAGTGGCGTGAGCGACAAGGACCCCCGCCTCGGTGAAGATTGAGCATTCGACCAGCACTCGGCCGTTCACGACTTGAGTGCAGCGCTGGTCGAAGAGAAGCCAATCATTGATGTCAACATCGTGATGGAACCACATCGCGTGGTCTAAAGATGCTGCAACCAATCCGGGGGTCATCCATGACATTCCCAGAACGCGTAGTGCAGGCTCGAGCATTACTTGGTCAACGACATAGGTCAGAAGAGCGCGATGAACGTGCTGAGTCGTTTCAGAGGGAATCTCGGCTCGGGGCTTCACCCACAGTCTTTGCGTCGGCAGTTTCTGCGGGTCCGCTTTTGTGTAGAGACTTTGGCCGATATGACGCACGTCGAAGGCGGCAGTTTTGCCAAGGAACTTGCCAACGGGATGATCCATGAGACGGAAGATCTCCAAGGCTGATCGACACTCACTTGCGGCGGGTACATCGGGCGCCTTGGGGGAATAGGAGGGCGCTGCCTCGGGACCTTGGAAAGAGACACTCATTGTGAGAATCTCTCGAGTGTCTTGGAAGCAAGATACGGAACGGTTCGAAAATGAACGACCATCAAGAACGCGTGTGACGTCTAGGCTGAAGGTCTTTTCAGGATCTCCACCTCGCACAAAATAAGCGTGCAGAGAATGGGGGAGTCTCTCAATGGGGACAGTAGCACTTGCTGCCAGCAGCCCCTGGGCCAAAACCTGGCCGCCGTAAACCCTGCGTACCTGAGGGAGCGAACGAGCAATAAACGAATCATCGCCGTTTTCCTTCAGGCTAAGAATCCTTAAGACTGAAGCGACAGGCTCAGTCGAAATTGTGGGAATCGGCAGCGGCGTAGTCATGGCTATATTGTCTCTAACTTTGCGTCTAAAAATCAGTGCATTCCTGTATTACAAGTTGCAGAAAGTGACGTATTGCACCAAATTGCTTCGCTCATATATATTGTGAGTGATAGGTCACTTGTTTCTGAAAGGGAATTAGGTGTGGAAACGGCAGCGCTTCTTCTCCAATCTCTGGGGGGAGCATCAAATATCCAAGATATTGAACCGTGCATGCTGCGTATTCGGATTGAAGTGAAGTCGCCTGAAAAGGTTGATGACATGGCTCTTCGTCTTCCTGAAGTTCTCGCAGTTGTGCGTTCGGGGCACGTGATCCAAATTGTTCTCGGAGCAGGGGCTGGAAAGATCGCCTTGCAGATGCTTCACCTGTGTTTACCGCAGGATGTGTCTGCTGGCACACAAAGATCGGTCTCACCTGCTCTTCTCTAACCCATAAAATAGAAGAGCATTGCTGTATTTCAGAGGGGACCTTATGGCAAGTCAGACGGTAACAGAGCACCTGCGTGAACTCGCTGAGACCGTGGGGGTCTCTACCGGTTTCTGGGATTGGTATGGAAACTGGAAGCACGTTCAAGATGCCTCCCTCGTCGCAGTATTGAATTCACTGGGTTTCTCACTCTCTTCAGAACCTTCGCTAAACGAAATTGATGACGCTTTTCGCCATAATGAAGATCTTGTTTGGTTGTCACCCCTTCCTCCCACTACGGTGTGTCGCCAGGGGAACGAGGCAGAGATTCCTGTTCACGTTCCTCACGGGATGGGCGTCTGGTGCCACGTTGAGACCGAAGATGGGCAGCATCATGAGCTTGAGCAGCTTGACCGTTGGATTTCGCCGCGGATGGTCGATGGAAATCTGATTGGGCGTGCCACCTTTAAAATTCCGAATTGGTTGCCTCTTGGATGGCATCGGATTGTCGCGCGCCATGAAGATGGAAGCGAATGCTCGTCAACCCTGGTTGTTGTCCCTCAGCGACTTTCTAGCCGCCTCGATGATGGTCACAAGCGCTGGGGAGTTGCGGCTCAACTGTATTCGACCCGCTCAAGCGGCTCCTGGGGAATGGGGGATACGCAGGACCTGGCGGATCTAGCTGCAATTGTTGCGCGTAATGGCGCAAACTTCTTGCAGATCAATCCTCTGCACGCCCCGCAGCCTGGTTTCCCGCAGGAGAATTCGCCTTACCTTCCCGTGTCGCGTCGCTGGGCAAGCCCCCTCTATATTCGTCCTGAAGCCATCGATGAGTATGTGCACATGGATAGTAAGGAACGCGGGGTTGTCACGCGGTATGCGCACGCCTCCCGGAGCCATGAGGATATTGTCGACCGTGACCTTTCGTGGAAGTCAAAGATTAAGGCGCTGCGTAAGATTTTTGAGCTCCCTCGATCAATTAGTCGTCAGGCGCAGTTTGAGCATTTTTGTGCTCAAGGCGGGGAGTCCTTAGAAAATTTTGCCCTGTGGTCCGCTTTGGTCTTTGAAAATGGCGATATTGATCTTCCCCAGCGCTACGCCTCCATTGACGCTCCGGGTGTCGAGCAAGCGCGTCAGCGTCTCGCCTCCGAAATCGAGTTTTGGCAGTGGTGCCAGTGGATCGTTTTCGACCAGTTGATTCGCGCTCAAGAAGGTGCTCGCCGTTTGGGAATGGACATGGGGATCATGTCTGACCTAGCGGTGGGAGTGCATTCGAAAGGCTCGGAAATTTGGTCGATGCCAGATGCCTTCGCTCCGGGTATGAGCGTTGGCGCACCTCCGGATATGTACTCTCAGCAGGGGCAAAATTGGGCGCAGCCTCCGTGGTCACCCCGCTCTCTTGCGCGAATGGGGTATGCACCGCTTCGGGAAATGTTGCGCTCTGTGCTCTCCTACGCAGGAGCAGTGCGTATTGACCATATCCTCGGTCTCTTCCGCTTGTGGTGGATCCCTGAAGGGATGGGTGCCCAATCGGGTGCCTATGTGTCCTATGATCACGAGGCCATGGTGGGCATTGTGCTGCTCGAGGCCCAGCGGGCTGGTGCAGTTGTCATTGGCGAAGATTTGGGAACCGTTGAACCCTGGGTTCGCGGTTATCTCAATGATCGTGGAATTTTGGGTACTTCCGTCCTGTGGTTTGAGAAGGAAGGCAGTGGATGGCCACTATGGCCGGATCATTACCGCCGGTCTTGCCTTGCGGCAGTAACAACGCATGATTTGCCTCCGACATTGGGCTATCTAGAAGGTGCTCACACCGAACTTCGCCATCAGTTAGGGCTCTTGGTCGAAGACCTTGAGCAGGTTCGCGATGCGGATCGCATCGAGCGTGAACGAATGGTCTCGCGCCTGAAAGAAGGCGGCTTCATTCACGACGATGAGCCCAGTGAAGAAGAACTTGTTCTTGCGATGCACGCATACCTTGCTGCATCTCCTGCACTTCTTTTGGCGGTTTCTCTGGTGGACGTTGTTGGCGAGAAATTGCCGCAGAACCTACCGGGTACAAATGCTGAGTATCCGAATTGGTGTGTTCCGCTTCATGCCTTTAATGGCAAAGAAGTCTTGATTGATGACATGGCGCATTGTGATCGTGTCAAGCGATTCTTGACCAGTGTGGACCGCTACATTCGCTAGGGAATTTAGCTACTTTATGGTGCCCTGCGTACATCTGCGCAGGGCACCAAAGTATCTAGGCGTGAACCGGGCATAGTTAATAGTTCGCAAACTGTTTGTGGCGGTTGCATAGCAATGACAACAACGTCAAGGTCGTATCCTGCTTGGCGCGCTGGACGAAGATCCCATGTGATGAGCGGGTCACCAGCACTAATCTGCTGTCCTAATTGATGGAGTGCTGAAAAGCCTTTGCCTTTGAGTAGTACGGTGTCAATTCCTGCATGAATCAAAATGCTGAGGCCATCAGGCGTTGTCAGAGCGCATGCATGAGGAAGCTGGTGACTGAGTGTCCCATCTATGGGCGCGAGTATCTCGAGGGTGTCAACCTCGTCGGGGGCAATCGCGAAACCCGGCCCCATAATTTCTTGGGCGAAAACCGGATCTGTGAGATCAGCTAGGTTTCGCAGGGTTCCAGGGATGGGGGAGAGGAGCTGAAGATTCACTTCAGTGTGTTAATTTCCTCTGCAATTTCCTCTGCCTGCGGACCCATGACGATCTGTGCGTGAGAGCCAACGACCACGACACCGAACGCGCCTGCCTTGCGCAACGCGGCCTCGTCGATCTTCGAATCATCTTTAAAATCAACGCGGATTCGGGTGATGCAATGCTGAAGGTCGGTCAGGTTATCCCAGCCACCCAGTGCATTCAGGATCTCTTGTGCTTGGCTCATAATTGCCTCCCCATTGCGAATAAGCCCTTTCGTCAAGGATAGCCCGAAAAGCACCATGTTTTCATAATATTTCGCTAAGAAAGAGCGCTTCATGCACTATCATTCAACAGGTGGAACCAAGTTTTGTGCTCACCGTTGTTATTCCTTCGTATAACGCTCAGGATTACCTTGATCGCGCAGTCTCCTCAGTGCGTGGATTTGACCAGGTCGAGGTGCTCATCGTTGATGATGGATCAACCGACGCAACTGCTGAGATTGCTGATGGATTGGTCCAATCGGATCCAGATCATATCCGAGTCATCCATCAGGAGAATGCTGGCCACGGCGGCGCTGTTAATGCTGGTATTGCAGGTGCTCGTGGGCGCTACCTCAAAATCCTCGATGCAGATGACTGGTTGGATCGCTTGGCACTTAAGCGCGTCCTTGAGCGTTTGGAGCTTCGCGAAGCGCAGGGTGAACCATTAGATCTTTTGGTTGCCAATTATGTGTATGAGAAGCAGGGGAAGGCTCATAAAGCAGTCATCCGCTACGGAAATGTGATGCCTAGGGATCGCGTGATCTCATGGGATCAGATTCGTCGTTGTCGGTACGACCAGTATCTGATGATGCATGCCTTAATCTTGCGGACAGATTTGGTTCGTCGCTCCGGCTTGGTCCTCCCTGAGCACACCTTCTATGTTGATTTCATTTACTCTTTTGTTCCGGTCATTGATGTCCGTACTTTTGAGTATCTTGATGTCGATCTTTACCGCTATTTCATTGGGCGTGATGATCAATCGGTCAACGAGCAGGTCATGATTTCGCGTGTTGATCAATTGCTGCGGGTAAATGCCGCGATGGTCGATGCTATTCCAGCTCCTGATGAGGTTCCACCTCATCTGTACCGCTATCTTGTGCACTATCTGCGTATCAACTGTGTCATCTGCACGGTGATGCTTTTGCGCTCGGGAACTGAGGAGAATCTCGCTCGTAAGGACGAGCTTTGGGCGCAGCTTCAGATGAAAAAGCCGGAAGCCTATGACGCAGTACGCAAGGATCTACTTGGGCGCCTGATTACGATGCCCTCAAAGCCGGGACGTGCGGTGATTATGGCTGGTTATCACATTTCTCAGTGGGTGTTGGGATTTAACTAGAGTCCGGCTGTCCATTTGACTTGAGGTGTGGCCACCCTCTTTAATGGGGAATGAGAACGATTATCATTCTAGAGAGATGGTCATGTCATCATTATGCCGCAGGACAACACGTGCCCTGTTTTCGCTATTGATCACTATTGCAGTGATGAGTGCGTGGATTCTTATTCCAGCCCCGGCTCAAGCGGAGGCTCTTTCCTCCTCCCAAGACGAGCACCTTTTAAGCGATAGTCTTCAAGTCTCGACGTGCCTTGAAGATAACAACGAGGCACCGAAGTCTCTGTGTACTACTGGAGAAAAGGGCGAAGAGTTTCCTCTTCACAATGGCCTGCTTCGGCTTCGAACGACTCCGGTTGCTCGTGATGCTGAGCGCGAAATTGATGGAGGTTATGAACTCGCTGTTCATTTCAACCCTTCTGTGTTTACAGCGGATTCGCGGTATTCAGTTGAACTAAGCGCACGAGCAGGTGCTGCAGATCTGGATAAAATTGCTCCGCACTCACTGAGTTTTGATTCCCCGGAGCATCTCGGTCGTGGAAGCGCGTTTGAAGAAGAGATCGACGGCACCGAGGAACTCTTTCGAGGATTTGTTCTCGAGGCCAGGGGAGAGGACTTCGCAGCTGGCCCCCTGCATGCACGTTTTGCTGAGCTTGGTATTCGCTCGCTGCGTCTTCGCATTCAGGAAGTAATCCCGGGGCAGGAGCCTCGTCTCATCGCCGAGGCCGAGTTCAGCGCGAGCATTGAAGCTCTCCAGGCCCAGACGCAAGAGCCCGAACAGAGCACTGACGTCTCGTCCTCGAAGAGCAGTGAAGAGCAAGAATCTGTACAAAGTGGGGGAGCCCCGCTCCCTGAGGCAAGAGAAGCTCGCGACGCTTCACTGGCCTCGTCAATGAGTGCGCACACCCAAGCGGCTCCTCGCGCGAACTTGAGCGAGCGTCGTCTTGTTCTTGACCACGGCCATATTGACCTCTTCTACATGACACTTGATGATTCGGGACTGCCCGTATTGAAGGTGATGGAAGACGTCACTGGGTCGGGGGTTCAACACGAAGCTGAAGAGCTTCGCTTGATCGTTCCTTCCTCGGCTCTGACGCACTCGCTTCCTCAAGACATTGTCGCCGGTGGCACTGGATATTTCCTTCCGCAAACTCAAGATCCAACTTTGCCGTGGCCCGGATGGGATGTTCTCTCTCTTGCACCAGCAGGATTTGAACGCGTTGAATTTGATGTCAGCTACACCCATCCCAACGGTGGACGTATTTCACTGTGGACCGAAGACTTCCTTTCGGGTCGTAGTTCGCGACTGCGTTCGGGAGGATTTGAGCTAGATCCACATGGCTCAACAATTGCTCAAGATTATCTTTCGCACACGCATGCGAATTGGGTGTTTTCTCAGGCGGGAAGCTATGAGCTGAGCGTTCAAGCGCGTGCATATCGAAATGACGGTTCTTTTGAAACGACACGTAGTGCCACGTATCTCATTGAGGTAGGAGGTGCGCAAGGGGTGTCGACGCCGCAAAACTCAGGTGTTCAGAGTGGTGGGGTACTTCCTCCAGCGGTTGAAGAAAGCGCTGCAGGCGGCGAGGAAGAACCACTCACGCGTGATGCACCCCAGCGCGTTGGGTCTGAGCGCTGTATTGCAACTCGTATTACCCGTGAAGCAGATGAAGATGAAGTCTCACGTATCCGCAGCGATAGCGAAACTCCCAATCAGGCAATTACGAACCTGAATGTTCAGGTTGGTAGCGAAGGCGGAATTACTGATGGGCACTTTGATCTGGGACCGGCGATTGAAAACGGTCAATTAGTCGCGCGAATTAAAGATGACCGATCTGTGCCTGCGGTGTGGAAAGACCCCGCATCAATGACCTTCGCGCTGGGAGAGAAGGCAAAGATCAAGGCTCCTGAAGCTCTGAACTTTGCCGCAGCGCCTGGGCAGGACGTGTGGATGATTCCCGCTACCCAGATTCGAGGGGTCCCGTGGCTCGGAATGAATTCACAACGCGAAGAAATTGTGACTGAGACCAGTGGGCAGGTCCGTTTCTCTCTCCTTGATGTTCAAGGCCCCGGAAATGTTGCAGTCTTTGAATCGGGAAGCCTGGGGGCAGGAATTGGTACTCACGTTTTCGACGGTGCAGGAACGAGCTACACCCTGCCTGCCAACACTCATGCTCACCAAAACTGGGTCTTTACCGAGCCAGGCTCCTACCAACTCACTATCGCTATGAATGTCACCCCTCGTGGCGAGGACTTGCGCGGAAGCGGAAGTGGAACGGCTGGGTCCTTGATCGCGGCCGGTGGAACAGGGGAGCACGGACGTCCTCTGGTTTACGCAATCGTCGGACGTACCGCCTCGGGGCAGCCGTGCAGCCTGGCATCAACTGGTGCGGGCACGGCAGAGCTTGCTCCCATAATCCTCGCGGCCCTACTCATGGGATGCGGATGCATCGTGGTCTCTACTCGCATGCGGGTGAGGAAGTGAAGATTGCGCGAATTGCAGTTGCAGCCCTTTCATGCGTCCTTGCTGCAGTAACTGGAGGCTGTGCGCCGCATGTCGATGCCTCATCACAGCGACTGAGTATCGTAGCCACAACTGGGATCTTGGCTGATTTAGCACGAAATGTCGGTGGTGACTATGTGGATGTTCACCAGCTGATCCCCAACGGTGCAGATCCGCATTCTTGGGAACTGAGCCTGAGAGGAATCCGCGATATCGCCTATGCGGATATCGCTGTTACGAACTACCTGATGCTCGAAGACCACTCGGTGATTCGCGCGCTCGATGCGAATCTTCCCAAGAATGCTCTCTCGCTGTCTCTTGCGGAAGAAAGTGCAAAGTTTGGCGGTAGTTTGATTCCTCTTGTTGAAGATCGTTCCCTGGATACGCCCTGGCTTGGAATGAGAGTCTACGGTGACGGAAGCCAGAGTGGGGCAACGCGATCGTCCCAAGTTGAACTCTCTGTCACTGATGTTGAGGGGCCAGGGCACGCATGTGCTTACATCACGACAAGTTTTGGAAGTCCCGAGATTGCCTTTGCCTCTCGGGATGGTTTTGATGCCGGTAATCATTGGGCAACCGATACTTCGATTCTGCCCGTTGGGGCACACCAACACATGAGCTGGGTTTTTACTCAGCCCGGTGTCTACACGCTGCATTTACGAGCGCGCTTGCGGGTGACGGCTGACGCGGAGCCCATTGAGCTTCCTGTCTCGCTGGTGACTTTTGCGGTGGGAATTGATTCAGAGAAACTTGCCCAGGAACGTGGGCTCTTTCTTCTCCGACGAGGCCACAGCGACATCACCGTGGACCTGAAGTCGCGTGCATTAACCCTGATGGTTGACCGAGAAAAAGACGGTGGAGTACCCGAGGGGGCACCGCTACGCGAAGCCGTTGAGGAAAGCAACGGCTTACCTTCGACTCTTGCCTCTTTGGATATTGAGCGAGTGCTGATTGACGTTCCATCGCGTACATTGCGTGAGATTCCCAAAGGTCGGGGATGGGAGTTTATCGGCTCGGGTGATGGGCAGGCCTATGTTTTGCCCCAGGCTGTGCTTGGCAAACATGTCCACGGTGACATTGATCCACATGCGTGGCATGACATTCATAACGCGCAGGCCTATGTGCGAGTTATTGAGAACGCGTTATCAACGCGCGACCCGGAGCATAGTGCGCAATACGCGGCCAATGCCTCGGCCTATATCGCGAAACTCGATGAGACTGACCGTGAGGTTTCGCAGACGATCGCGGGCATTAATCCACTCGATCGAAAGCTAGTCACTACACACGATGCCTATGCCTATCTTGCGCGCGCCTATGACTTTGAAATCGCTGGTTACCTGAGCGCTCAGGACGGGAGCGAGGCCTCGATTGCCGATCGTAAACGCATCGCTGAAACCTTGAAGAACATGAAAATTTCCGCGGTTTTCTTGGAACCAGAAAAGCGCAAGCGTCACCCTGTGATCGCACAAGTTGCGGAAGAAAACGGTGTTCGAGTTTGCGGGCTGTATGGCGACACTTTGGATGCGGATGCCTCGACGTATATCGACATGATGAAAGCAAATGCGCACTCACTGTCGCGGTGTTTAGGAAAGGACCACAAATGATGAAGAGGATGAGTACGAGAAATATAGCGCGGGGGCTATCGGCGCTCTTTGTCAGTATTGCTGTGAGCGCCAGTGTCGTACTGCCAGCGGTAGCGGATGATCCTCTAACTCAGCACGTAGATTCCTCTGAGCAGGTGGTGCGCGAAGAAGCCACAATTGAACGCGGTCACGTTGACTTGGGGCCAAAGATTGTTGATTCGAAACCTGAGATTCTGGCACGTGATGATTCAGGAGAAACGCCGATCTGGCGTCCTTTGGACACTCTTGTTTTTCGCGTGAGCGATTCGGGCAAGCTTCAGGTTCCCTCAGACCCCAGCTATTCATTCCTCCGCGCGCACGAGGGAGAGTCCTACTGGGTCATTCCGCAAACTCAAAACCCTCGGGTTGTTTGGCTGGGATGGAACACTCAAGACCCCGAACTCATTAAGGTCATGGGCAGTGGCGCAACGATGACCCTGGGGAATCTTCAGGGCCCAGGCCAAGCATGGCTTTTCCTACAAGATGGGGCTTTCGGGGCGCCGACAGTCCTGTATGACTCTTCTACTTCCTCCCAATCAGACATCTGGGTCGAGGCAAATACTCACGTTCACGCAAATTGGGCGTTTTCTGCTCCGGGTGCTTACGCACTCAGCGTGCGCTGGTGCTTTGGAGATAAAGAGGCACCGCAATGCGTGTCAGACACACTTAGGTTTGTCGTTGGCGATGAGGTAAAGACCGAAGAAGCCCGCGCGCTCACGCCAAGTGCGCTCGCGGCCTCGACGAAAGAGGGGACGCATACTGCCAAGCCGCAGGTAGCGCGTGAACAGGGCGGAAATAATGAGTATCTGATCTATGGAGCGATCTGTTTGGCCTTGGGAGTGATTGCCTTTATCGTCGTTGCACATCGGACAAAGAAATCTCAAAAGCAGATTGAGGAAGCACGCGAGGATGTTTCTCGTGACTTCGGTTCGGAAAGCGACGTGTGATGGGTACTGAGAATTTGGTTTCAGCACTCGATATCTGTAACTTGGACGTGTCCTACCCCGGGCGTGAGGTACTCAAATCGGTCTCACTCACGGTTGCTCCCGGGGAGTTTTGTGCGCTTATTGGTCCCAACGGTGCTGGGAAGACAACTCTTTTGCGCGCAATACTTGGCGTGATTCCTTCCCGCTCGACTCACATCACCTCAATGGGTGTCCCGCTTCAGCCTCGATCAGTCGGATATGTTCCGCAGCGTCATGAGTTTGCCTGGGATTTTCCTATCAGCATCCGTCAGGCGGTTCTCAGTGCGCGAGCCCGCCGGATTGGATGGGGGCGCAGGGCTAAGATCGATGATCATCGCGCCGTCGAAGAGGCACTGCATCAGGTTGGTCTAGCGCAGCTTGGAGATCGAGTGATCGGGGAGCTTTCGGGTGGCCAACGCCAGCGTGTGCTGGTTGCCAGGGCTCTTGCTTTACGCCCGCAATTGCTTCTATTGGATGAACCCTTTACTGGCCTGGATATGCCGACTCAAGAAAGTCTGATGGATGTCTTCCGCAGGCTCGCTCTCTCTGGTTGCGCCATCCTCATGACAACCCACGACATTCTTGGGGCTATTGATGCCTGTGATCGACTTTTCTTGCTGAACTCGACTGTTGTTGCCTCGGGGAAACCGGAAGAGATTCGCGATCCTGAGGTGTGGATGCACACCTTTGATATTCGCCCGTCGAATCCGCTACTGAAGGTCCTAGGGGTGATCTAAGTGCTGAGTATCATTGACTTTCTTCGCGATCTGACGAATCCAGCATTGGCTTTCTTACCCCGTGCCATTCTTGTCACCTGCGTTGCTGCCTGCGTATGTGCGGTTGTTGGCTGTCATGTTGTCCTGCGCGGGATGTCTTTCATTGGAGATGCCGTCGCTCACTCGGTTTTTCCCGGTCTAGCAATCGCTTTTGTCTGTTCGGGGTCCCTGGTATTGGGAGGAACACTTGCAGGTGTTGGAACTGCTGTGCTCGTTGCGCTTCTTTCCCAAAATAGGCGTTTGAAGGAAGACTCAATCATTGGTGTTCTTTTCGTTGGGGCCTTTGGTTTGGGATTGGTCATCATTTCCTGGGCACCGGGATATGCGGGGTCCCTTCAAGATTTCCTTTTTGGCTCGCTGACGGGCATCCCTGCTTCGGAAGTACCTTTCGTACTGATCGCTTCAGCAGTGATCGTCGGGGTTTTTGCTTTCTTTCACAAAGAAGTTGTTGCCGTGAGTCTTGATCGAGAGAGTGCTCGAGTCGCCGGTTTGCCGGTGATGGCTCTAGATCTTTTGGTCTATGTCAGTGTTGCTGGTGCAGTCGTGATTTCCGTTCAGATCATCGGCAACATCTTGGTTCTTGCCCTGCTCATTACCCCCGCCGCAAGTGCTCGCCTTCTGACAAATTCACTGGGAGCGATGATTGGAAGCTCTCTCGTCATCGGTGTGCTGAGTTCTCTGTGTGGTATTTACCTCTCCTGGTCTTTGGATCTTCCGGCGGGAGCATCAATTGTCTGCGTAGTTACGGTTGTTTTCATTGCTGCGTGGGTTTATCGATCCTGCCGAGCCCGTTTCGCATAGTGGAAAAGTATTGCTCGGCTCCTGAGACGCCACTAGGTTTGGGCCTGTATTAAGGAAGGAAACGTCTACATGAGCACGGCAGCATCTCCTGCAAAACGTCGCACGCGCGACACATGGACCAGCCAAACTGGCTTTTTAATGGCGGCTATCGGTTCCGCGATCGGCTTGGGTAACATCTGGCGATTCCCCGGTGTTGCATACACCAATGGCGGGGGAGCGTTCCTTGTTCCCTACCTCGTCGCTTTGCTCTTCGCTGGTATTCCGATCCTTTGGCTTGAGTACGCCGTTGGCCATAAGTTCCGTGGAACCCCTCCGTGGGCCTTCCGCCGCATGAACGCTAAGGGAGAGTTCCTCGGCTGGTTGTGCGTGTTCATCTGCTTCGTGATTATTACCTACTACGCCGCGGTTGTTGCGTGGTCTGGAAGCTACGTCGTCTATTCGATTACCGAGGCCTGGGGTGAGGATTCGCAGACATTCTTCCTGTCCTCTTTCCTGGGAACCGTCGGTTCTGATGAATTCTCATGGACTCCAGTAGCGGCAGTTGCAATTCCGCTTGTCTTGGTATGGGCATGCATCTTGCTCATCGCTTCTTTTGGTGTCGCACGAGGGCTTGAGAAGGCCAATAAGATTTTCCTTCCTCTTTTGGTTGTCCTCTTCCTCGCTCTTGTTGTGCGTGCCCTCTTCCTACCTGGTGCACTGGAAGGCCTGAGTGCTTTCTTTACACCCAATTGGAGTTCTCTGACACAACCCAAGGTGTGGCTCGCCGCATTTGCTCAGATTTTCTTCTCGCTCTCGGTTGGCTTTGGAATCATGCTGACCTACGCCTCGTACCTCCAGAAGAAGTCAAACGTTACCGGAACTGCTTTGGTCGCTGGTTTTGCTAATTCATCCTTCGAAATTCTTGCTGGTATTGGAGTGTTCTCGGCCCTGGGATTCATGGCTCATTCGCAGGGAGTTGCGGTTTCTGAGTTGAAGGGACTGACCGGTCCGATTCTTTCCTTTGTCACCTTCCCGAAGATTATTTCGATGATGCCGGGCGGGCCGCTTTTCGGAGTCCTGTTCTTCTCTTCGCTTGTCCTTGCAGGCATCACCTCTCTGCTCTCGCTCTTGCAGGTGGTTTCTGGTGCAATTCAAGATAAGTTTGCCTTGACTCCTGTGAAGGCTTCGCTCGTTATGGGAATCCCAACAACGATTATTTCTTTGGCGTTCTTCGCGACACGTTCTGGTCTGAATACCTTGGATATCGTTGATAACTTCATCAACAATGTGGGAGTTGTTGGTTGCGCGATTGCCATGGCGCTCTACACCGCACTCGTGCGCCCCAGGCTCCGGGGTCTGCGTAGGCACCTTAACTCTGTTTCGGCACCTTCGATTCCTCCCGTATGGGACTACCTCGTTGGTATCATCATTCCCTTGGTGTTGGCGTTCATGCTGGTGACCTCAGTGATTTCAAGCATCAGTGAGGGCTACGGTGGCTACGCCGGATATCTTGTGAACATCTTCGGGTGGGGATCTGTTGGTTTCGCGCTCCTCGCATCCGCAATCGTTACCCTGATGCCCTGGTCGCATCCTCATCGTTCAAGCACGTCGTCAACATCTAAGGAGATCGCATGAACCCCGCTGCTATCATCATGATGGTTGTGACGATCCTTCTGGTATGGGGAGGGCTTGTTGCTTCACTCGTGATGCTTCGACTCCTGCCGACTCCTGGCGAGGACGAGGCTGAAACGACTGCTCCTGTTGCGGAGCCCAACTCGCGATAAGGAGATAGCATGCGCCTCGTAGCTTTCGACCTTGATGACACATTGGCGCCTTCGAAGTCTGCGCTTCCGGAGTCGATGGCTAATCAACTTCGTGCACTGCTCGACTGCGTGCCAGTGTGCGTGATCTCTGGTGGAGAGTTTGGACAGTTTCGCACTCAGCTACTGGACAACCTCGGCGCTTCTTCTTCTGAATTGAAGAACTTGCATCTCATGCCCACCTGCGGGACGCGCTACTACCGTTGGGATGAGCAGGATGCTCAGTGGGAACAGGTTTATGCCAATGACCTGACTAGAGAGCAGCGTGAGCGCGCAATTGCCTCGCTCGAACGCCACGCGCGTCAGCAAGGAGTGTGGGAAGCACATCCTTGGGGGGAAATCATTGAGGACCGAGGTTCGCAGATTACTTTCTCAGCGCTGGGGCAGCAAGCTCCTCTAGAGGCGAAGCGCGCGTGGGACCCGACAGGTGATAAGAAGCGGGCTCTTCGTGATGCGGTCGCAGAGGATCTTCCAGACCTTGAGGTGCGTGGGGGAGGATCAACTTCGGTTGATATCACCCGTCACGGAATCGATAAGGCCTATGGAATGGGCAAGCTTGTTGAGATCACTGGAATCGCACCCGAAGATATGCTCTTCATTGGAGATCGGCTAGACGAGGCCGGTAACGATTACCCAGTGAAGGCTGCCGGATACCCGACCCTCGCTGTGAGTGGTTGGGAAGAATGCGTTGATGTGATCGCAGGAATTGTGAAGGAACTACGCACGCGGTAGTCGCGTCGCCCACAGGGCAACCGCACTTGCTGCAGCAACGTTGAGCGAATCGACACCACCCATCATGGGGATACGAACGACGTAATCGGTGCGTGACAGGGTACTCTTCCTCAGACCATCGCCCTCCGTTCCCATGACCAAGGCGACACGCGAATCTTTATCTGTCATCACGGGCATCGTCACGAACTCATCAAGGCTGACGGAATCGTCACTGAGGGCCAGAGCTGCCAGAGAAAATCCTGCATTGTGCAGGTCATCGTTTGCCGGCCAGTCTTCCAATCTGGTCCACGGGACCTGGAAGACCGTTCCCATTGAGACGCGAACTGAGCGCCGGTAGAGCGGGTCTGCACATTCTGGAGTGATAAGAACTGCATCTGCACCAAGCGCGGCGGCGCTTCTGAATGCGGCACCCACATTCGTATGGTCGACCAGATTTTCAAGGATCAGAATCCGCTTGGGGCCATCTCCTAAAGATGACAGAAGATCTGCCACCGAAGGTAAAACAGGTCGTTGCATTGAAGCGAGTGCACCACGGTGAAGATGGAATCCTGTGATGCTCTCCAGAATCGGTTCAGGAGCGACGAAGACTGGTATCTCGCCGCCGTCCTTGGCTCCCAGGAAGCGCTCGAAGAGCGGTTCTAGGTCAGGAAGCCAACGTGGAGCCATGATGAGTGAGCGTGGGTGATGACCGGCCTCGAGAGCACGGATGATGACATTCGTTGACTCCGCCATGTAGAGGCCGCGTTCGACTTCCAGACTCTTGCGAAGATGAACATCGGTCATTGAGGTGTAGTCGGCCAGGCGCGGATCCTCTTCGAGAGAGGCGGATGTCAGATGAATGAGCATTCCTTTATTGTGCCACTGACGCGTTGTACGCTCAGTCCCACCAGAGCCACCAGCCGGGGCCTCTAGTCTCATCGAAACATGTGATGGGCTCGCATTCATCGGGGCGGCAGTAGCCGTCGAATCCCAGTTCTTCCTGGAGTTTTTCCCAGATTCCGTCTTCATAAATCAGCGCCCATGGGCTCTCACGGTAGTTCAGCGCTGATTCGTCTTCAATGAAGAGCGAATCGATGCTTATCCTCTCATCCCATCGGGGTGCAAGAACGAGGTAACCTCCCAAAGAAACACGAGGATTGCGAAGAGCCGCCTTAAAAAAGAGCTCCAGCGGGGGAGCGTTATTCTGGCGATCCTGCAGGTTATCCGCAGGAAGAAGCGGACGGATCTTTTCGATTTGCGGGCGATCTAATCCAGAGAATCTGAAGAAATCAGAGGTGACCTGAGTATCCGTGAGCGGCCAGAGAATTTTAACTAGTCCGCTGTTTTCAACCCATCCAGGATCTCCGTAGAGCGGAGGAATGCTTTCAAGGGCCGAAGAGTGATGCGCCATGATTGTTCCTTTCATAAGCTTTTCGCATCACGAGTGTGCCTCTGTATTGAGGTCGAAGTTTGGCCCTCAAGAAATCTGTGGAAAACGCCGAATAGATTGCTGCTCTGTGGATAAAAAGAGGGGTGCAGGTGAATAACCTGCACCCCTCTAAATAGGGATTATGAAATTATCTCTTTGGGAAGTGCCCGCGCTCGACCTGCGGACGAGGCGAACGCCATGGGCGCAGCATAATTGCGCGCGAGAATGCGTAGAGCCACATGCGACGAGGCATGGGCTCGCGCGGGTAAAGCTTACGAACCTGACGCTTGATGCGCTGCCACACGATGCTGGTCTCGACGATCGCGACGAAGAACAGGGCGTACATAATCACCATGACAATGAAGAGCGCGCGCTGACCAGCAGCTGAGGTCGAGGCGAAGAAAGAGACACCGAAGAAAACAACGAAGAACAGAATCATCACTGGGAAGACGAACTCTGAGAAGGACCGGCGAGCATCGAGCCAGTCGCGAGTAAAGCGCCTGACCGTGCCCTTGTCACGCAGCGGCATATGGCGCTCGTCTCCGGTGATCAGCGCTTCTTGCTGGAGACGATCTTGTTCAAGACGCATCGCGCGAGCGCGCTCACGTGCGGCTTTCTTGGCAGCCTTACGATCCGCAACAATCAAGGAATGATCATTACGCGCCTGCGCCTGCTTGCGCGAAGGCGTTGGACCGCTCTTTGAACGATCATTCGCCGCCTGAGGCTGAGGAGTTTCTTCGGGTTCTGACTTCTTTGAGCTCAACACGTCTCTAAGGGTAATAGATCGATAGCGCGATCGGCACATTCTTGCCCGCTAAGAATGGATTCATGCGAGCAGATATCTGTAGAAGAGATACTCTTGCCTTATGAATACAAATGAACTTCGCGAGCGTCTTGACGCTCTCTTCCCGCAATTGGTTGATGAGCTGTCTCAGCTCGTGGCCATTCCTTCCGTCTCTTCGGATCCTTCTCACGCTGCGGATGTTGACCGTTCCGCTGAGCATATTCGTTCTCGCTTTGAAGCCCTTGGCCTGGACGCTCAGATTCACTCAGTGACGACTCCTGAAGGAGTTCAAGGCAAGCCGGCAATCCTTGCTCGTTCCCCTCATATTGAGGGCGCGCCGACGGTCCTTCTTTATGCTCACCACGATGTTCAGCCAACTGGAGATCTCGCACGTTGGCACTCAGACCCTTGGACAACCGTCGTTAAGGGCGACCGCATCTATGGCCGCGGCACTTCTGATGATGGTGCGGGCGTCATTGTTCACCTCGGATCTTTGAGCCTTCTTGGTAAGGATCTGGGCGCGAATGTTGTTGTCTACATCGAAGGCGAAGAAGAAATCGGTTCGCCCTCGTTTACTCACTTCCTTGAGACCTACCGCGACCAGCTTGAAGCTGATGTCATCATCGTCACCGACTCAGATAACTGGAAGGCTGGCGAGCCTGCTGTCACGACAAGCTTGCGCGGTAACTGCGCTTTCACGGTTGATCTCACTGTGGCTGATCATGCTGTTCACTCAGGAATGTTTGGCGGCCCGATGATCGATGCTCCCACCTGCGCTGCTCTTCTGATTGCTTCGCTCTATGACCAAGATGGCAACATCGTCGTTGAAGGTTTGGGTGGAGATGACCACGCAGAGGTTGATTGGCCAGAAGATGAATTTCGCGCGGCAAGCGGAATGCTCGATCAGGTTCGACTTGCTGGTAGCGGAGATCTCGCGGCCCGTACCTGGACGAAGCCTTCTGTGTCACTGATTGGCTTTGATACAACCAGCGTTGCGAATTCATCGAATACGATCATCCCTCACGTTCGCTTCCGTCTGTCGATGCGCACGGTTCCCGGTGTCGATCCGCGTCAGGCTATGGATGCGATTGAGAAGCACCTTCGTGAGCACGCGCCCTTTGGTGCACGTATCGAGATTTCTGATGTCGACCTAGGCCCCGGATACCTTGCTGATGTTGATTCCCCAGTTTCACACGTGGTCAAGCAAGCGCTTACCGACGCATGGGGCGTACAGGCGGTCAATATTGGTGTTGGCGGTTCTATTCCCTTCATTTCCGAGTTCCAAGAGACCTTCCCCCACGCACAGGTCGTCGTCACCGGCGTTGAAGATCCTCTGACGAATGCTCATTCCGAGGATGAATCTCAGTCGCTTCCCGATCTGAAGAATGCTGTCCTGGCTGAGGCACTGGTGCTGTCTCGCCTGGCTGAAAAGTAAGTGGGACGCGCGTTTATCACGGGGCATTGGGGGCAGGAGAATGATCCTGCCCCCGCGCTTCGTACACTTGCTCAAAGTTTTTCGACTGGTGCACCTTCCTGGGAAGTTTCCTTTGCTCCCTTTGGCCCCGGTCAAGCCTTTGTCGAGGCCATGGAGGGTAATCAGCGTTTTTGTGTCCTAAGCGTGGGGGATGGAGATTCCCTTCGCGAGGCCGGGCAGCGTTTTCGTGAGGTGGTTGCAGAGGGGAAAGTTCCGGTCCTCGAAGGCGGCCATCTTAAAGCAACTGACGGTGGGATCAGCTTTCTTGAAGGTGTTTCCGGAACCATGCGAGGAGCGAATGAATCACTAGAGACGTGGTTTACACGTGCAATTGAGCGTGCACAAAACGTCGTATCAGGTCAGGAGTTTTACGCCGCCTACTCGACATCGCGCCCGCTCTTTGGACCGTCCTCGACATTGGCTCTCGAACCAGACTTAAGTCTTCGAGACACTGCCGATGCAGATTTTCATCGGCAGTGGGCCGAGCTGCTTCACAAAACCATGCGCCCGCAACTTGCAGTCAGTGGGCAATCGGCCTCGGTAGTGGAACCCGGAAGGCTTCCCGGTTCGGGGGCCAGCGGGGGCGCTGCGACGATTATCGGCATTCTTGGTGGTCGTCTAGTGTCTGACGGTGATTTCTTACTCCACCAGACCGACTGCAAAACCAAGATCGAGGCGTCCGACCTATTGATCATTTGCGAACCTGAGCTACATTCACCGGCCCTGGCGGAATCAAGCCTTGATCTATTAAGTGAAATCGCATCAGAATCAGCCATTCCCGTTCTTGCTATTGGGCTGCATTCCACACTATCGGCACACGAACGAGCCCAGTGGGGGATTCATGGGATTCTCGTCGATGAAAGCGGGGACCTTGATGCTCTGGGAGGTCGCGCTGCTCGTACATGGGGTAGGCAGTGACAATTCGCTCTCAGCTTTGAAGATGGCACTCGTGCCTGAGTAGCTTTAGGCTAGAGATTATTCCTATAAGAAAAGTATTAAAGGAGCAGCATGTCTGAGAACACGACTGAGACTGCAACCCACGACGTCATCCTGACTGATGTCGCAGCACAGAAGGTCAAGAGCCTTCTTGAGCAGGAAGGCCGCGACGATCTGCGTCTGCGTGTCGCCGTTCAGCCCGGAGGCTGCTCTGGCCTGATCTACCAGCTGTACTTCGATGATCGTTTGCTCGATGGTGACGCTGTCCGTGATTTCGATGGCGTTGAGGTTGTTGTCGATCGCATGAGCGTTCCCTACCTCGCAGGAGCAACCATCGACTTCTCTGACACCATTGAGCGCCAGGGATTCACGATCGATAACCCCAACGCGCAGAACACCTGTGCATGCGGTGAGTCTTTCGCCTGATCGGAGAATCGTGAAGAAGCTACCTGCTATCGGTGCCATCCTACTGACTTGCACTCTTGCTCTTGGTGCCTGCTCGGGCCAGTCAAAGGACTCTCAATCGGCGTCACCTTCGGCCTCGGCAAGCGCAACCCAGTCGGCTTCAAGCTCTGAGGAGACACCTCAGGTTGATCGAAGCGGTCAGGGTAATTTCCCTGAGGTAAGCGGCGATTTTGGCCAGAAGCCCGAAATCAAAGCCGGATCTGGCAGCGTGGGCGATGCGATTTTGGTGAAAACCCTCCACAAGGGTGATGGTGCAAGCGTCGGCCTCGATGACATCGTTCAGGTCAACTATGCAGGTGCGCTCTTCAGCGATGCAAAGGTTTTTGATTCTTCATTCCAAGATGGCCGCACCCCTATCGCTTTCAGCCTCAACCAGGTGATTAAGGGATGGAAGTACGGTCTTGCGGACGCTCATGTTGGCGACCGCGTTGAACTCGTCATCCCATCAAAGTGGGGTTACGGCGCTCAAGGTTCTGGTTCTTCAATTCCCGCAAATGCCGACCTCGTCTTCGTTGTCGATATTTTAGGAACTGTTAACCCGAAGGATACCTCTCAGCTGACAAGCGCAACGTCGACCGGAAATGAACTTCCAGCGGGCATTACTGTCAGCGGTGATCTCGGTAGTCAGCCCACCATCACCTGGGGACAGAGCGCACCCACAGAGACCTCCAAGGTCGTCATCG
>JBHRQN010000013.1:0-34379 GCA_042645485.1 Pauljensenia sp.
ACGCCCAGTCTCCATTCCGAACCTGGAAGCTAAGCCCGCAAGCGCCGATGGTACTGCACCTGGGAGGGTGTGGGAGAGTAGGACACCGCCACAACAACCTTCAAAGGGTGGGGCCCTTGGAACACACGTTCCAAAGGCCCCACCACTTTACGCATACCCACAAGAAAAGCAACAGGGGGGCAGCCCGCGAGGCCTGTAAAACGGCCTCAGGGCTACCTTTTTGCCTACGCACCTCTTGTTACAACCAGCACGTGTCAACACATGCCCCGCTGTGAGCAAACACCACGCATACGTACACAACACCGCAAAGCGCGCGCCTGGCGGGTAATAGCACCATCAGCACACACAAGCGCCAACACACACACCTAATGCGCTCGTTTGCGCGTTCCGCCTCTGCTTCCCTCCTAGCTAGCTCCAGATGCTCTTCTAAGCGGAGTTTTGAGCGACTTGTAGGTCATGCCTGGTCTGCTTGGCTACTGGGCGTGAGAGGTGTTCATTAGCATCATCAAGTCACACACATCCCGACGCGTGGATGTTTATTTACTACTACTTACTGCGTCTAGTTAGTCGTTCGCTCTCTGTCATTCTTTTTGGCTTAGCCTGCATGGACATCGGTTTTTCCGCGAGCTAATTGGCACTGCGCCTCTTAGCGTTGCAAAAGTAGTGCCCGCGAACGGAAGTTCGCGGGCACATGCGTTTTACTGCGAATGGCAGTTCACTTTAGATCCACGTCGGGAACCACATGTGAATGTGCCAGAAGTTGTACGAGATGAGATCTCCTCGCCACAAGGGCATGAAGAAGATCGAGACAGCTGTAATGAGCAGAACAATGACCACAGCGCCAATAGCAAACCTTTGACGTGTTACGACATTAGCGCCCATCCATCTGTAGTCACTCTCTTCAAGAGGTTGAGAGTCATACATGCGGTCGGGATCTACCTCGCAGCGAGTTTGATCCAGCATCAGCCCAATCACCCATGCCGCACTCAGACACACAAATGGTACGAAAGCAATCGTGTAGAAATTAAAGATCGTTCGGTTTGCGTTCAGATACCAAGGGAAGTACATCGCCAAGTATCCGCAGACAACAAAGCCAGTTCTCCAGTTACGGTCCCGCAGCGTCACGAACAAGACGATGAAGAAGGCAACCGCCGCAAACCACCACAGAAGCGGATTCCCCAGTGCGACAACGGCGTTGACGCAATCCGATTTATCGCAGCTTGCATCCGCGATTTTGTTCCATGCGAAGGAGGTTGGGCGAGCCTGAACAAACCATTGTGCGGGATGAGCCTGATAGGTATGAGGAGTGGTTAAACCGGTGTGGAACTTCAGCATTCCTACGTGGTAGTCCCACAGGTCGTGGAATGCCCCGATAAAGCCGTGAGTTTTGTGCCCGTACGCATTCCAGTGCCTAAACCATCCGAACCATGAGGCGACATAGGTGATGACCGCGGGAGGAACCATGGCCAAGAATGCAACGGAGGTGTCGTTGATCAAGGTCGCGTAGAACGCGCGTGGATGCCCAAAACGACGGCGCGTCATCCAGTCACGGAAAGCGACAAACAACCCCAAGACAGCGAGCGCGTAGAGACCCGACCATTTGACTGACATTGCAAGGCCGCACAAGATACCAGCGACCAATAGCCACCAACGTGCACCCGCATGAGGGCCGATTCGTGAGGGATTATCAGGATCTGGCTTCCATTGGGAAAGTTTTTCGACCAAACGTGGATGCGAGATCTCCTGATCTTTTAGTACGGCAAGGAATGCGGCAGCAGCAAACATCGCCAGGAATATATCCAAAAGACCGGTTCGCGAGAGAACAATCGCGATGCCATCTGTTGCCATAAAGAATCCCGCAAGTGCTGTGATAGCGGGGGAACGGAACAAATGCTGTGCGATTCGCGCGGTAAGGAAGACAAGAATGATTCCTGCAATGGCTGCACTGATGCGCCAGCCGACCGGATTGGTTGCTCCGAAGACGCGCATTCCCAAGCTGATCAGCCACTTTCCGACCGATGGGTGAACGACGTAACCACCATTGGTCGAAAGCCCAGAGTAGTCACCCGCGATAAACATCGGGTCGTTATCCTTCGCCCAGCTTCCCTCATAGCCCAAAGTCATCAGGGAATAGGCGTCTTTCACGTAGTAGGTCTCATCGAAGACCAGAGTCTTAATTGTTCCAAGACCAGGAAGCCTTATGAGCGCCGCCACAAGCGTCGTCAGAAGAGTCGCTACCCAGCCGGCTTGCGCAGACATCGGGAAACGCGCCCACCTGGGAATGGGGACGGGCTTCCATTCGCGTCCCGTTCCTTCGGGAGCGGCATCAGCCTCTTCGTCGTTTGCTGAGGCCTTGTTCACCTCCGTCGAAGGGCTGAGCTCGCCTTCCTCGGCCTTGGGAAGAGGCTCAGGCTCAACAGCCGGGGAAGCCTGGTCCGAACCCAAGGCGGGGTCTTCGGGAATATCTGAATCGGAAAGAGTCTTGTCGTCCACCCGATCAGTTTACCGAGGCCCCTGCTCAACTGGAGTAGCACACCCAAAGGTGCGACGATTGACGCGTGAGTGAAGACCAGGATTACATTCAGGCCCCCGCGTCGATCCTTCTTGCGGCCACCCCAATTGGCGATGTGCGCGATGTTTCCGCGCGCTTAGCTCCCGCACTTGAACAGGCGGACATTATTGCCGCAGAAGACACGCGTCGCCTCCTTGCCTTGGCCTCGAGAATGGGAATCCGCCTGAGCGCCAAGCTCATCAGCCTCCACGACCACAATGAGTCCGTCAAGGCCTCGGCAGTCGTCGAGCAGGCGCGGGCGGGTGCGCGCGTGGTCATGGTCTCCGATGCGGGAATGCCCACCGTTTCCGACCCCGGGTTCCGCCTGGTTCACGAGGCCACGGCAGCCGGTGTCCACGTCAGTGTCCTCCCGGGGCCCTCAGCTCCCGTAACCGCGCTGGCCCTGTCTGGGCTTCCCTCCGATCGCTTTGCCTTTGAGGGATTCCTTCCGCGAAAAACTGGGGAGGCAACGCGCTATTTGAAGGCTCTTGCGCAGGATCCTCACACCCTGATCTTCTTTGAATCGCCCAAACGCGTCCATGACACCCTGATTCTCATGGCTGAGGTCTTTGGTGGCGATCGCCAAGCCGCACTGTGCCGAGAGCTCACGAAAACCTACGAAGAGGTGATTCGTGGGAGCCTTGCAGAGCTGGTTGAGGCCACAGAAGGTGAAGTTCTTGGCGAGATCACCCTGGTAATTGCGCCCGGACATGCCCAAGGCAATGCGGATGACCATGTCGAGGCCGTGCTTGCCTTGGCAGCAGAGGGGATGCGTTTGAAGGATGCCGCCGCAGAAGTCGCCGAGGCCACGGGGCTACGCAAGAACGAGCTCTACCGGGCCGCACTTGCGCGCACAAGCTAGGGAGTACGTACAAACTAGGAGAGCACTCCGGATAAAGCGAGCGGGCGAATCAGGGGAGTGGGTGCGAATCAGTCCTTCGAGGGGACCAACTCAACTCTGGCCTCGGCCATGCGATGGGCCGCGAGCTCACCCAACTCGGGGCTGACTGGCTCAGTGAGATCGGTGAAGACGCGCACTTTAAAACCGTCCTTCACGCCGTCCAGCGCTGTTTCGCAGACGCAGTGGGACTGAGCAAGGCCAACGACATCCAGCGAATCAATACCTTTGTTACGGAGCAGCTCAAGCAGGGGACGCTTCGTTGCCACATCTTCGCCGTCGAAGGCAGAATAAGCAGCTTCGTACATGCCCTTGTGGATGGTGACATCCGCGTGGAGGGCAGCAAGGGCTGGGTGTAACTCGGCCTCGGCAGTACCCGCAACGCCGTGAGGAGGCCAGGTGTCAACGAAGTCGGGATGATCAGAGAAATGCGAACCCGGATCGATATGCCAATCCTGTGAGGTCACAATGCAGTCGTAATCCGCTGCGTGAGCGGCAATGAAATCAGCGACGCGCTGAGCGCAGGCATTCCCACCTTCAACAGGAAGAGCACCGCCCTCGCAAAAAGTAGGCTGAACATCGACAATGACAAGCGCACGGGGCATTGGACCCTCCCGAAAATATAGCGGCAGATACCTTGAGAATAGGACAGAGACGACTCGAGCGCCAATAGGCACTAGACTAGGGGACCATGAGTCGTATTTTGTCTGCCGTTGCATGGCCCTATGCCAACGGTCCTCGCCACATTGGTCACGTTGCCGGGTTCGGAGTTCCCTCCGATGTTTTCTCTCGCTACATGCGAATGGCCGGGCACGACGTGCTGATGGTGTCCGGAACCGACGAACACGGAACCCCCATTCTGGTTGCCGCCGATGGCGCCGGAATGAGCGCGCGCGAGCTGGCCGACCAGAACAACCGGCTCATCGTCGAAGACCTGGTTCAGCTGGGCCTGTCCTACGACCTTTTCACACGCACGACCGCTGGAAATCACTACCGCGTTGTCCAAGACATGTTCCGGACCGTCCGCGATAACGGTTACATGATCGAACAGGTCACCCGCGCGGCGATCTCGCCTTCGACCGGACGCACTCTTCCCGACCGGTATATCGAAGGTACCTGTCCGATTTGCGGTGCCGAAGGCGCTCGCGGTGATCAGTGCGATACCTGTGGTAACCAGCTTGATCCCACAGATCTGATCAATCCTCGTTCGCGAATCAACGGTGAGACCCCCGAATTCGTGGAGTCCACGCATTACTTCTTGGATCTGCCCGCACTGGCTGACGCGCTTTCCGCGTGGCTGGATGACCGCGACCGCTCGGGCACATGGCGTCCCAACGTCATCAAGTTCTCGAAGAACTTCCTTGAGGACATTCGCCCGCGTGCAATGACACGCGATATTGACTGGGGCATCCCGGTCCCCGGTTGGGAAGACCAGCCCGGTAAGCGCCTGTACGTCTGGTTCGACGCGGTTATTGGCTACCTGAGCGCTTCAATTGAATGGGCGCGCCGCACGGGGGATCCCGAAGCGTGGCGCCAGTGGTGGAATGATCCGGAAGCCCTGACCTACTACTTCATGGGTAAGGACAACATTGTCTTCCACTCGCAGATCTGGCCCGCCGAACTGCTGGGTTACAACGGCCAGGGATCTAAGGGCGGCCAGCCCGGTGACCTTGGTGTGCTCAACCTGCCCACCGAGGTTGTCTCTTCAGAGTTCCTCACCATGGAGGGCAAGAAGTTCTCGTCTTCGCACGGAATTGTGATCTATGTGCGCGACATGCTCAGCCGCTATCAGGCTGATGCACTGCGCTACTTCATTTCTGCGGCTGGTCCCGAGTCCTCTGATGCGGACTTCACCTGGGCAGAATTCGTGCGCCGCACGAACGGCGAGTTGGTGGCAGGCTGGGGCAACCTGGTTAATCGCACCGCCTCGATGATCCACAAGAAGTTCGGCGAAATCCCCGCGCCGGGAGAGCTCCAAGAAATCGATCGCGCCTTGCTGGATGCCATCGCTGCGGGCTTTGACGAGATCGGAGACCTGATCCGTCACCACCGCCAGAAGGCCGCTCTTGCCGCTGCAATGCGTTTGGTTGGCGAGGCCAACAAGTACGTCGCGGATACTGAGCCTTTCAAGCTCAAGGCCCCCGAAGAACGCGAACGCTTGGCGACCGTGCTCTGGACGCTGGCGCAGGCCGTGGCCGATTTGAACCTGATGCTTTCACCCTTCTTGCCCCATGCAGCAAATGATGTGGATCGCGTGATGGGTGGCAGTGGCGAGATCGCTCCCATGCCCTACATCAAGGAAGTTGAGGAGCTGGACCCCGAGGTTCTTCCCGCAGACTTCGAAGGCCGTACGGGATACCCGGTTATTACCGGTGACTACACGAACGTTCCCACTTGGGAGCGTCACGATATCGTCGTTGGTACTCCTATCGAGAAGCCGACTCCCGTCTTCCAAAAGCTTGACGAGGCCATTGTTGAGGAGGAACTTGCGCGCTACGCAGAGTCCCGCCCCGATGATGTGACGGGAGCCTGAGCCTTAGCTGATGAGTGTGGCCCAAGCCTTTTGGCTTGGGCCACACCCCTTTTCCGGGGTAAGGAGGACGGAAGAGGATCGTGTCCGCTTGCTTGGCGCGCGGCCTCGGGAAGGGACTAGAGGGCGCTGGGAAGAAGATCCTTGCAGATCGCCGTGGTGCCGCGAACAACTAACTCGGGATCGAAGAGAAGCTCAACGTGCTCCTTGGCGTTTTGTGGGCTCTCAATCAGGCTTGCCAGCGCGGAGACGGCACCGCTACTCAGGGTGTCGACCGGCTGACGAATGGTTGTCAGGCCCGGAGAAATGTAGCCGAGGTAGCTGGAGTCGTCGTAGCCGACGATGGAAATGTCATCGGGAACCTGTAGGCCCTGGAGTGTCAGTGACTTGAAAGCGCTCAAGGCCAGTTCATCGCTGGCGCACACGATTGCGCTCACTCCCGCATCAATCAGGCGCGCTGTTGCGGCCTGTGCGGTGCCCAAGCCGTAAGGAGCCCATTCCACGTACTCCGGCTTGAGGTCGAGCCCCGTACGGTTCGCAAAATCAAGGGCAGAGTTGTACTTCGTGATACTGGGGTAGTGGTTTGGATTGCCCAGAAGCAAACCGATGCGCGTATGCCCCTGATTGACCAGGTGTTGAAGAGCCATTTCCGTTGCTAGGCGATCGTCGGTGCGAATGAAGTAACCCGGTAAGTCGGGATCGCCCGCATTGATGAAAACCATTGGAATTCGATGTTCAGCAAGGCGCTGATAGATCGAATAGTCGTTGCCCTTGGAGTCGTACTGACCGGAAAGGAAAATCGCACCATCAATCTGTTCCGAAAGCACCATTGACAGCAAGGTTTCCTCGCTGGTGCCGCCAGATGTGTAGGTGCACAAGAAAGGCAAAATATTGCGTGCCGTCAGTTGAGTACTTATTGCCGTGAGTAAAGATGCGAAAACGGGATTGACCAGGTTTGGGGTAATGACAGCTACGTGCCGGGGTTGATTACGACCAACGGTGTTCGTAATCCCCATACTTTTCGCAGTATTGAGCACGGCCTGGCGAGTGTCATCGGAAACGCCTGGTTTTCCGTTGAGGACTCTTGAAACTGTGGCTTGACTGACGCCGACTTCAGCGGCAACGTCTGCAAGTGTTTTCACTATTGTCTCCGTATTCCACCGTTAAATTGGATGGGAGTTACCTGAATGCCCTAAGTGTATATGAAATCGTTATTTACGTAAAGGCATGAAAGGCTTGCGCAAGACTTGCTTTCATTGTTACAGTGATTTCTGTCAGAAGGAACTGGTCATTGTGGATCGGCTCTCTGAGAGTGCATAGCTGCATAGCTTCACAGCAAGCGAACGATAATCTAAGGAAGGATTATCTCCAATGATGAAACATTCACATGTGGCGCCCGTACTGGCAAGCGCACTGGTTGCCGCATTGGCGTTGAGCGCATGCTCCAAAGGCTCATCATCCGACAACACCGCATCGGATGGCCGCCCCGTCGTGACCGTCCAGATCGTTAAGGACGCGCGCACCAAACCCATGAGTGACCTGAAGTGGACGAAGGACCTTGAAACTGCATGTGGATGCAGCATCAAGTGGCTGGAGACCGCGGCATCCTCGTGGGATCAGCAAAAGAGTGCCGCTCTGGCAGCCGGCGATGTTGCCGACCTGACCATTGCGGGCTTTGATTCAAGCGATATGGCAGAATTTGGCTCGCTGTTCATGGACCTCACTCCTGAACTGGGCAACCTGCCGAACGTGAAGAAGATGTTCGATGCAGAACCCTACTCGCGGATCGTTTCTACCAACACCAAGAACCAGATCCTCGGTGTGGGTCGCTCCACCGTTCCTCTCTCGGCCAATACCGGTAGCCACATGTTCATTAACAAGGCATGGCTGGATAAGCTGGGTCTGGCAGTTCCCACCACATGGGATGAACTGAAGACCGTGCTCAAGGCGTTCAAGACCCAGGACCCCAATGGCAACGGTGTTGCTGATGAGATCCCCTTGGACTTCAACAAGCCCGGAACCAACGGATTCGAAGGCTTTAATCCCAACCTCTTCCTGAGCTCTGAAGGCATCGTCCTGAGCTCTGACTCCAGCTTGGGAATGTACGCCGACAAGGGCACCGTGAAGAACTACCTGACTGATGAGCGCTACAAGGACTTCGTGAAGTTCATGAATGAGCTGTGGTCAGAAGGCCTGATTGCTCAGGACGCATTCACCCACGACTGGTCCACCTACACCGGTCATGCAAAGGGTGATGGAAAGACCGCAACGGTTGGTATGTCCTGGATGTGGACCCCCTCAGATCTCTTCGGTTCTGAGCTGGGCAAGCAGTACATCACCATTCCGTCCCTGAAGGCGAAGGATGGGCAGACGACTCCGGTTGTGTGGGCATGGGGCGGCGACTCAATGGCCTACGGTGCAAACCAGATCGTTGCAAAGGCTGAGCCTGCAAATAAGGAAGCAACACTGAAGCTGTTGGATTCCTTCTACACGCCTGAGATTGGTATTCAGGCAACCTACGGTTCATTAGGTGAATGCGTTGAAAAGGGAGCTGACGGCACCTACACGGTTCTTGAACCTGCTGATAAGAGCAAGAATGCAGGTGACTGGCAGTTCACCAACGCGCTTGCTGACCGCGCTCCCGTGTGGATCAACAGTGAATGGAAGCTGAAGCTGCCTGCAGAGCACACCGAGGTCTTCCCCGTGGACGCTGTCTACAACAAAGATTGGTCCAATATCGACCTGAACTCTGATGTGCTGTATGGAAACATGCCGACCACTGATGAGCAGGCAGATATCCTCTCTCGTAATGCGACCGGTATCAACCAGAACGCGATGGCGAAGTTCGCACAGTGGGTCACCAAGGGTGGTGTCGATAACGAATGGGATCAGTACGTTGCTGACCTCGAGGCAAACCACCTTGCAGAGAGCATCAAGGTCAAGCAGGACATCTACGATGCCTACAAGGCTCAGATGAAGCAGCAGGGCGTTGATCTGAACTCTATGTTCAAGACTCAGTCCGACGACAAGTCGGCGAAGTTCACCAAGTAGTTCACGGCTGGCGTGCCCTGTGAGAATTCATAGGGCACGCCAGTTTTCTACACCTGGGTTTTCTGTATACGTCTTGAGTGCAGAATTCCCCCCCCATCAACTTTCCTCCCTCCATATCTCTTTCGCATTGCTGCAATGCTGCCGCAGTGCATTTCACCCACATTGAGTTCCTGAATGAGGAAGGTAACTGATGTTCTTTGGATTTCTCCATCGAGTGTTTGGGGCGGTGGGCCATGCCTTCGGGCATATCCCTCATCTGTTCCATATGCACCATCCGCTGATCACTATTTTTGGTGCTCACAGAGTTGTGGCCATCTTCGTCACCGTGACTACGACGATCGTCATCGGTGTCGGTGGAGTGACCATTATTATTGGCCCAACAAATGGCGATACAACCCCGCAGATTCCCGGCCAAGAGCAGACCACTCCAACGCCGAAGCTAGAAATAACTCCTACACGCGAAGATAAAATTCGTACCTGGTGGCACGAAAATGGCGTGAAAGACGCCGAAAAGCCCCTTGCTAACAATGAGGTCCGTGAATCACCCTTCTATTCGGTATCGGTGTCGGCTGTCGATGGTACTGATTCGGACAATAGTTCGTTTACCTATATGTCGATCCCGCGCAACGGTAACCCCATGCGTTCGGACCTCAACGACGATGGTGCAAAGTTCCAAGCCGACAATCACGTGACGATGAGCTGGTCCTCGTTCGAATATGACACCGATGTCTACGTCGATGTCACTTTGCAGACTGGGGCGAAAATAACCGATGTCAATCAGGTTAATGTTCGCCCTGCCAAGGCGAATATTGAAAAGAAGCTTCTCAGCGACAAGACCGTGCGTCTGTATATTCCTCAGAATAACGATGGTTACCGCCTATCCGTAGAGTTTGCTCCCGAACTCATGGATGTGTACCGCTACCAGGGTGGGCTCACCCTCGAGGGTGGAGAAGGCCACGAATACGTTGGGACCGAGCCGAAGAACTCGATGTTGCTCTTTGCTCAGCCCTGGGCCTCGCGCGTCGATCCGACAACCATCCCCACCGAGGCCGATGGAACGATTACCTACGTGACCCCGGGTGAGGTCACCAACTTGGATACCGTCGATACCGACATTGTGTACTTCAAAGCCGGTACCTACTGGATGACGAACAAGTACTCTGCAAACCTTCCGGACCGCGTGAAGTGGGTCTACTTTGAGCCCGGTGCCTTCGTTAAGGGAGCTTTCCAATTCGGGGTCAATGAGAACATCACGAACTACAAGGTCACGGGATACGGTGTGCTCTCAAGCGAGCAGTACCTCTATGAGACTGACATGTCGAATGGATACAAGACCTTGGAGCATAAGGATGGCGCAAACTGCCATGCCACCTGCGTTAAAGCTCTGAAGTTCACCTCTACTACTCCGCATCAGGTTCTTGACCTGCAAGGCGTGACCATCAAGGAGCCGTCATACCACTCCTTCGTGGAATACGGTTTCCGTCCTGCTGACCCCGAAAAGGGCAGTATGAGCGATGCTGAGTTTGCCGAGGCCGTGGCCCGTAACAGTGCGATCGAGGGGGCGAACGAGCAGTCCTTTAGTCAGCGCGTTCGTAACTACCAGCAAGTGGGATCCTGGTACTGGCAGACTGATGGAATGGAGCTGTACCCCGGTTCGACGATGAAGAGCTCTTTCTTCCATACGAATGATGATGCGATGAAGCTCTACCACAGCAACGTCGATGTTTCGAATGTCGTGGTGTGGAAGAACGATAACGGCCCGGTCTTCCAGTGGGGCTGGAACTACCGCAACACTGAGAATGTGAAGGTCGATGGAACGACCGTCGTGCACAGCCTGATGAATAACTCGGGTGCAACCAACACCTGCGTATTCAACTCATCTCCGCACTGGAACGGTGGTGCCTTCGATTACTCCGATCCTTCAACGACTTTGAAGAACTGGACCATTTCCAACACCGTTGTGGAGGGGAGTGTGAACTGTGGTTTCCGTATCTACGCCCTGTCGAATATGGAGAACTTCAAGATCATTAACTTCCATGTGGATTCGTGGAATGGGCAGCCTGAAGCGAATGTTGTTAGCCGTCTGACCCGTCCTGCAAATAAGGCGGGCAAGAAGGTGACGATTGGCAATGAAACTGTCGACCACAACGGTATTGAGATTCGTAACTTTAGTGTTGGTGACACCTTCGTGACGAAGGCCGGTGGAAACTGGGCGTCCAATGAGCTTGGACGTTTGGATTTCGATGCGGACTGTTGGGATAACTGGAACGCCACGGCTGACGGTAAGCCTGAGAACATGCCGACGCTGAGCGTTGAAGGGTTGAAGGACCAGGAGTCTTTGGATTCTCGTCATCTTTCGTTTAAGGGAACGACCGACGGTAATCGCGTTGTTGTGACGGTCAATGGAGTGAATACGGAATTGCCTGTTGTCGATGGCGCATTTAGTGCTGATCTCACCTTGGATCGCGCGATCAACTCGGTGCGCGTGAGCGCCTACTCACCCGAAAACACGGTAAGCCGAGCGAGCTACACGCTCTACTCTTTCGGTGACAAGATTGGCACCTTGAGTGATCCCAGTGGAGATGATAACGGTGCGGGAACGGTTGTTTACCCGAAGAGCGAGAACTTTAATCCGGGGAGCTTTGACCTGCTTGAAACCTCCGTGTATCGCGATAACGATCACTACCAGTTCGTCACGCGAATGGGTGCTCCCGTGAACAACCCGTGGGGTATGAACCAGATGAGTACTCAGCGACTGAATATCTACATTCGCAGCGAGGCCAATACGTCAACTGATGTGACGCCTCTGCTAGCGGGGACGAACACCTTTGCCAATGGTGGTTGGGATTATGTTCTGATTGCTGATGGGCGTTCAGAGTCGCTGCCGTACAACATGGGTGTTTATGATAATGCGGGCACACTCAAGGGCGAGGTGACCTTGAAGGTTGCCGGTGACCGAATCATGATGTCGGTTGACCGCAGTGCGCTCGATGGCGTGGACTTGGCAAAGGCTTCGTACCAGGTGTCGATCTATTCCTCCTCGGAAGATGGGGAAGGCGTGGGCAATGTTCGTCCGATCTATTCGGCCGAATGCTACGCGGGTGGAAAGGGATGCCCTGACTTTGTGAAGAACTTCCGCTTTGGCGGTGGAAAGGGCATTTTCACAAATGAGTCTCCGTATGATTCGGACACCACGGATTCCAACGCGATTGACATCATCTCTGGTGCAATCGAGCAGTCCAGGGCTCTGAGCGTGAAGGAAGACGGCAAGGTTGTGGTTCCCTTTGTTGGCTTCGATGTGCGCCACTAGAGATAGCGGAAATTGCGTAAGCTGGAGTTAGAAGGGGGGCTTCTCAGTAAAGCGCTGTGATCAGCGGTAATGACGCTGAGAAAACCCAAAATATTCAGGGGTGGGCATGAAAGTGCTCACCCCTGAATGTGTTTTGTAATACTTGCGCAAGGATTGCGTACTTGTTACGCTAAAGGGGTAGCGCATAGACGCGCCTCCAACCCCTCGCAAGAACATGCGGCAATGTTGACGACTGAGAAAGTTATTGCGATGACAAAGCAATTAAATGCTGATTTCGCTGCGACTCGCAACGCTGCGGCGAAGACCCCCTGGTGGTCGAACGCTGTGGTCTACCAGATTTATCCGCGTTCATTTCAGGACGCAAACGGCGACGGGATCGGTGATATCCAAGGAATTACCCGGCGCCTGCCCTATGTGGCAGAACTTGGCATTGACGTAATTTGGCTGTGCCCCATGTACGTGTCGCCCCAAGACGACAACGGCTACGACATTGCCGACTACCAGAACATCGACCCCATGTTCGGCACTCTCGATGACATGGATGAACTGCTTCGCACTGCCCACAGCTTGGGTCTGAAGGTCATCATGGATTTGGTGGTCAACCACTCCTCTGATGAGCACGCGTGGTTCATCGAATCCCGTGACAAAACCAGCGACAAAGCAGACTGGTATTGGTGGATGCCCGCAAAGGAGGGGCATGTCCCCGGCGAGATCGGAGCCGAACCCAATAGCTGGGGGAGCTATTTTGGTGGATCCGCGTGGACCTATGATCCGCAGCGCGGTGAGTACTTTTTCCATCAGTTCTCTGCCAAACAGCCCGACCTCAATTGGGAACGACCCGAACTGCGCCAGGCAGTCTACGAGATGATGAACTGGTGGATGGACCGTGGAATTGACGGATTTCGCATGGATGTCATCAGCCAGATCTCCAAGACCTTGGATAGCCGTGGAATGCTCCCCGGAACCGATGGATCCGATAAACAGATTTACCCCGTCGGCTCCGATGGATATTCCTCGCCCTTTGATTTCTGCACGGATGGCCCGCGCTTGGATGAGTTTCTCCATGAAATGTACGAGGCCGTCTTCGCGGGTCGGGAAGGCTTCCTGACCGTCGGCGAGGGGCCGGGTATTTCCATCACCCGCGCAGCACACATCACGAACCCTGCCAGCGAAGAACTCGACATGCTCTTCCTTTTCGACCACGTTGGCATTGATGATGATGGTCCGGCAGGGAAGTGGTCTGTCGTGCCGTGGAAGGTTCGCGACCTACGCAATGTCTTCGCGGGCTACGAAGAAATCGTGCGCGATGGCGGATGGACTAGCCTCTTCTACTGCAACCACGACCAGCCCCGCGTCGTGTCCCGGTGGGGAGACGACAGCACGGAAGAACTGCGCTCTCGAAGCGCAAAGGCACTTGGCCTCGTCCTTCATATGCACAAGGGAACCCCCTACATCTACCAGGGCGAAGAACTGGGAATGACGAACGCAGGCTTTACCAGCCTTGACCAGTATCGCGACGTCGAATCCCTGAACCACTACCGCCAATATGTCGAAGAATCGGGGATCTTAACGCATGACGAAATGATGAGCGCGCTTGCTATCAAGGGGCGTGATAATTCGCGAACTCCCATGCAATGGGATGAGACAGCCTATGCAGGTTTCATTGATGAAAACGCCGGGCAGGCCCCCTGGATTTCTGTCAATGCAAACAAGGACGTGATCAACGCAAGGCGTCAGCAAGACGATCCCGATTCGGTCTACCACTTCTTCAAGCGACTCATTGAGCTGCGGCACACCAAAGACATCGTTGTTGCCGGGGACTGGGAATTAATTGCGCAAGATTCTGACTCCGTCTACGCCTTCACAAGGCACTTGGGGAATGAGAGCTTGGTCGTCGTCGCCAATCTGTCCAGTGACACCGTTGAGCTGCCAACAGAAGTTGCAGAACTGGTGGGGGAGCCTCTGAATGAGCGCGTCCTCATCACTAACCAGGATGCCGCCCTCACATGCGAGGAACTGCAGGATCGCCACCTGCGTCCGTGGACGGCCTTCGCTTACATACTCGGCTAAATTCTTGGACGAAAAGAAGAGGTTGCAATGTCCACTACAGAAGTTCAGCCACGCGGCACGAAGCCGTTACGCTCCACCCCTGCCTCTAAGCAGGCCAGCACAAAAGTGAAGAAGACGCCGAAGGGTAAGGGCGCTCTCTGGTGGACTCCCGCGGGCCTCGCGAACCACTTCCGACTGTACTGGCAGTTGTGGATCATGGTTTTGCCGGCGATCATTCTGGTCCTGATCTTCAGCTACGGGCCAATGTACGGAATCCAGCTGGCTTTCCGTGACTTCGATGTCAGCAAAGGCATTACAGGCGGAAAGTGGGAAGGACTGAAGTACTTTAATCAGTTCTTCAAAGACCCGATGTTCTGGCAGATCATCCGTAATACCTTACGCATCAGCTTGTGGACCCTGGTCATGGGCTTCTTCGCCCCGATCATTCTGGCTTTGCTGATCAACCAGATCTCAAGCAAACGAACGAAAACTTTCGTTCAGACCATCACCTACATGCCTCACTTCATCTCGACAGTGGTCATGGTCTCTATGCTCAATATCTTCCTAGCGCCAAATTCCGGCTTGATCAGTAAGTTCTTCGGAGGCGCGGACCTCATGGGAACCGCTTCTGCATTCACACCCATCTACTGGATGAGCGAAATCTGGCAGCACGCCGGATGGAACTGCATCATCTACCTGGCTGCACTGTCATCAATCGACACTGCGCTTTACGAGGCCGCGAAAATCGACGGTGCCGGGCGAATGCAGTTGATTCGATACATCGATATCCCGGCCATCTTGCCGACCGCGGGAATCCTTCTGATCTTGAATATGGGCTCGGTGCTGGGTGTTGGTTTTGAAAAGGTCTGGCTGATGCAGAACACGCTGAATATCCCGGCCTCTGAAGTCATCGCCACCTATACCTACCGCATCGGTATCTTGGCCCACCACTACAGCTATTCCACTGCAATCGGTTTGTTCAACAGCGTTGTGAACTTCATCTTCCTGGTGACTGCAAACAAGATTGCAAAGAAGACCAGCGACACCAGCTTGTTCTAGAACCGGCGTGAAGAAAGGACTGAATCATGTCTGCAGCAACACCTGCCGCTAAGATTTCCGGTCACGCGGCCGGGATGGGAACATCGGGGGATAGGGCAAACGCCCCGAAGCCCAAGAAGAACCTTGGTGCATTGTGGCGAACGCGTTCTGCCTCTGACTGGATCATTGATGGAATCATCGCTTTGATTATCGCGGCCATTGTTCTGGCAATTTTGTACCCGATGTGGTTCATCATTGTTGCGTCTTTCTCAGACCCGAACTTGGTATCGACCGGTAAAGTTACGGTCCTCCCCAAGGGCATTAATTTCAAGGGCTACATCAAGATCTTGGAAGATACGCGCATCTGGATTGGCTACCGAAACACCTTGCTGTACTCGCTCTTGGGCACAGCAGTGAACCTGATCGTTACGCTTCCGGCGGCCTTCGCCCTGTCCCGTAAAGAATTCAAGCCGCGTCGCGTGATCTTGTTCTTCTTTACCTTCACGATGTTCTTCGGTGGCGGCCTGATCCCCAGCTACTTGCTGATGAAACAGCTGGGACTGCTGAACAGCATCTGGGTCTTTATCATTCCGGGTGCCTTCAGCGTATTCAATATGATCATTGCCCGTTCCTTCTTTGAGGCTTCGATTCCCGAAGAACTTCATGATGCTGCGCAGGTCGACGGATTGTCGTACTTCGGGTACTTCAACAAGATCGTGTTGCCTCTGTCGACGGCGATTATCGCGGTTATTGGCCTGTACTACTTCGTCGGGCATTGGAACGATTACTTCACCGGTTTGATCTACATTCGCGACCAGAATCTGCAGCCTTTGCAAAACGTCTTGCAAAACATTTTGTTGGCGAACCAGACGCAAGTTGGCGCAGTCGGAATGACAGCAATGGATTCGCAGAACTTTGCGGATCAGATCAAGTTCGGCGTGATTATCGTTTCGACAATTCCTCTGCTGATCATCTACCCCTTCTTGCAGAAGTACTTCAACAAGGGCGTCATGATCGGCGCCGTCAAAGGCTAGAACAATGACCAGAGTTGCCCTGACCTACGAGCGTTTGTGCCGCATCGTGCTGATGGTGTTTGTCACCAACATCGCGATGCTCGTCCACACGCTTATGGGACTGATCCTGGGAGGATTCTTTCCCTCAATTGCCGCAGCATATGCGACCTTTCGGACGTGGCTTATCGACGAGGACCAGTCGTGGCGCATTCGCCAAACATGGACGGTGTTTCACCGCGCGTGGAAAGACGAACTCACCCAGGCCAATCTCTTTGGTTGGGGGCAACTGGTTATCGGCCTTGCCCTGGCGTGGGACTACTACCTGGTGAATTGGAACGACTTGGGTGGAGTCATAGGCGTTGGCGTTTCGGGACTTTTGCTCTTGCTCAACCTTGTGTTCTGGACCGTGGCAGCGCTGTCATGGTCAGTACGCGCGAATTTCGACGAACCCCTTCCTTGGATTCTTCGTATGTCGCTGAACATGACAGTGGCCCGACCGTTGTGCACCCTGCTGCTCCTTGCCTTCACGGTCATCATCGGCTGGACCTGGAGTCAGTGGCCGGGCGTGTTTATGGTCTTCGGTGCTGCGGTTCCGATCTTTGCTGTCCAGGCAGTGATCTATAGTTTTGGAGGGCTGCCGGGAATGAGCGTCAAGGACCGACCCTCCCCAAAGCCCGCCGACGAGGCTGCCGCTGAGCGCGGGGGAGTAGCCGCTTAAGCCTGCCGAGGCCTCGGCAAAAAGAGAACCCGAGAACTTTCCTTCCCACCACCTTCTTCCAACCACCTAAAAACCCGTAACCCAGGAGACCCAATGTTTCCCATCCCCTCTGTGAAGGCGCAGATGAACCCCCAGACTACCTTTGTTGGGGAGCGGTGGCGAATCGGCTTCCTGACCGATGCCTTGGTCCGCCTCGAGTGGTCGGATTCTGGAGTCTTTGAGGACGAGGCGACGCAGGTCGTCCTCAACCGCTGTTTCGAGCAGGAAACTCCAAAAGTTACCTACTCCCAGCGAGGCGGAATGCACGTATGGGAGACCTCTTCCATCCGCTTGGTTTTTGACGGTCAGAGCTTTAGCAAAGAAGGGCTGAGCGCTGTCGTTAAGAACGCGGGAGGAGGGTTTGGGACCACGTGGCACTACGGAGACGAGGCGCACGAAAACCTCAAGGGGACCGCGCGCACTCTGGACGGTGTGAACGGGGCCTGCGAATTGGGCATGGGACTGATCAGTCGTGATGGATGGGCGGTCCTCGATGACTCGAAATCAAATCTCTTGCAGAGTGATGAAGCTGCGTGCAGGGCAGGTTGCGTGACACGTCCGCGCGGCCACTCAGAAATTGACATCTATTTCTTCAGCTATGGAAACCGTTACGCAGATGCCATTCGCGACTTCTATCGTTTGAGCGGTCCAACTCCGCTTCTGCCGCGTTGGGCTCTGGGGAATTGGTGGAGCCGCTACTACCCCTATTCGCAGGGTGAATACCTTGCGCTGATGGATCGTTTCAGTGCAGAAGGAATTCCTTTCACAACCGCTGTTTTGGATATGGATTGGCACATCACCGATGTTGATCCACGCTTTGGCTCAGGATGGACTGGGTACTCGTGGAATCGCGAGTTAATTCCAGATCCTCAAGCTTTTACGGAAGCCCTGCATGATCGAGGTTTGCGTATTTCTGCGAATGTGCATCCTCGCGATGGGATACGCGCATTCGAAGATGCCTATCCCAAGGCCGCCGAAACAATGGGAAATGACCCGGCCTGCGAAGAACCGGTGGAGTTCGATCTGACGGATCCGAGCTTCATTCGCGCCTATTTCGACATGCATCATGATCTGGAGGCTGATGGCGTCGATTTTTGGTGGATCGATTGGCAACAGGGCGGTGTTTCACGTCAAAAAGGCCTGGACCCGCTGTGGATCCTCAACTACCTGCACTACATGGACATGGTTGAGGCATCCTCAGAAGGTGAGGGGCAGGATCACGAGCTCCCGCTCATTCTCAGCCGTTACGCGGGCCCAGGATCGCACCGCTATCCCGTGGGTTTCTCCGGAGACACAGTGGTCAGCTGGGAATCCTTGAAATTCCAGCCCTATTTCACGTCAACGGCCTCGAATATCGGATACGGCTGGTGGAGCCACGACATTGGCGGACACATGCTGGGCGTGCGCGACGAAGAACTGGAAGCGCGTTGGTACCAGCTGGGTGTTTTCAGCCCGATTAACCGGTTGCACTCGAGTCTGTCGCCTTTCGTGGGCAAGGAACCGTGGAATTTCCAGCAGCCCGTGCGCGATATCATGCGCGATGCGCTGATTCTGCGTCATCGCCTCATTCCTTACCTGCACACAATGAACTGGCGTGCCGCAACAGAAGGAGCGCCGCTGGTAACTCCCATGTACTGGGCTCATCCAGATGAAGGGATCGCTTACGACGTGCATGAACAATTCATGTTCGGCACGCAGTTGATGGTTGCTCCCGTGGTGACCCCGCGCGATGCGTACACGCGTCAGGCACGCACACGCATGTGGTTCCCGCGCGGTCAATGGTTCGATTTCTTTACCGGACGCCGCTACGATGCCGAAATGGATGGTGGGCTGCGCCTGAATGTGTGGCGGCCACTGGAACTTCTTCCTGTTTTTGCCCCCGCAGGCGGGATTGTCCCCCTGCAAGAGCTGGAGCAGAACATTAACGATTGCGGGAATCCCCAAGCGCTGGAAATCCTTGTCTTCCCCGGTGCTGATGGACACTTTAGCCTGCGTGAAGATGATGGCCGCTACCCAGGTGTCAATTGCGAGCAGCGCAGCGGCGAAGTACGAACCGAGATCGATTATGACGATGCCCGCGGAACGCTGACCATTCACCCCGCAAAGGGCTGCACTGATGCGCTGCCCGCGCTTCGTTCGTGGACTGTGACCATGCGAGGTATTGAGAAACCAACGCAGGTGAGTGTCAACGGAGAGCTCGCTGAGTTCACTTACGATCCTGATACCCTCAGCGCGCGCGTGACAATTCACGAGGCCGAGGTCAGCCAGGAGCTAGAAGTTTCCTTTGCGGGTGGGCAGCGTCCCGCCTTTGCAGAAAATCCTGTTGAAAGCGATATCTACCAGGCGCTGCTTCGCTGTGAGATGGATGCTCTGGCAAAAGATGATGCCTATGCGCTGGTGCGTCGTCTAGGGCGTCGGGCGCTTCCACAGCTACGCACCTTGGATAGAGGAAAAGAAGCGGGCATATTCCGCTCGGAAATGCCCGCCTCAGTGATCGAAATGATCGAAGAAATTTTGCTTCGCAGCTAGCGCTTCTTGTGTGTCATCACGGTGCTGACTCCCGCAATGATAATGAGGAGCACACCCATGATCGCCAAGGTCCCAATGGCGACCAGCGCGAGGTTTGCTGCCTTGACGAAGGCCATGGCGATCAGCGCAATAGCGGTGAAGATAATGATGCACGCCCAGAGAAGTTGCCCGATGCGCACGCCCCGATAGGGAGCTTCCTTCACGTCCTCGGCTGACCACACGTGAGCGGGAGGAACAATCGGGGTATTTTGCGGCTCAAATGTGTGTTCCGAGGCCGGGGTAAAGTCGGGCATCGCCCCTTCCCCCGCGCCTGCCGCGGCGCCTGTCCAGGCTGTAGAAGTATCGGGTGCCTCGGCCTCGGTGCTGGTATCGGCCTCGGCGTCAGCTGCGGCAGAAGTTTTTTGCTCCTCAATTGGAGCATCTGCGAAGGAAGGCAGCGGTTTTGTTTCGTCGTTACCGACCGGCAGGGGAGTGGTCTGGTCAAAGTCGTTTGTACTCATGACAATTCCTTTCAGTGCTGGCCGGCTGCGGGAGATTCAGAGGACGCGCTTGGCGAAGGCGACTGACTCTGGCTGGCTGATGAGGAAGTTCCCGTGGAAGGAGTGGCGCTGGGCGTGGGAGAAGGAACCGCGGAAGGCCAGGGATCTCGATCGACAGAGCTCCCCGTTTCGTCAATGTCCAGAGTGACAAGCTGGTTTGCATTGAGGTAAACAGTGATCCCCTGGCCTTCCTTCCAGCTGGGAGAGGTCAGAACTGTGGGGCTATTACTGTCGAAGCCCCGCCACTTTTGACCGCCACTGAGATCAAGATCGAAGGTAATCGGTTGCTTCTGAGCGACGATGCGGATGGGCTGACCGTCGCGTACGCGGATGTTTGCGTAGGGAATCACCTGGGCGTTAACGGTGATGTCCTTGGTCAGGCCATCGGGCGCATGAGAGAGGTCAAGCTCTAGATTGACGACATTAGAGCCGTTGGAACTTCCAATTGTGTCTGAGCGCCAATCGGCATCGGTATCAATGTTTCCCGCCACGGATGAGTAGTGGAGCGGAGCGGTGGTGGAGTATGCCATGCCTCCCAGCAGAGCTGGAATTGCGAAGAACATTCCGAGAACCGACAAGATGGTGAGCATGACCGAGGAACGATCGCGAAGAGCGGCGATCAGGTGTGTGATGCCAACAATGAGCAGGCAGGCGGCCGCGCCAGTCAAAGCGATCTGTACGCTTCGATCAACCTGAGCCGGGGTGCTGTATCCATTGCGGTAGAGCAGGAAGAAAGTTCCTGCCAGAGCAAGGAAGACCAGCCCGTAGACGCATAAGACCAGAGCGCGAGGGACGACTCGAGAGCGGAGCGCAGGCTGTATGGCGAAGGGTGCGAAACGCCTTCCTGCACTTTGCGGAATTGTTTGTCCCGAGGCCTGGGGCTGAGAGTCACCGGGGGTGAAGGGAGTCTGGACCGGTGGAGTTTGCGTGGGACCGGACTGAGCCGGAGGAGTTTGAACAGGGGACTGCGAGTGAGCCGTCTGCGCCGCTGAAGGCGGTGCAGGAGGGAAAGTGTAGTAGTCCGAGGGTGTCGGGCCCCCCTGTGTGCGCCAATCAGGAGTTGTATCTGGCATGGTTTCTTCTCCTTGAGGAGATGTGGGGGTAAAGGGGGATGATGCTGCCGGGTATGAAGGCTGTGTCGACGGTGTCGCACTCCAGTACTGACCCTGTGCGGGGCCCGTTTGCTTCGGCCTTGCAAGCAGGACCGCAATCACGACAATTGCAACGGGGAAGATCAGAAATAGAGGAATCCACACGAAAGCGTGAAAGAAGCCGAGCGCGATTCCTGAAGTCCCGCCGCCGAAAACCGCTAAGAGGATTGCTCCGATGATCGCAGCATCGAAATTGCCCTTGAGCATTTCGTCAACGTGGATACGGCCGTCTTTTGTCTCGGGAAGGAAAACCCACGCTAAGGCGTAGAGGACGCATACAGCGGGGAAAAAGAGCGCGGCAACAACGACGGCGATCCGCAGGGAGTTCACGTCCCATCCATAGCGCTGTGCCAATCCTTGGCACACGCCTCCGATGACGCGAGGCTCTCCACGGAAGAAGCCGGAGTGACGCAACGAGTTCATGAATCCTTTGTTCATGATTCCACTGTGCCCGTGTGGCTGGCGAAAAGATATGGGGGGATGCCCTGATCGATCCCCGATTCTTTCCCCAGCCTTGCGCTTCCACTCCCGATTCGTGTGAAGATACAGATGTGAGCAATGAGCAGCAAGTGTGGCAGTCGGGTGAACAGAAGCCCCGTGGATATCACTGGAACCCACCGCAGCTTCACGAACCCACACGTGTTCTGCATCGCTCCAGCGCGTATTCAACCGATATGCCTCTGCCCTGGATTGGTGGAGTCTGCGCGGGAATTGCCTCGATGCTCGGTGTGTCTGCCGGAATCATTCGCTTTGCATTCGTTGCGGCCCTGCCCGCTTTCGCGGTTCCGCTTTTCGTGTATCTGTGGCTGTGGCTTACTCTTCCCGACGATCCCGGCACTGCCCAAAGTGCCCCCGAACGCCTGCGTGTTCCGCTGGCCTCGGCAGAAGAAATCGTTCGACGCGAGCACGACCAACGCAACTTGCGCATGCTCTTGGTCGGATTGGGTGCGGTGGGTCTTGCCCTTGCAATTGCCTACCTGCTTTTTACAGGGATAGCCGGACTGCGCGATATTGCCGCAGCAGTTCTTGTCGTGGGTGGAATCGCGGCAGTGTGGACGCAAAGTACTCGCGCGCATTCATGGAAAAACCCGCTTTTTATCCTCATTACTTTGGCCGGAATGATCCTGGTTGCCAGTGGCTTGGTACTGGCGTCATTTCGCGGAGAATCACCCTGGGATATGGTTCGAGGCGCGATCTTGGGTGGGTCCCTGATCCTCTCTTTCGGGGTTGCCATCATTCCTCTATGGGTGAGAACTTCCCAAGAAAACACGCGAGCGAAAGAACGTGAGAAACGTGAAGCTGAGCGTGCTGACATGGCCGCACACCTGCACGATTCTGTCCTCCAAACACTTACTTTGATCCGCAATAACGCCGATAATCCAAGTTCAGTTCGCGCGCTGGCCCTGGGGCAGGAACGCGAGTTGCGCTCGTGGTTGTACACGGGGCGCGAAGAAGCGGCAGATTCTCTTGCCGAGGCCTTGCGTGAAGCGATTTCGGCGCTGGAGACAACTTTTGGTGTTGAAGTCGGCGTTGTGACGGTTTCCGATATACGCCCAGGTCCCGGTGAGCTGGCGATGGTCGCCGCTGCTTCCGAGGCCGTTTCCAACGCGATTCGCCATGCTCGTCCGCCCGTGAGTGTCTACATGGAGGTCGGGCCGAAGTGTTCGGAGATCTTTGTTAAAGACTGCGGAGATGGCTTCGATATCTCCGTGATTCCCGAGGATCGTCATGGCGTGCGCAATTCGATTTTCGGCCGCATGGAACGAGCAGGCGGAACTGCTCAAATCCGCCATCTCGCCAGTGGAACCGAGGTTCATCTCTCCGTGCCTGTAGATACACTTGAGTGACGATGCTCGCTGAAGGAGACAATTCCATGACAATTCGGATTCTGGTCATTGATGATCACGCCCTGGTACGTGCGGGCGTGCGCGCTGAGCTTGAATCCAGCGGCGCCGATTTTGACATCGTCGGCGAGGCCAGTGATGTTGAAGGCGCTATTGCAGCCTGTCACGCGCTCACGCCCGATGTCGCTCTCTTGGACGTTCACCTTCCGGGAGGAAACGGCGGCGGCGGGGCTGAAGTTGCGGCCTCGTGCGCTGATGTTGAGAGGCTCCGTTTCCTTGCGCTCTCGGTCTCGGATTCCCCAGAAGACGTTGTTTCGGTTATTCGTGCGGGCGCTCGCGGATACGTCACCAAGTCGATCTCTACCCCTGAGCTCGTCGAGGCCATCCAACGCGTTGCCGCAGGAGATGCTGCCTTTTCGCCGCGTTTGGCCGGTTTTGTTTTGGATGCGTTTGGAGGAGCGAGTGCCCCCATTGCCGTTCACGACGATGAATTGGATTTGCTGTCAGCCAGGGAGCAGGAAGTCATGCGTTTAATTGCGCGTGGATACCCCTACAAAGAGGTCGCCTCCGAGCTCTTTATTTCGATTAAAACCGTGGAAACACACGTGTCTGCCGTGCTGCGCAAGCTTCAGCTATCGAATCGAAATGAGCTCACTCACTGGGCGATGCAAAGGCACATTATTTAGTCTTTCAGATGCCTTGCGGTGAAGTTCACCCGTGTGCTGGGCGCTTCATGGACGGAGTTGCGGGGTAGGGGCGATACCATGAATAGTCCTTGCACCACGATGCCTTGGGAGTGGCGATCATGCACGCAATCGGTTTCGACCGCGATCAGTATCTAGCCCTTCAATCTGAACACATTGCGCAACGTCGCCAGCAGTTCGGTGGGACCCTGTACCTTGAGTTCGGCGGCAAGCTTGTTGACGACATGCACGCCTCTCGCGTTCTTCCCGGATTCACCCCGGATAACAAGATTGTCATGCTCGCCGAGCTTGCTGACGAGGCCGAAATTGTCGTCGCCGTCAACGCCCAAGATTTCCAGCGTCGCAAGATGCGTGAAGACCTGGGAATCACCTACGAAGATGACGTCTTCCGTCACATTGATATGTTCCGCGAATACGGGCTGTACGTGGGCAATGTTGTCATCACGCGCTGGAGTGATTCCAATGACCAAGCACATGCCTTTAAGCGCAAGCTCGAGGCTCGCGGTATCAAGGTTGCGCGTCACTATCCCATCGAGGGCTACCCCAATAACATCGATCTGATCGTTTCTGATGAAGGCTTGGGTCGTAACGAGTACGTTCATACGACTCGTCCGTTGGTCATTGTTACCGCTCCCGGCCCCGGTTCAGGCAAGCTTGCAACCTGCCTGTCCCAGCTCTACCACGATCACAAGCGCGGAATGACCTCGGGATACGCAAAGTTTGAGACCTTCCCGATCTGGAATCTTCCCTTAGACCACCCCGTAAATGTCGCCTACGAAGCAGCCACTGTTGACTTGGACGATGTCAACATGATTGACCACTTCCACTTAAAGGCTCATGGCGAAACGACGGTCAACTACAACCGTGATATCGAGGCCTTCCCCGTCCTTCGTCGCCTGCTCGAGAAGATCATGGGGACCTCTCCCTACCAGTCGCCCACCGATATGGGCGTCAACATGGCGGGATTTTGCATCAGTAATGACGAGGTCTGCCGCGAGGCCTCGAAGCAAGAAATTATTCGCCGCTGGTACAAGGCCCTGGCCTTGGAAGCACGCGAGGATCTCCCGCCCGTACAGTCTGAGCGTGCGGCCCGCCTGATGACCGCAATGAACCTGAGCAGTGCGGATCGCCCGGTTGTTGCTCCCGCACTTGAACGCGCGCGTGAAACCGGATATCCCGCAGCCGCAATGGAATTGGCTGATGGGCGCATTGTCACTGGAAAGACCTCGGACTTGCTGGGGCCCTGCTCAGCAATGCTTCTCAATGCAATGAAGCTTCTTGCGGGTATTGACGATGATGAAAAGCTACTTGCCCCCGAACAGATTGAGCCCATTCAAAAGCTCAAGACTGAGCACCTGGGCAGTCGCAATCCTCGCCTGCACACCGATGAGGTGCTGATCGCTTTGGCTGGCTCTGCGCGCTCCAACGAACGCGCAGCTGCGGCCTTGAACCAACTGTCGAAACTGGCTGGATGCGACGTGCACTCTTCAGTTCTGCTGGGCAGCGTTGATGAAGGTATTCTTCGTCAGCTTGGCATGAATGTCTCCGCCGAACCCGTTCACGCAACCAAGGGCGTCTACCACAAGCACTGAAAATGGATCAGGATCACTCACTTCCCAATCTCGGCTCTTTCCTCGACTTCGGTTCCGATCAGGCGGAGGACCTTCCCCTCTACGACCCAAGCTCCTTGAGTGACGCAATGGGTGTGGCAGCGGGCTCTTCTGTTGCTCCTTTGGACCAGGGAACGGCTCAATGGGGACAGGTAAGCGGCCAAGGTAGTTGGGCGCAGCACAGTGACCCTGAGAGCCTCTTAAAGGGCTTGAACGACCAGCAACGCGCAGCGGTTGAGCATCGGGGCGTGCCTTTGCTCATCATGGCAGGTGCGGGCTCTGGGAAGACGCGCGTTCTGACGCATCGGATTGCGTACCTTCTGGCAACCGGTCAAGCCCGTGCGGGTGAGATCTTGGCGATTACCTTCACAAATAAAGCAGCAGCTGAGATGCGTGAGCGTGTCGAGGCGCTGGTTGGTGGGGGAGCTGCACGCAGGATGTGGGTGTCCACCTTCCACTCGGCGTGTGTGCGATTGCTGCGTGCGGAATACCGCGCGGCCGGTTTGCGCTCGACTTTCAGTATCTATGATTCACACGACTCGCAGCGCCTGATCCAGATGGTGCTGAAAGCAGCGGATGTGGATATCAAACGATTCACGCCCAAGCTGGTTGCTGCGCGTATTTCGGACCTCAAGAATGAGCTCATCTCTTGGCAGGAATACCGAGATACCGCGCCGAATGACCCAATTTCGCGAGTTGTTGCCTCGGCTTACGAAGAATATGAGAAGCGTCTTGCCCAGTCCAATGCTTTGGACTTTGATGACCTGATTTCGCGCACGGTACGCCTGCTCAAAGACAACCCGGCGATCGCCGAGCACTACCATCGTCGCTTCCGCCATATCTTGGTCGATGAGTATCAAGACACGAACCATGCGCAGTACGTGCTGGTCCGCGAATTGGTAGGCACCGGGGATGATGGAGTGGAACCGGGGCAGCTGACGGTTGTCGGCGACTCAGACCAGTCGATCTATGCTTTCCGCGGTGCAACGATTCGCAATATCGAAGAATTTGAGCGAGATTTTCCGGGTGCACGGACCATTTTGCTGGAACAGAACTACCGTTCCACCCAAAATATTTTGTCCGCCGCTAACGCTGTCATTGCTCGAAATGAAGGCCGCCGCGCAAAGAACCTGTGGACTGCGTCGGGGGACGGTGCACTGATCACTGTCGACGCGGCGGATTCAGATCGCGATGAAGCGCGTTTCATCGTTTCAGAGATGGAAAAGCTGTCGGCAGACGGGACCCGCTGGGCAGATATTGCCGTCTTCTATAGGACTAACTCGCAATCGCGAGCAATCGAAGAACTCTTGGTTCGCCAAGGCATTCCCTACCGAGTCGTTGGGGGTACTCGCTTCTACGAACGCGCGGAAATCAAAGACGCCTTGGCCTATCTTCAGGTGATTTCAAACCCCGACGACACGGTCGCGTTGCGGCGGATCATCAATACTCCTCGCCGCGGAATCGGTGCCAAGGCTGAGGCCGACCTCATTGCCCACAGTGATCGCTATGGGATTTCAATGGGCGCGGCCGCCCGGGATTGCTGGATTTCTCAGGGCCGAGGCCTCGGAGAAGCAGAAGGAACCGGCCTGACTTTGGCGGAACTTCCCAAGGAAGAAACTGAGGACACGCGTGGGGGCGTGGCCGGGCTGAGTCCGCGCGCGGCCTCGGCGATCGGTGATTTTTGGGGACTAATTGAAGCCATGCGGCGCGCCGAACAGGCCGGTGCAAGCGCAGCGGAAATTCTCGAAGAAGTCCTTGATCGCACGGGATATCTTGCGACTCTGCGTCGCTCCCAAGACCCGCAGGATGCCTCGCGAGTGGAAAACCTTGCCGAATTGCATGCGGTTGCCTTGGACTATGTACAGACCAGTGGCGAGGTTGGTTTGGCAGGTTTCCTTGAGCGCGTTGCCCTGGTTGCTGACTCGGATCAACTTCCCGAGGAAGATAGTGGAAGTGGGCAGGTCACCCTCATGACGGTTCACACCGCGAAGGGCCTTGAATTCCCGGTCGTCTTCGTGACCGGCATGGAGGATGGCACTTTCCCGCACCAACGCTCGCTGGGTGACCCCGAAGAATTGGCAGAAGAACGCCGTCTGGCCTACGTGGCGATCACGCGCGCTCGTAAGCAGCTCTACCTCACTCGTGCCGCCGTGCGAAGCGCGTGGGGAGCACCTCAGGAAATGCCTCCTTCGCGATTCTTGGATGATATTCCCGTCGAGCTCTTGGACATTCGTCGATCCTTGACCTCGATGGAACGCCTGCGCGGTGGATACGGCGGCGGTTCCGGATACGGTTCGGGTGGCTATGGCACTTACTCAGGTTCCGGTTATGGCTCCTCCTACGGGGGCAGGTCTGGGAGCTATGGCTCAGACTACGCAGATTACGGATACTCGCGCCGTGATGAGGATGGCGGTCCTGTCTTCGGCGGCCGCAGTGGTGGATCCGGTAGTAGTGACGGCGGCCCGCTTGCCGGTCGAGGACTGGGCGGGAAACGCGGCGCGCCAGCAGCGCGAACTGCAGTTTCGCGGCCAACTGGTACAAGCGCACCAAAAAAGACGCTGAACCCAGAGGAGGTGCGCGTGGGGGATCGTGTCCGCCACGCAACTTTGGGTGAAGGCACGGTCATCGGCCTCGAAGGAGCGGGGGAGCGCACCATTGCGCAAGTCGCCTTCGCGTCCGCTGAAAAACGCCTGTTGCTGCGGATGGCCCCCATGGAAAAGATCTAGTCGCGGTAGGCTTAAGGAAGTTGCGCGCCACAGTTCACGTGGTAACCGCGCAAGGCAGCGCCTTCGGGCACAAAGTGAAGGGACACAATGGATCTCTACGAATACCAAGCACGGGAGTTGTTCGCTGCTCACGGCGTCCCCGTACTTGCGGGAATCGTTGCACGCACCCCAGATGAGGCCTATGAGGCAGCGCAGAAGCTGCTGGCCGACAACGACCTTCTGGTGGTCAAAGCCCAAGTGAAGATCGGCGGCCGAGGCAAGGCCGGCGGCGTAAAGCTGGCTCGCAGCGCAGAAGAAGCGCGTGAAAAGGCCGAAGCAATCTTGGGCATGGATATCAAGGGTCACACCGTCCACTCGGTCCTCATTGCTGCGGGCGCGGATATTGCCGAAGAGTTCTACTTCTCGATCCTGCTGGATCGCTCCGAGCGTCGTGAGCTTGCATTGTGCTCGGCGCAGGGCGGTATGGATATTGAGACCCTGGCACGTGAGCATCCCGAAGCTCTGGCCCGCGTTGGCCTGGACCCCAAGGTTGGCATTGATGAAGACGTTGCCGCTCAAATTCTGGGTGAGGCCGGCTTCAATCGTTCGAACGTCGAGAAGCTTGCCCCCGTTTTGGTGAAGCTCTGGGATACCTACCGAGGCGAAGATGCCACCCTAGTTGAGGTCAACCCCTTGGTCCTGACCGAGCAAGGCGATGTTCTGGCACTGGACGGCAAGGTGTCGCTGGACAACAACGCCGCTTTCCGCCACCCCGAGCACGCTGCATACGCTGACGTGGCCGCGCAGGATCCGCGCGAGGCCATGGCAAAGGAAGCCGGACTGAACTACGTGCGCTTGGAAGGCCAAGTAGGCGTGATCGGTAATGGCGCCGGCCTGGTCATGTCCACCCTGGACGTCGTTGCCTTGGCCGGTGAAGAGTGGGGCGTCAAGCCCGCAAACTTCCTGGACATCGGTGGCGGTGCCTCGGCAGAAGTTATGGCCAAGGGCCTGGACGTCATCCTTGGTGATGATCAGGTTCGCTCCGTCTTCGTCAATGTTTTTGGCGGAATTACCGCATGCGATCAAGTCGCTCGCGGAATCGTGGGTGCCTTGGAAGCCCTGGGAGATGCCGCATCGAAGCCTTTGGTCGTGCGCTTGGACGGCAACAAGGTCGAGGAAGGCCGTGCAATCTTGGCTGCTGCCGCACATCCCCTGGTTCACATGGAAGAAACAATGGACGGCGCAGCACGCCGCGCCGCCGAACTGGCCGCGAACGCCTGAGACGGGACGGGACTGAAAACTCATGAGCATTTTTATTGATTCCACTTCGCGTGTCATTGTTCAGGGAATGACCGGCTCTGAAGGCCAAAAGCACACGACCCGTATGCTGGCAGCCGGCACAAATATCGTCGGCGGTGTGAACCCGCGCAAGGTCGGCACTTCGGTGACCTTCCACGTTGAGCCTTACGGTCCGGGCGCTGAAAACCGCGCCGCCGGTGACGTTGAGGTTCCCGTGTTTGGAAGCGTTGCGCAGGCCCGTGAGGAAACTGGTGCAAATGTTTCGGTTGTCTTCGTGCCCCCGGCATACGCCAAGGACGCGGCGATTGAAGCAATCGATGCGGGAATTGAAACTCTGGTCGTCATCACCGAAGGTACCCCCGTTCAGGATTCGACCGCTTTCGTTGACTATGCGCTTGAGCGTGGCGTGCGCCTGATCGGCCCGAACTGCCCCGGAATCATCAGCCCCGGACAATGCAATGTCGGCATTACTCCTGCCGATATCACGGGACCCGGTCGCCTTGGCTTGGTCTCCAAGTCGGGCACCTTGACCTACCAGCTCATGTACGAGCTGCGTGACCTGGGCTTCACCACCTGCATTGGTATTGGCGGTGACCCGGTTGTCGGAACCACTCACATCGACGCGTTGGAAGCTTTCGAAAACGACCCCGATACCGACCTTGTTGTCATGATCGGTGAGATCGGGGGCGACGCCGAAGAACGCGCCGCAGCTTGGATCTCCGAGCATATGACCAAGCCGGTCGTCGCTTACATTGCGGGATTTACTGCCCCCGAAGGCAAGACCATGGGCCACGCGGGCGCAATCGTGTCGGGAAGTTCTGGCACGGCCTCGGCAAAGGCGAAGGCACTGGAAGCAGTTGGCGTGAAGGTTGGTCGCACCCCTTCACAAACTGCGATTTTGGCACGTGAGGCGCTGGCTGCTCGATGAGTGAGGATCCCACCGCGCGTACGACGGTCACAACAGTTTCCGCCCGCCCGACCATCCGCGTTGCCCTTCCGCAGGGTTGGGCGCGCTCGATGCTGTCCGGGATCGAGGCGGCTCTGCTGGGCTGGGCACTGGTCGTTGTCCCGACCCTGATCGCCTACGCCGCGGTGTCCTCTAACCAGTGGATGGTGTCCACCACCTGGGAGGACGCCTTCCACTTTGCCTCTGATCTGTGGGGCGCTTCCCTTGGAGCACGAGTGGTCTCGGGCGACGTCTCCTATCGCGCAGTGCCTTTGCTGTTCGTGCTGCTCTTGATTGGTCTAACCAAGCTGCTCCTTCTGCAGGGACGACGTTTTTCTCCCGCTTCGCAATGGATGGCAATCCCCGGTTTCGCCGTGACTGCGCTGCTTTTGGCCGGTGGAATTGGCACGAACGTGAGCGTGTGGGGCGCGCTTCCCCTGGCCATCATGATCCCTTTGATTGCGGCCGCCTGGGAGGTCGCGCTTGCGCCAACGAGCCTTGAGCTCCGCTTTGAACTACCGAGGTGGGTCAGCGTTGGAGTTCGTACGGGCTGGCGTGCATCGTGGGCTCTGGCGGTTTATGGCGGATTTTTCCTGCTGCTTTCGGTGATCGTCTCCTGGTCGCAGATCCGTGGAATTCACGAGCTTTTACTGCCGACTTCCATGGTTGATTCGATCATGATCGTCCTTGCGCAGCTGTTGTTCATTCCCAACGCGATTGTGTGGGCACTGTCCTGGCTTTCCGGTCCCGGTTTTTACCTTGGTAGCGATGCCTTGCATTCGCCGACTTCTGCTCCCGTTGGACCGATCCCGGCAATTCCGCTTTTCGGTGCGACCCCCGCAAGCGCTCCCGGCAACTGGGTGATCCTTGCGCTGATCGTGTTCGGCGTAGCGCTTGGCGTGTACCTGCGCCTGCGTAAGGGCAGTGAATCACTTCTTGATGATCTGTACCAGGGCGGAATCGCAGCTGTGGTAATTGCAGCCGTTTACTTGGTGACTTCCTTGGGTTCGGCCGTGGTTTTGGGAAATGGCCGCCTGGCTTTCCTTGGGCCCCGCATGTCCCTTTCCGCGCTGTGCCTTTTTGCTGAGGTGGCGCTTGGGATCCTGCTGACCGTGGCGCTTTCACACCCGGTGAGCGTGGCATGGGCGCGTGAGCTTGTGGGCACTGGGAAACCTCGTGTCCATGAGCGTCACCATCACGAGGCCGCAGCTGGGGGAGTAGCACCCGCGGAACTGGCCCCTGAGGCACCTGGTGAAGACGTGCCCGTCGAGGAAACTGAGCCCGTGGAGGAGCCTGCTGAAGAGGCCGAGGTGGCCTCGGCCTCGGAAGAAGAGGACGCACCCAGCAACTAAACCAACCCGGGTGTGGGGGAGTGCTCGCTGCTTGGCCTCGTCGAAGAGGCTACGAAGCAGGTAGCATGGTGGGGTGACTTCAGCTGATCTTCATCCCGTCCTTGTTGTCGATTTTGGCGCGCAGTACGCCCAGCTCATTGCTCGTCGCGTGCGCGAAGCCAGCGTCTATTCGGAAATCGTTCCGCACACCATGCCGGTCGCCGAAATGCTCGCGAAAGAACCCGCAGCAATCATTCTTTCCGGTGGCCCTTCATCCGTGTATGAAGAGGGCGCTCCCTCCATTGATCCCGCGATTTTCGCCGCGGGTGTGCCGGTTCTGGGAATCTGCTACGGCTTCCAGACCATGGCCCACGCGCTGGGTGGAACCGTGGGACGCACAGGAACCCGCGAATACGGGCACACCGATGCGCAGGTTTCAGGCGGATCCTGCCTGTTTGACGGGACTCCCGAAGGCCAGGTCGTGTGGATGAGTCACGGCGACGCTGTTCAGGGCGCGCCCGAAGGTTTCACTGTCACCGCATCGACTGCAGAGACCCCGGTTGCAGCTTTCGAATCTAGTGAGCGTCGACTCTACGGCCTGCAGTGGCACCCCGAGGTTGGCCACTCGCAGTTCGGCCAAGACGCTTTGAAGAACTTCCTCTACAAGGGTGCGGGAATTGAGCCCACGTGGACGCCCGGTTCGATTGTTGACGAGCAGGTCGCGAAGATCCGCGAGCAGATCGGTGACGCGCAGGTGATTTGCGCGCTTTCCGGCGGTGTGGATTCTTCCGTCGCCGCGGCGCTTGTTCACAAGGCTGTTGGCGATCAGCTCACCTGCTTCTTCATCGACCACGGCCTGCTGCGTGCGGGCGAACGCGAGCAGGTCGAAAACGACTACGCGCGCGGCATGGGTATCCGCGTCATCACCTGTGACGAGTCCGAGCGTTTCTTGTCTGCTTTGGCGGGTGTTACCGATCCTGAGACCAAGCGCAAGATCATTGGTCGCGAATTCATTCGCTCTTTCGAAGCCGCCCAGAAGCAGGTCATCGAAGAGGTCGGCGCCGCCGGTGGCGAAGTGAAGTTCCTGGTCCAGGGAACCCTGTACCCCGATGTTGTTGAGTCTGGCGGCGGCGAGGGTGCTGCGAACATCAAGAGCCACCACAATGTGGGCGGTCTGCCCGAGGACATGACCTTCGAGCTGGTCGAGCCCCTGCGTACCCTGTTCAAGGACGAGGTGCGTGCGGTCGGCCGCGAGCTGGGCCTGCCCGACTACCTGGTGAACCGTCAGCCCTTCCCGGGTCCTGGCCTGGGTATTCGCATCATCGGCGAGGTGACGCGTGAGCGCCTGGATATCCTGCGCGCTGCGGACCTGATTGCCCGCGAGGAATTGACCGCTGCTGGCTTGGATCAAGAGATTTGGCAGTGCCCGGTTGTTTTGCTGGCTGACGTTCGCTCCGTTGGCGTTCAGGGTGATGGTCGTACCTACGGTCACCCGATCGTGCTGCGTCCCGTGTCCTCTGAGGACGCGATGACGGCCGACTGGACGCGCCTGCCCTACGACGTGTTGGCTCGTATCTCCACGCGCATCACGAACTCTGTTGCCGAGGTCAACCGTGTGGTTCTGGATGTCACGTCCAAGCCGCCGGCAACCATTGAGTGGGAGTGACCTGGGCTTTTGTTCCGTCTAGTTGCAAGCCTCCCGTCTAGTGGCGGTGGTTAGCATCTAGTAGTGGAAATAGGACAAAGCTGCTGGAACTCCCAATGAGTGGAATTCGCCTGCAAGCCCCGAAATCGAGCGATTTCGGGGCTTGTTTTATGTAGGATGACCTCCGGAAATGCTGTTTATACCCGTCCATCCCTTGTAAGAGGCGGCATTAGTTGGCATCAGGCGCGAACCGTTCCAAAGATGCCAGCGGCAATGGAATGATTCCATCGCGTTTTTCGCATGCTCCGCCCTGAGGGGCCCTTGCGTAGTCACCCCGCTTCCCGACGCTCCGAATCCGAGTTTGTGCCGGTAGAAGCGAAGAGTGACAAACCATCCGAAAACCGGTCCCGGGCATGTTCTCGGGTGGTTCAGAGGGGTTCCGTCTGGGGGAAAGTCACTCTCGCCAGGTGTCCCATAACCCATAGGGGACGTTGAATATCTTGTAGTGGAGCAGGTAGAAGTCCTCGCCTATGTGCACCCACTCGAAACCGACGGCGCCGGTCCATCGAAGGCGGCAAGTGCTCGAGCCTGCTGAGGACGTTTTGGACGAGCCCTCATGGGCGTGCAGGAGGTGGCCACCTTCGTGCAGCAGGGCATCTCGTAATCTTCCTGGGGCTCCTCGGCGTGGCTCCTCCGGGGAGCCCTTTGTACCTGGCACTGCGTTTTGCTTGCATGCGACAGGTTGCAAACGACAAGAAAGTCTTTATAACGCGCTCTACTATTCCGTTTATCTCAAACGGTAGAGTGTATTTTGAAACCTGATGATTATGTTACGAAAGGTTGCGTCCGTGACGGCTAATGAGAGGCTTTCAAAGGGAA
>JBHRQN010000014.1:0-31383 GCA_042645485.1 Pauljensenia sp.
GGTGCAGTGGAACTCGTAGAGTGCGACCGGGTCTGCTGGTTTGCTCGCTGGCTCATTGCTCTATCCCTCGTTCCGTTCTGTGCCGCTAAACGCTTCCTTCATATTCTACCGGGTTCGGAGGGCTTCCCCAGCTCTATGTTGCAAGCGATACATTCTACCCTGCCACGGCATACCTGAGCTGATAGATCGCGCACAGAGAAGGAGGCGGTGCCACTCCCCTACGGGGTAGCACCGCCTCCTTGACGTCTAACCGCTCACGCGGTCGGATGCTTCAGTAACTTATGCCTTGAAGCGGGGGAATGCGGACTTGCCAGCGTAAACAGCTGCCTCGCCCAGCTCTTCCTCGATGCGCAGCAGCTGGTTGTACTTAGCAACGCGCTCGGAACGTGCGGGAGCACCGGTCTTTATCTGGCCAGCGTTGGTTGCAACAGCCAGGTCAGCGATGGTGACGTCCTCGGTCTCACCGGAACGGTGAGAAACCATGCAACGGTACTCGTGGCGCTGTGCCAGCTCCATTGCGTCGAGGGTCTCGGTCAGCGAACCAATCTGGTTCACCTTCACGAGCAGAGCGTTAGCTGCGCCCTCTTCGATACCGCGAGCCAGGCGCTCGGGGTTGGTCACGAACAGGTCGTCACCGACAATCTGGACCTTGTCACCAATCTGCTCGGTCAGGGTCTTGTAGCCCTCCCAGTCGTTCTCATCCAGGGGATCCTCAATGGAAACCAGGGGGTACTTTGCAACGAGGTCAGCGTAGTATGCGCTCATCTCAGCTGCGGACTTCTTCTGGCCCTCGAACTCGTATGCGCCGTCGTTGTAGAACTCGGAGGATGCAACGTCCAGTGCCAGTGCAACCTGCTCGCCCGGCTTGTAGCCAGCCTTCTCGATTGCCTCAACGATCAGGTCCAGTGCAGCTGCGTTGGACTCCAGGTTGGGTGCGAAACCACCCTCGTCGCCCAGGCCGGTTGCCAGGCCGCGGTCGTGCAGCACGGACTTCAGGGAGTGGTAAACCTCAACACCTGCGCGCAGAGCGTCAGAGTAGTTGTCGAAGCCGATGGGAGCAATCATGAACTCCTGGATGTCAACGTTGGTGTCCGCGTGAGAACCACCGTTGAGGATGTTCATCATGGGAACGGGCAGGATGTGAGCGTTGGGGCCGCCCAGGTAACGGTACAGGGGCAGGCCTGCGGACTCTGCTGCAGCCTTTGCAACAGCAAGGGAGACACCGAGAATTGCATTGGCGCCGAGCTTGCCCTTGTTCGGGGTGCCGTCCAGCTCGATCATGATCTCGTCGATACGACGCTGATCAGATGCGTCTTCGTCAATGAGTTCGGGGGCGATGATCTCGTTCACAGCGTCAACGGCGTCTTGAACGCCCTTACCCTGGTAACGGCCCTTGTCGCCATCACGACGCTCAACGGCCTCGAATGCACCAGTGGATGCACCAGAGGGAACTGCTGCGCGCTCAAAGGTGCCGTCTTCGAGGACGACCTCAACCTCGACGGTGGGGTTACCGCGGGAATCAAGGATCTCGCGAGCTCCGATTGCTTCAATGCTTGCCACGTTAATTCTCCAATCGATTAACTACGTGACTACTGTCGTATCTAACGCTAGTACATTCGGCGCTCAAGCAGAACTGCTACACCCATGCACCACTGCATATTCATGACGGCATCCGTGCGTAATTTGGCGGAAATTAGACATAGGTCCCCATAAATGCCGTATCGCCCACCCTCTCGGGTGGGCGATACATCACATTTAGACGATCGGTCAGTCTGAGTCGAGCTACCGCTGTGCTCGACTATTGACGCGGATGACGTCACCGAAAACACCTTGAGTCAGCGAACCACTCTTCGCATCCACGGTGCCGTACCGGGGGTTGATTTCAACCTTGGTTGCCCGGATCGTGTTTGCCAATTCCGCATTCACCTGGGCCACTTGCTGTTGAGACATCCCGGAGGAACGCAGCTTCTGCTGAGCGATCGAGTCCTTAATGATGGTCTTCAGAAGGGGGCTGGGATTCGTGATGGGCGTGCTCTTCCCACCCCGCTGAACAACTTCTTGTCCCATTTCGGCAAGGCTGTCAGTGACTTCTTGATCAGAGACCGTGATGCCGTTCTTTTCGGCAAGCTTGCCGATGGCCAGGTTCTGGTTCAGAGTCGGAAGCAACTGCGAGGCATCGACATCTTGGCCAAGCAGCCCACTGAGTTGCTGACTGGTCAAGCTGACCTCGGCTTCACTAATACGCATATCTCCAACGATTGCGGCGGTTCCCGGGTGGGCAGAGCAAGCTCCAAGCCCCAAACCACACACGGCAAGAAGGACCGCGGCCTTTGATGCGCGCGCACGTGAAACCATGAAAATATCCTCCGGTTCATTCACTTCGTAGTCAGTGCCAGTGTAGCGCTCTCATCAGCGCGTTGAAGCCACGGTCGGATTCAGAACCTTTGTCAGAAGGTTCTCAATCCATTCAAGCAAGGCGTGATCAGTCAAAGGCACTCCCCCGACCCGCGCCGTCATGGGGAGCGGAACCAAAAGTTGACGAACCGCAGCCTTAACGACACAACCGGGGTACAGACGCTTGAGACGCAGCGCCTGAGATTCCTTCAATTCGATCGGATGAATACGCAGGTACTTGCCCTGTGTAGCAACTTCATCGATACCGATCTGTCGAAGAAGAGCACGCAGGCGCGCAATTTCGAAGAGCAAGTCCACCTGCGGCGGAATGGGGCCATAGCGGTCTGTAATTTCGTCGCGCAGGTCCTTTTCCTGCTCACTGTTTTCCACGGCTGCGATCTTGCCGTAGACCTCCAAACGCAAGCGTTCTGCGGAAATATAGCTTTCGGGAATATGCGCATCAACGGTCACGTCTAGGCGCAGGTCCTTCTTCTCTTCCTTGCGCTGTCCCTTGAAGGCCGCAACCGCATCGGCAACCATTCGGACGTACAGGTCAAAGCCCACGCCTTCGATGTGTCCCGACTGCGCACCACCCAGAAGGTTACCGGCGCCTCGGATCTCAAGATCACGCTGCGCAACGGCAAGACCCGCACCCAGATCAGCGTTCTGGGCGATCGTCTGCAACCTCTCATGCGCGGTTTCTGAAAGTGGACGATCCGAGGGATAGAAGAAGTACGCATAAGCGCGCTCACGGCCTCGGCCCACACGCCCACGCAACTGGTGCAATTGGGACAGACCAAAGATATCCGCGCGGTCAACGATCAATGTATTCGCATTGGAAATATCCAGGCCGGTTTCCACGATGGTCGTACACACCAGCACGTCAAAATCGTGGTTCCAGAAATCAACGATGACGCTTTCCAACTGATGTTCGTTGAGCTTTCCGTGGGCCACTCTAATTCGCGCCTCGGGAACAAGCTCTTGGATATGTGCTGCAACCGAAGAAATCGAATCCACGCGGTTGTGGACGTAGAAAACCTGCCCATCGCGCAGGAGTTCCCTACGAATCGCCGCACTGACCTGCGCATCGGTGTGGGCACCCACAAAGGTAAGGACGGGCTGTCGTTCTTCGGGAGGAGTCTGGAGGATCGACATTTCACGAATACCCGAAACCGCCATCTCCAAGGTTCTGGGAATAGGCGTTGCCGACATCGAGAGAACATCGACATCCGCGCGCAGAGCCTTGAGCGTTTCCTTGTGTTCAACGCCAAAACGCTGTTCCTCATCAATGATGACCAGACCCAAGTCCTTGAAAGCAATGGCACCACTGAGCAGCGAGTGGGTACCAATCACCAAGTCCACTCCTCCCGAGGCCAAGCCTTCCTTGACCTTCTCTGCTTCCTTCGGCGTTGAGAAGCGCGAGAGGGTACCGATCGTCACCGGGAATCCCGCGTAGCGCTCCGCAAAGGTTTCCGCGTGCTGTTGAACCAGAAGGGTCGTTGGAACCAGTAGCGCGACCTGTTTGCCGTCTTGAATCGCCTTAAAAGCCGCGCGCACGGCAATTTCGGTCTTTCCGTAGCCAACATCGCCCGTCAGCAGACGGTCCATGGGCATCGGCTTTTCCATATCCGCCTTGACCTCGTCGATGGTGACCAGCTGATCGGGAGTCTCGACGTAGGGGAAGGAATCTTCCAATTCGCGTTGCCAGGGGGTATCTGGGCCGAAGGCATGACCTTTCGTCGCCTGACGGACGGCGTACAGGCGGATAAGCTCTTGCGCGATTTCCTTGACGGCTTTGCGCGCCTTAGCTTTTGTTTTCTCCCAGTCGGCACCGCCCATCTTGGTCAGTGCGGGCTGATCAGATCCGGTGTATTTCGAGATCTGATCCAGGCTATCTGTGGGGATGAAGAGACGGTCTCCGGGCTGGCCGCGTTTCGACGGCGCGTATTCCAAGACCAGGTAGTCCCTGGTCACCTGGCCATCACCGCGACCAACGGTTCGGGACACCAATTCAATGAAGCGCCCAATGCCATGCTGGTCATGGACGATGTAGTCGCCCGGATGCAGGCTGAGCGGGTCAACGCCCTTGCGTCGCCTCGAGGGCATCTTGCGCATATCGCGAGTCGTAGCGCCAACTCGCCCAGAAAGATCCGATTCAGAGATGATCGCCAGTTTCAGATCCGGCGCGACAAAGCCCTTTGTGCGGGGAGCCGCCACAACATCAAGAACCGATGAATCCTGTGTGGGGTCGATTTCTTGAACAATTCGGCTTCCGATTCCCGCATCGGTCGCAATCGAATACAGACGCCGTGCCGGACCTTCGCCTTCTGCCGCAAGGATGAGCGTCCATCCGCTGCGAATAAGCGTTCGAATATCCTCAAGTGCGCGAGTGTAGTCCCCTCGGTAGGGGCGAACATCGCGCGCACCAAGCGCCACCAAGGTATCCGACACGATGACCGAGTGCGCTTCCTTTTTGAGCAGCGCTCCCGATGCGACATCGCTTTCGGCCTCTTCCCCGAGGCCGTGGGAATTCTTGGCCATGGCCTCGGCAAGTTCAGCCGGGGGAAGTGCCGTCAGCTCCCACCACGGGCGCCCCTGCGCTCCCCAAATTTCCTCTAGCGGGATGAAGGAGGCATCACCCGCCTCGAGAGGGACCGCTCCCCCGCCTGCGGCCTGTGACCATGCGGCAGAGAGAAACTCTTCGGTTGTTGCAACCAAGTCCGCGCCGCGAGCGCGAATACGTTCGGGATCAATGGCGACAAATAGTCCGCCCGCGGGGATCAGGTCAAGGAAGGAATCCATCCCGCCAACAAGGATCGGCGCGAGGGACTCGAGGCCGGGAGCTGCAATTCCTTGAGAGGCAAGCTCGAGAATCTCTGCGGCGCCGGGCAGACGATCCATCTCAGTGCGAGCCTTTGCGCGAACTTGCGGCGTCAGCAGTAATTCGCGGCAGGCAACAGCCCAGACACCCGAATCAACAACTCCCAATGTTCGTTGATCTGACAGTGAGAAGGCGCGGATCTCATCGACCTCATCCCCCCACAATTCGATACGCAGGGGGTGTGCTTCCTGGGGCGGGAAAACATCAAGAATGCCACCGCGAACCGAGAATTGTCCGCGTTGCTCCACCATATCGACGCGCGTATAACCCAGGTTTTCAAGCTCCCTGGCAAGGTTGGGAAGATCGACGATATCCCCGGCTTTGACACGTACGGGGGCGCGGTCCGCGATCCCGTGAATGATGGGCTGCATGAGCGCGCGAACGGGGATGACAACAACATTCAGTGCCCCGGCATGTTCGTCTCCCGATTGCGGGTGGATCAGACGACGCAGGACAGCAATTCTTTGCGCCATGGTGTCGACCTGCGGCGACAGGCGCTCGTGAGGAAGCGTTTCCCATGAGGGGAAAACCTCGACTTCATCAACCCACGCGCGCAAAGCGCTTGCGGTTTCTTCTGCTTCACGTCCAGTTGGAACAACGACGTAAATTGTCTGATCCCGACGTTGAGCCATTGACGCGATCAGAGGAATCCGAGCACCCGCAGGCGCAACGACGCATCCTGACTCACCGTGATCGATGGATTCAAGGACGCGATGAAGCGCCTCATCCTGAGCAAAGACGGGAAGAAGAGCAGAAAACTGTGACACTTAGGCTCCCTGACGCGTGTGCAGGCGCTGCTGCGCCTCACTGAAACTGGTGGTCACAATATCTTCGACAACATCGCCGGCCTGGGCGATGGTGACGGCTAGGTCATCAAGCTCGCTGCCATTCATCCGAGCTAAGACGTAGTCAGCGGGATTCATACGTCCCGGCGGACGTCCGATACCGATACGTAGACGGTTGTAGTCTTTTGTCCCCAGTACCTGAGAGATCGACTTCAAGCCGTTGTGCCCGCCTTCGCCACCACCGGTCTTCAAGCGCAATGAGCCAGCGGGAAGGTCCAGATCATCGTGGACGACCAGAAGATGCGAGGAATCAACATTCATGAACTTTGCAAGGCGACCAATTGGCCCGCCGGAGGTGTTCATGTAGGAGTCACTGGTTGCCAGAATAACGCGGGGCCCCGGGATCCCTCCGGGGAGCATTCCCAGCCGAATATCCGCGCAGTGGGTTCCCGAGCGGTGCGAGCTGAGCTGAACTCCCGCATTGTGGGCAAGAAGATCGATGAGCATATGGCCGACATTGTGACGGGTATTGGCGTACTGCGCGCCAGGGTTACCCAGGCCGACAACCATCCAGGGATCCGTTGAAGTCATAGAACGATTGTGCCACCCCCTTCCTGCATCTGCGTCCAGGAAAGAGGTGGCACACCTCGCTCATCCGTCAATTGCGTGGCATTAGAGTTTGCCGGCTGGCGCGGAAGGTACAGCGACAATGAATGCCGCTGCATCCAATCCGCGTTCGCTATAAGCCTGTGCCACCGCCTGCGCAGTTTCCTCTAGGCGCTCGCGGTCAACAAGCGCAATTGCACTTCCACCAAAGCCACCACCGGTCATCCGCGCTCCGTAAGCTCCTGCTGCTCGCGCGGCGTCAACGGCAACATCGAGTTCTAGGCACGACACCTCGTAATCATCGCGCAGTGAGTCATGTGAATCATTCATGAGAGCGCCCACGACTTTGAGGCGTTCCCCCTCAAGTGGGCCCTCCTGCAGGAGCTCAATAAGGGCACGGGTGCGCGCAATTTCAGAAACAACGTGACGCATACGCTTGATCAAGCGCTCATCACTCAAAGCTTGAGTGGCGGCCTCAAGATCCTCGACGTCAACAAGCTGTTCAACACCCAACTGGAGTGCGGCCTCTTCACAATCGGCACGACGCTGACCATACTGCCCGTCTGCGAGCGAATGAGCAGCACGGGTATCAATGACCAGTAAGGCAAGCCCTTGCGATTCCAGATCGAAAGGAATGTGCTCAACACTCATATCTCGACAATCCAGTGCCAGCGCGTGTCCGCTTTGGCAACGCAGTGAAGCAGTCTGGTCCAGGCCGCCGGTGTTCGCGCCTGCGATCTGATTTTCTGCCATGCGAGCACACTCGACAAGTATTGTTCGACCGGCGTCATTGGGCTGGCTCACGTTTCCAGCCAGACCCAGCCCCTCGGCCTCGTCAATCGCAACAGCCATCGCGCACTCAAGCGCAGCCGAAGATGAAAGCCCGCCACCGCGGGGCACGCAAGAGTAGAGCGCGGCGTCGAAACCATGAAGCGGACCGTACCCCGATTTCTCAAGGGCCCAGGCAACGCCAGAAAGATACGCGGCCCAGCCGCTTACTTCACCCTCGCAGCCGCGCGGAGCAATGAGGTCGAGGTCTAACTCATCCACGGCCTCGCGAGTCTGGGGCGACACCAGGCGCAACAAACGGTCTTCGCGGGGGGCATAGGCAATGAATGCCCGATGCGGCAGTGCGATTGGCAGACAGGGACCACCGTTGTAGTCGACGTGCTCACCAATGACGTTGACACGCCCAGGGGCAGACCAGACATCTTGGGGCTGGTAGCCAAAAGTTTCTTCAAAGAGCTGAGCAGCTAGTTCGCGTCCTTCTTCGGCGCTTAAAGCCGCTGACCATGACAGTTCCACGTGCACACTTCCTTGGGTGTTTCAAACTCGTACACTACCGACAAGCCTAGCCTATTCAGGCAGTTCTCTACGCAACGATCTTTGCCAGCTCAATGTGCCCCGAACCCCCGCGTCCATGTACCATGAGCAGGTTCCTATTCCCCATTTCAGGTAGTTCAATGTATCTTCCACAGCGCTTACCGGGCCAAGAATGGCTGGGCGTTGTTGTTGCCCTGCCTGAACCATGGGTGAGCGTTCTTACCGATATCCGCGTGAGCCTTGGGGATGATCAGGGTACGAAAGTGCCCGCGCACATTACAATCTTGCCGCCCACCGCAGTAGATATGGAACGGCGCGAAGAAGTGATCGAGCACCTTCGTAGCGTCGCTCAGCGCTACACGCCTTTCCGCGTCACTCTGGGGGACACCGGTACTTTCCGTCCCGTTTCTCCCGTCGTTTACCTTTCCCTTGCCGAAGGTGAGCGCGAGTGCACGATGTTGGCCGAGGATATTCGCTCGGGCCCCTTGTATGCGCCCGCACGCTTCCCCTATCACGCTCACGTGACCCTAGCGCAGGGCGTCCCTGACGCTCTCCTTGATCGCGCAATGAGTTTGGGCCCCTACGACGAGGCATCGTGGATGGTCCCCGGATTCCGCTTAGATCGCGTGGATGAGAACGGCGTCTACTCCTCCATGGCCCTCTTCGATTTCGAGAGCGCCTGAGCACTTAGAGCTCGTAGCTCACCGACAGCGGTGCGTGATCGCTCCACCGTTCCTCGTACGAGGCCGCGCGGCCGATTGAAAAAGATTGAGCCTTTGCAGCCAACGCGGGTGTTGCGAACTGATAATCGATACGCCAACCGGTGTCATTGGTAAATGCCTGACCGCGCTGGGACCACCAGGTGTAGGGTCCCTGAACTTCTCCGGCAAGGTCGCGCATGACGTCATGCCATCCCGCATCAAGCCACTGATCCAGGAATGCAATTTCCTCATCGAGTACGCCCGCACGCTTATTGTGGTTCGAGGTCCAATTCTTAATATCGGACCTAGTGCGAACGATATTGAAATCTCCGGCCACAACGGTTCCCAAGACGTCCGTAGAACCTGCTTCGGCCTCGGAAAGAAGCTCCCCCATGCGCTGACCAATGCGCGGAAGGTGAGCCATCTTCGCATCCTGCTTGGGGGTGTCTTTTTCGCCCGAGTGAAAGTAGGCCGAAACTACACGGACGCGCCCCGCCTTGGTTTCAACCACTGCTTCTAGCCAACGTCCCGAGTCGACATCGGTTTCCTGATCGTCAAGGGAAAGACGCGGTTCTCCACTGATATGAGCGCTATCCTTGCGCACTGCAACTGCAACGCCAGCGCGTCCCTTAATTCGGCAGGGAAGAATGATGCTTTCCCACGAATCGCCCAGCAGTTCAGTGGCGATTTCTTCATCCGCACGGACTTCTTGGAGAAGAAGAACATCACAGGGGTTGGCGTCGAGCCACTCCATCATGCCCTTGCGGTGTGCGGCGCGGATTCCGTTGACATTAACGCTGGTAACAGTGAAAGCCATGGACTTTAGTGTACTTGCTTGCGAATCAGCAGGCTGAGAGAGCAATCTTTGCCTTCAGTGAAATCGCGATGTCACGGCACGCGGATCGACAGGCACTGGCCCGCGCATTTGGCGCGACCGACATCGTCGAAGAGCGCGGTGAAGAAGGCATCGCGCGCATCAAGGAAATGACCGGAGGCCTGGGGGCCGATGGCGTCGTCGAGGCGGTGGGCAACGAGGCATCGTTTGACCAAGCCCTGGGCTGCGTGCGCCCCGGTGGCCACCTGTCATTCGTGGGCGTTCCCCACGGCGTTTCCCTGGATATGGGTCGTATGTTTGGCGCGGAGGTACACATGTTCGGCGGTCCCGCTGCCGTGCGCAAGTACCTGCCAACCATGATTGATCTGATCTACCGCGGTGAGATCAACCCGGGTGCCGTCTTCGACTTAGTCCTGCCGCTTGAGCAAGCCGCCGAAGGTTATTCCGCAATGGACGAGCGCCGCGCAACAAAGGTGATGTTGACACTCTAATCACCAGCTCCGTCAACTCTCAGTGCCTTGTCTTCAGTCAAGACAGGGCACTATGCTTGCCTCATGCGTTCTTCACTCACTCCTTCTCCCCAAGACGAACATCTGGCGGCTCCGTGTGTACCCGGGGTGAAGGAAGATCCCTGTGCAGAGTCACTGAACACCATTGACGGACGCACTGAATCCACAACGCATTCCCACGGTCACGATCATTCGCACGGACATGCTGCCTCTCGAAAGAGGCTTGCGATTGCGCTGGCAATTACAGGGACGATTTTCATCGCAGAACTTGTTGCCGCTTTCTTCACATCTTCTTTGTCTCTTGCGGCCGATGCCGGACACATGGCGGTTGATTCTGCCGGGCTCGTCATCGCTTTTATCGCGACAACGCTTGCTTTGCGTCCCCGCGATAACCGGCGGACATGGGGATGGGCACGATCGGAAGTTCTTGCCGCAGCCTTCCAAGCTGGCATGTTGGTCATCATCAGTCTTTTGGTTGCGGTTGAAGGCATTCAGCGCTTGCTCTCCCCCGTTGAGGTCCATGCAACACCCATGCTGTGGGTTGGAATTTTAGGTTTGGTGGCGAACGCGCTCTCACTCTTGGTCCTGATCGGTGGACGCCACGCTTCGCTCAATATGCGCGCTGCCATTCTTGAAGTGGCCAATGATGCCTTGGGGTCCCTGGCGGTCATCATTGCTGCAATCGTTGAATTGATCGGCGGATGGAATCGCGCAGATGCCGTGGCCTCGATCTTCATCGCACTGCTTATGGCTCCGCGAGCCTGCATGCTACTACTTCGCACTCTGCGAATTTTGATGGAGGAAGTGCCCGAGGAAATCGATCTTGCACAGGTCCGCCAGCACATGCTCTCGATTCCCTTGGTCGAGGAGGTCCATGACCTTCACGTGAGCTCAGTGGCTTCGAACCTCATCACCGTCACCGCACATATTGAGGTTGCCGAGGCCGTCACCGCCAGCCAACGAGACCAGATCATTCACTCACTGAACGAATGCGCGATGCACCATTTCCCCGTTGAAATCGCGCACTCAACCTTCCAGGTCGAATCAATCTCTCACGCACAACACGAGCATCTTCAGCACTAAAACCTTTTCGGCTCTACGCCCTCCACTTCTCCCAAGCTGCTCAGGGACAGACACCCACACGGCACTGTGCGCGCATAAGCGAGGGCCGCAGCCACTGCCTCGGCAATGACCACGGCCCCCAGACGCGAACTTAGTTCAATGTCAGCGGTTCGCGCGGTAGAACTCGATGAGCGAACGAGTTGAGGAATCCTGTTGATCCAAGACCGCCTGATCGCCCTCGATTGCGGGGAGGATCTGCTTGGCCAAAACCTTGCCAAGTTCCACGCCCCACTGGTCGAAGGAGTCAAGACCCCAGACCGCGCCCTCAACGAAAGTGATGTGCTCATAGAGCGCAATGAGCTGTCCCAAAACCGAAGGGGTCAGCGCGGGCGCCATGATCGAGGTCGTGGGACGGTTGCCCGTGAAGACGCGGGCTGAAACCAGTTCTTCTGCAGTACCTTCAGCGCGAACCTCTTCTGCGGTCTTACCGAAAGCCAAGGCCTTGGTCTGAGCGAAGAAGTTCGACAAGAACAGCTCATGCATATCCGCATCGCCGTCGCGAATAGGCCACGAAGGCTGAGCGAAGGCAATGAAATCTGCGGGAACCATGCGAGTTCCTTGATGAATCAGCTGGTAGAAAGCGTGCTGACCATTCGTTCCGGGCTCACCCCAGAAGACCTCGCCGGTGTCGTAGAAGACCGGGCTTCCATCGCGGCGCACGGACTTGCCATTCGACTCCATGGTGAGCTGCTGCAGGTATGCGGGGAAACGGTGCAGGTACTGCGAGTACGGGAGCACCGCGTGGGTGTCGGCACCCAAGAAGTTTGAATACCAGACATTGAGCAAGCCCATGATGAGCGGGACATTATCCTTGGGCGCCGCCGAAGCAAAATGCTGATCGATTGTGCGCATGCCTCCGAGGAATTCCTCGAAGTGCTCAGGGCCAATCGCGATTGCCAGGGAGGTTCCAATTGCGGAATCTACCGAGTAACGGCCGCCAACCCAGTTCCAGAAACCGAAGGCGTTTGCCGGATCGATACCGAATTCTGCGACCTTGTCCAGTGCCGTCGAGACAGCAACGAAATGCTTGGAAATTGCTTCCTTTTCTTGTTCGGGGCCATCGCCAATGACACCCTTTGCACGCAGCGACTTCAAGAACCAGTCACGAACCGCATGGGCGTTGGTGATGGTCTCCAAAGTGGTGAAGGTCTTCGAGGCTACGATCACCAGAGTGGTTTCGGGATCCAGATCCTTGGTGGTCTCTCCCACGTCGGTCGGGTCGATATTGGAAATGAAACGGCATTCCAATCCCTCTTGGACGTAGGGCTTCAAGGCTTCGTAAGCCATGACGGGACCCAGATCAGAGCCGCCAATACCCACGTTGACAACGGTTGCGACACGCTTACCGGTGACGCCGAGCCATTCTCCACTGCGCACACGATTGGCGAAGGAGTAGACGCGATCTAGAACCTCGCGGACATCTGCAACGACATTGCGTCCATCGACGATCAGTTCCTCACCGGGAGCGCGACGCAGCGCAGTGTGGAGGACCGAACGGTTCTCAGTGACATTGATGCGATCACCACGAAGCATGGCATCACGAAGGGGAAAGACCTCGGTCTGATCTGCAAGTTCAAGAAGCTGATTCAAAGTTTCTTCGTTAATCAGATTCTTGGACAGATCGATGTACAGGTCCCCGACTTTCTTCGTCCACTTCTGGGCGCGCTCTGGGTCTTGCTGGAACCAGCTACGCAGATCGGGGTTGAACACTTCTGCATGCTCATCCAGTGCTGCCCAAGCGGGGGTTGTCGTCGGGTCAATTGCGCTCATCGTGCTTTCTCCTGATGATCGACGGTCACGGGAATTTCCCGCTTAGTGATTAAAGCTTTCTGCTTGCATGATAGTCACCGGCTCGAGCTCTCGCGGCTGGGACTGCATGGACACTGCGGTCAGAATCGGTCGAAGATCACGCCACCACTGATCGAAGGGACGACGATTCGCCATGTCCAAATCGTCAAACATTCGGTCTACCGGACGGACCTGGATTGTATTGCCCACGTCGCCGATGTAGACAGCCTGCGAACGTCCCTGCGAGAACTGGCTGTCCAATTCACCCAGAGCAGCAAAGACTAGGCGAGTCGCAAGAAGGCGGTCATAGGGACTGGGAGCACCGCCCTGCTGGAGGTGTCCAAGCGCAGAGGAACGGACATCGTAAAGCCCGCCACTCTCAGCCTCGAAAACGTTCGCAAGGAACTCGCGGTTGTAATGCGCGTCAGCTTCCTCATTCACAACAACAAGGAATAGACGGCGACCGGCTTCGAAAGTTTCACGCAGACGGTGCGCATCCTCATCAATCTCTGCTAGGGTCGTGTTTTCCTCATTCAAATAGGCGTATTCGGCGCCCGAGGCGATTCCTGACATGAGCGTGAGGTAGCCGCAGCGGCGTCCCATGAGTTCTGCGACGAAGCAGCGCTTGGAGGCAGCCGCGCTTTCCTTAATACGGTCCAAAGCCCACACCGCATTATTCAGCGCGGTATCGGTGCCAATCGCCAGTTCAGCACCAGGAAGGTTGTTGTCGATCGAGGCCGGAACCAGAACGATGGGAATACGGAAAGCCGGGTATCGATCGAGCTCGGAAGTCATCTCCTTGACGGCCAGGTATGCATTAAGACCACCGACCACCAAGAGGGCATCGATTTCGTTGCGTTCGATTGCGCGTCCCAAGGCGTAGTACTCGTTCACTGAGGGAACGGGGCGGCGCGTTCCAAGTTCAGCACCACCGTGGAATGCCCATCCTTCAACGTCATCCCACGTCAGCTCGCGAACCTGATTATCGGCAAGTCCCGCCCAAGAACCATCAATTCCAAGCATGGTCCAGCCCTTGGCGATACCGAGCCTGACGGCGGCACGCGCAGCAGTATTCATGCCGGGGGCAAGACCACCCGCGTGGATGATGGCCACGCGCTTTGCGGATCCGCTGGGAGGATTCTCTGCCAGGGTCGGAGGCGTCGACAAGAGCTGGTTAATTCCAACCATCGCGGTGAAGGAGCGTCCACGAGCTGCCTGCGCGGCTGCAAAGTCCCCAGCTTTGATGAGGTCCTTGACGCCTCGAGTCTGATGGACTGCTTCCATGAGCGGAATTCGAGTGACCCGATTGTGGCGGACACCCAGAATTGTCGCTACATCGGGATCAGCTGGGTTCAAGATCTCTTGGACTGCGGCAAAGCCCAAGAGTGTGGACATCCAACGGTCATACGCGGAAGGAACGCCACCTCGTTGAACGTGACCGAGGATGGTGATTCGCGCATCCTCTCTGGTGCGTTCTTTGAAGGCATCAGCGATGTCTTGAGAGGAAATGGGGTTACCCGCGCGGTCGGTAGCGCCTTCGGCAACGATGATGATGGATTCACGTCGTCCTGCAGCACGCCCTTCTTTCAGGCGCTCGACCATTTCATCTTCCCAGCCATCACGTGCCGGATCCTCGGGAGTGAAGACATAGTCAGCACCGCCGGCTACCGCTGACATGAGCGGTAGATACCCGCAGTGGCGTCCCATAACTTCGACAACAAAGGTGCGCTGATGCGAGGCTGCAGTCGAAGAAATCTGGTCGATGGCGTCAACGATGCGATGAAGCGCGCTATCCGCCCCGATCGTCATATCGGTACCGACCATGTCGTTATCGATAGAGCCAACCAAGCCGACAATATAGAGGCGCTGATGCAGCTGCGCTTGCTGCGCAGAGATAGCCCCTTCGTCGACTAGCTCGCTGAGGTGTTGGGCCCATTCCGTACGGAATTCTTCCGTACCGGACAGCGAGCCGTCACCGCCGATGACGACCAGACGGTCGATTCCCTTTTCAATCAGGTGCAAGGCTGCCGCGTGACGGCCTTCGTATTCACGAAATTCGGGGCAGCGAGCGGTCCCAATAACGGTTCCACCCTCTGCAAGGATTCCCGAGGCGTCCGACCAGCTCATTTCGCGAATGCAAGCTTCGCCTTTAACCGCTCCCGCCCAGCCGTCAAGGATTGCGTAAGGCTGCGCGCCACGTGCCAGCGCGGTGCGGACAACCGCACGAACCGCAGCATTCATTCCTTGGGCATCACCACCGGAGGTGAGGACGCCAATCTTTACGGGCTCGGACGCGCTTGTGACACTCACTTGCTCCACGAGTCGTGCTCCATTTCCACAGTGATCATCGGTGAACAACTTCTTTAAGTCTATTGCTTAACGCACGCAGTTGCATCCACCCTAGATCCCGGGTGAAAAACGTTCAGGAACGCGGGCTTTCGGTGATTGTCGCACCGTTCAAGGCCGCAGATTCTGCAAGTTCTTCCGGGCTAACAACGCCCTCGACCGAAACCTTGTGCAGGTAGGCCATACCGTCAAAGGCCAGCTCACGCGTGTGTTCGGAATCGCCCTCGGGACCCAGCTTGCCGCCGGTCAGACGGTCCATGATGATCGCGATCGCGCCGTCACCCGTCACGTTCGTTGCGGTGCCGAAGGAGTCAAGAGCAATGTAGGTGGCAATCATCAGGGCAACCGCAGAATCATCGAAGCCCAGCATCGACTGCAAGATACCGGTAGCGGCCATAATTGCGCCGCCGGGGACGCCCGGAGCAGCCACCATGGTGATGCCGAGCATGAAGATGAATCCGACCCACTGGGTGGTGGTGACCGTCATGCCCTGGGTGTAGACGATCGCAAAGGCGAAAGCGAAAATCTTCGAGGTTGAACCGGCCAGGTGAATCGTTGCACACAGAGGAATCGTGAACGAAGAAACAGCATCGGACACGCCATTCTTTCGGGTCTGGCGCAAGGTGACAGGAATCGTTGCTGCCGAGGACGAGGTTCCCAAAGCGGTCAGGTACGCGGGAAGCATGGTGAAGATGGCCTTGAAGGGGTTGACGCGACCAACCGCACCGGCAACAAAGTACTGCGTGAGCAGAATGACTACTTCCAGAATCAGAACAATGACAACTACGCGGATCAGGGTTCGCATGATGTGAACCGCTTCGCCGGTGTAGGTGAGGTTCAAGAAGATGCCGAAGATGTGCAAGGGCAGAAGAGGAACGATGATGTTCTCGATCAAGCGGGTGATGATCGCACGGAACTCAATAAAGCCCTTGCGCAGAACGCCCCGAGGCACCAAGGACAGGCCAATGCCGACGACGAAGGACAGCAAGAGCGCGGTCATCACACCAACGACCGGAGGCATTTCGATGGTGAAGTAGGTCTTGAGGACTTCCTTCGGAGTTTCGACCTGAGTCAGCTGCCCAACAAGAACCTTCGGGAAGAAGTAGGCGCACACTCCGTAGGTCAGGAAGCCTGCAAACATTGTCGAGGCGTAGGCGAGAGCCGCAGTCAGACCCAGCCAGTGGCCTGCACCCTTACCCAGGTCAGCGATTGCCGGGGTCACCAGGCCGATGATGATGAGCGGAATTGAGAAGGACAGGAACTGTCCGAAAATAGTAGAGAAAGTTACGAAAACATCGCCCAGTGCCGACGGCATAATGTGGGAATCACCAATGGTGACAGATCCCAGAACCAATGCCAGAACGATCGCTACCAGCACCCAGATCAGGATGCCGCTCTGTTCAAGAAACTTTCTCATTGCTCAAACCTCGTATAAAGAAGTACGGACTTGGCAAGAGTGACAGTTTTCGCCTAAGAAGTCACCATCGACCACATTATGGACGCTTTGTCTACCGCGTCACATTCACCCGAGCCCCAGCGTTGCAGTGTAGGGAGAGAAGTACCAAATAACAGCTCCTAGCAGGACATACAATCCAACATCCGCCCACCGGCGCCTTGAAGCGAACCAAGGACGCCCAGGCCACACCGCACGCATCACCGCCATGATGAACATCGTCACAACCAGGAGCAGAACAGCTTTATGCGGGTGATTAAAGACAGCAAGAAGAGTAATCAGCACGCACGCAAGGACAACAAAGGCAACGCTCACTAAGGTAGCGACTCCACCTGTCGATCCCGAGGACTGATCTTCCATGCCTTCAGGGTATCGCGAAAGCAGACATAAGCGCGACGCACTCAAACGAGCGGACTACGATAGACCCCGTCGGCTCACTTGATTGTTAACCAATCCAGCCAAAATACATACCGATATAAAGGAGTAGACGTGAGCACCCGTTTTATCGTCATTGCCGCCCAGGCAGAAGCCGCCTCACAGGTCAGTGACGACTTCGCAGCGCTTGTCCCCGCTTCAACGCTGGCACGGGTGAGCGCCGCCGGCACCTCCACTTCCGAGGCCATCACCTCCGACCCCGAGCAAGCCCTCCCCCGCGTCGTGGAAGATATCCGCAGCCACGCAGAAGATACTGTCCTGATCGACGCACTCCCCGAAGGCTCCGTCTCGACTTTCGATACCTTGGGATGGAACCTCGACGTGGCGGCTTCGACCAATGCTCGCGTCATTGCAGCTTTCGATACCGAAGGCGCCTCCCCTGAACTCATTGAACGTGAGATCGAGGTTCTTGAGCGTCGCGCGCGTCAGCATGCAACTCGCGTCGCAGCGGTCGCTCTCCCCTCAGCAGTCGCCTCGCACGTTAAGACTCAACTTCCCGTTCTCGAACTGCCTTTCAACGCGCAAACCCTGGATGCGGCCTCGGCACTGGAAGCTCCCCAGGTTGTTACTCCCCTTTCCTTCCAGGCGGACCTCATCGAGCGAGCCCGCTCCAACCGCAAGCGCATCGTCTTGCCCGAACCCGAAGACGATCGCGTCCTGCGCGCGGCCGCCATCGTGCTTGAACGCGGAATTGCCGATCTGGTACTGCTCGGCGATGCGCAGCAAATCAACGCACGCGCAGCGGAGCTTGGCCTGGATGTCTCGGCAGCTACCGTCGTTTCCGTCGACGACCCCGCATATGCAGAGCGCTACGCGGAAGAGTTCGCACGCCTGCGCGCCAAGAAGGGCGTGACCATCGAACAGGCTCGAGATAAGGTTCGCGACGTTTCCTACTTTGGCACGATGATGGTCCACATGGGCGACGCCGATGGTATGGTGTCTGGCGCAATCCACACCACCGCTCACACCATCGTTCCTTCCTTCCAGATCATTAAGACCGCTCCCGGCGTCTCGATCGTTTCTTCGGTCTTCCTCATGCTGCTGAAGGATCGCGTGTGGGTATTCGGCGACTGCGCCGTCAACCCCAACCCGACCCCCGAGCAGCTGGCAGATATCGCGATTTCCTCGGCCGCGACCGCGCGTCAGTTCGGCCTCGATCCGAAGGTTGCAATGCTCTCCTACTCGACCGGAACCTCCGGTTCGGGCGTGGACGTGGACGCGGTTGTCGAGGCCACTCGCTTGGCTCGCGAAAAGGCCCCCGATCTGGCCCTCGAAGGACCGATCCAGTTTGACGCTTCCGTTGACGAGGCCGTCGCCTCGGTCAAGCTTCCCGACTCCCCCGTTGCCGGCCACGCGAACGTCTTCATCTTCCCCTCGCTCAACGCTGGAAATATTGGCTACAAGGCCGTTCAGCGTTCCTCCGGTGCGGTCGCAATCGGCCCGGTTCTGCAGGGACTCAACAAGCCCGTGAACGACCTCTCACGCGGCGCTTTGGTTGAAGACATCGTCAACACCGTCGCCCTAACTGCCGTTCAGGCGCAGGGCTGAGAATTCTCGGGGGTGTGGGGACAATCCCACACCCCCGAATTCCGTCTCCATCACTTCCACGCGTAAACTGCACTCATCAGACCACTCATCCATGCATTACATTGCGCCGCACACCGCGGCCTCGCAGGTGATTCTTAGAAAGGCACGTCGTGACCGACACCGTTCTTGTTATTAACTCTGGTTCTTCCTCTATCAAGTATCAGCTCATCAACCCCGACAACGGCGATGCGATCGCCAAGGGCTTGGTTGAGCGCATCGGCGAATCCGAGGGCCACATCCAGCACAAGTACGGCGAGAAGGTCGTCGATGTGAACGAGCCCATTGCTGATCATGAAGTTGGCATGCGCGAAGTTCTGCGCCTCTTCGATGAGGTCGGTCCCTCTCTTGCCGAGGCCAACATCGTGGCCGTTGGTCACCGCATCGTTCAGGGCGGTAAGTACTTCGACGGTCCGGCTCTGATCACCGACGAAGTTCGTGACCTCATCGATGAGCTGTGCGCACTGGCTCCCCTGCACAACCCCGCGCACCTCAAGGGCATCGATGTTGCTCGCGAGCTCATGCCCGATACTCCTCACGTCGCGGTTTTCGACACCGCTTTCTTCCAGCGCTTGCCTGAGGACACCGCAACCTACGCGTTGAAGCAGGAAGTTGCCGAGAAGTATTCAGTCCGTCGTTACGGCGCTCACGGAACTTCTCACCAGTACGTTTCTGAAAAGGTTGCCTCCCTGCTGGGCGATAACGCCCTGCGTCAGATCGTTCTTCACCTGGGTAATGGCGCATCGGTGTCCGCCGTTAAGGCTGGCCGCCCGATCGATACCTCCATGGGCTTGACCCCTCTCGAGGGCTTGGTCATGGGAACCCGCACCGGCGATATCGATCCCGCGGTTGTTTTCCACCTGCAGCGTCAGACCGGTTGGAGCACCGACGAGGTCGATGACCTCTTCAACAAGCAGTCGGGTTTGAAGGGTTTGACCGGTGAGAATGACATGCGCGCAGTCCGCCACATGGCCGATTCTGAGGACCCCGAGGTTGCACGCCGCGCACGCCTGGCCCTGGACATCTACGTCACCCGTATCATCAAGTACATCGGCTCCTACACCGCTGAGCTCGGTGGTCTGGATGTCATTACCTTCACCGCTGGCATTGGTGAAAACGATGCTGATCTGCGCCGCGAGGTTTGCGAGCGTCTGCTCCCCTTCGGTGTGCGCATCGATGACGAGGTGAACAACCAGCGTTTCTCTGCCGCAACGACCATTTCGACCGATGATTCCTCTGTTACCGTCATGGTTGTTCCTACCAACGAGGAGCTGGCAATCGCACGTCAGGCTCTGACGCTGATCTGAGTCTAGACGCGACTTTTCATCGCAATTCGAGGCCGGGGCTGCCATGTGCACCCCGGCCTTGGCGTTTATCCACAGGCGTTGACACTCACCTGCAGCTGAACTAGATTGACAAATGGTAACGGCGAGCTTGTCCTCGCAGAGTGCCAATCCGCGGACCCGCGCGCGCACATTGTGCGGCGTGGGTTTTTGCGTTTGTTCTCAGTGAGGAGAAGGCATGCTCATTGCCTATATCGACGAAGTTGGCGAACCTGGAGCATTCGTTTCATACGACCATGCCAAGTTCAAAACCTCGCCAGTATTCGGATACGCAGGTTTCGTCATTCGGAGCTATTGAGCCGCAGCCGCCCCTTCCTCAAGTTGACTCCCCAGCTATCAGAAGATGATCGCCGCAAGCTCCAACTCATACACGCACAAGCAAGCGCTCCCTTAGCGCATAATAAACGCCAAACTCATAGCGAGAAGAGCACATATGACCAGTGATATCTCAACCCTTGCGAATTGGATTCGCACCTCTCCTTCGACGGTCTTTTTCGGCGGGGCTGGCGTCTCCACGGAGTCAGGAATTCCAGATTTCCGGGGTGCGAACGGTTTCTACTTCCAAGAGCGCACAATCCCCCTGGAACAGGTACTCAGTATCGATTTCTTTTCAATCCATCCCGAAGCCTATTGGGAGTGGTTTCGCGAGGTGCACAAGCCGGTCGAACCCAACGCTGCCCACCGAGCACTTGCCACACTCGAGGCAGATGGGCTTCTCGAATGCGTCGTCACTCAAAACATCGATGGTCTTCACCAGCGTGCCGGTTCCAAACAGGTGTGGGAACTCCACGGAAACTGGGAGCACCTTCTGTGCACCGCTTGTGGGGCCGGCTATCCCCTTTCCTCTATTCCCGAGGCCTTTGAGGAGTTAGTCCCGACCTGCCGGCGCTGCCACGGACAGCTCCGTCCCGATATCGTCATGTACGGCGAAGCACTGAACGAGGACGTCATCAGTGGCGCCGTGCATGCGATTGCGCACGCCGATGTCTTGATCGTGGCTGGAACATCTTTGGTCGTCTATCCCGCGGCCGGATTGCTCAACTATTTCTCGGGTTCACACTTGGTCTTGATGAACGCGACGCCAACGAACGCCGATGCTGACGCAGACCTCATCATCCGCGACCCCGTTGCTCACTCTTTTGAAGCTGTGATGAAGGAACTGAACTAGACACGCTACCTGCTTACTTCGGCTGATCAGTCCTTCTTCTGAGAGGATTCGTACATCGCTGCCATTTGTTGACGAGCTATCTCCGGAAGCCGATGCGCGACGGAGTTACTGAGGAGAATCCGCTCGAGGGAGAATACCTGGGAATGGTACAGCTCACGCCTCCCTGCACGCGGCCGATCCAAATATAACTTCGACTCGCGGGTAATACACGACTGCATTAGCTCGCCTAATGTTCGTGGAACCCAATCAAACTGTTCGCCTGGGAGAAGCTGGTACTCGAATGCACGTCGTACAGAGGCTGCGATCCAATCTGCAAACTGAATATTTGCCGATACTTGCGAGTCCACGTGCATTGTTGCTTCCACTAAACGCGTCATCTCAGCATGCTCAGGGTCTGTGCTCCTTGAAAAAATGTGGGAATACGCATCCTGAACTTGGAGTTTTCTCTCTTTTTCATTGACTGAATCCATGATGACGATGAGATTTTGTCCCGCTGCCTCCGCGAATGTACACAGTCGGTTAAGAGTTTCCCTCAAACATCGTCGTTCAAATTCGAGTCGTCCCTTCTTTTGGTCGCGCGAGTCTTTCCCCCACCGCTCAGTTGCAGTTCCTAGTTGTTTTTCTTCCCCATAGAAAAAGAGCCTGCCATCAAGAGCAACCAACTCCCGCACAAGCTTCTTATACCCCTCAATTTGCCTGCGTCCTTCTTCCCATCCCCTTACCGTGAAGATGTCCGATCCTTTGCGTTCCCATCTTCCTGGGTCAGCTTCGTCTTTACTTATTTCATGCCAGAACAGTTTTCGCTTGCTTGTTGAGAAAATGCGCGAGAAATCGCGAACTCGGTCGTCACGAATAACGAATCCTGCATACCCAAAAGCTGGTGAACCGTTATATCGTCGATCCTGTTTACTAACAAAGGCACCGGGCTCAGCGACTTCATCTATATAGGCCAAAAACATCTCTGCCCTCCATTGGACAAAAAGACGGAAACCCACGCATAGCGTGGGTTCTCGATGTGGCACTCTGAGCTAACAGCCCCGTTACCAATCTCTATTTTACTGATTTGCTTTCAAGGCGCAACCTCACTATTTCTCGGGTTCACACCTGGTCTTGATGAACGCGACACCAACAAATGCCGATGCCGACGCAGACCTCATCATCCGCGACCCCGTCGCTCAGTCTTTTGAAGCTGTGATAAAGGAACTGAACTAGACACACTGACCCGGCTACGGCCTCGGGAAGGCACAAGCCGCCCAAGTAGGCGACAATAGCCCTAGCGACTCAGGAGGAAAGCCATGAACTTCCATTCCCTTTACGACCAGGGCTTTACGCGCGTGGCGGCAGTGACGCTCCCCGTTCATCCCGCACAGCCACTGGCCAATGCTGAAGAAATCATTGCAGCCGCGCGAAGCTGCGATGAACGCGGCGTCTCGATCGCACTCTTCCCTGAGTTGTGCGTTTCGGGGTATGCAATCGATGATCTTCTCCTTCAAGATGTTCTTCTTGATGAGGTCGAGCGCGCGCTGACCACCATCATTGCTGCCAGCGCGGATCTTCTCCCCCTGATCGTCGTCGGCGCGCCCCTGCGCAAGGGAGCAGCCCTCTACAATTGCGCGGTTGCGATTCACCGAGGCCGCGCACTTGCCGTCATCCCGAAGTCCTATCTTCCGAACTACCGCGAGTTCTACGAAAAGCGTCATTTCGTGACTCCGCCGAGCTTTGATAACGATCTTCTTCAAGCTCCGTGGGCCCCAACAGAGCCCTACACGGGGGACGCTCCCCTGCTGCCTTTTGGCTCCGTGACGATCGATGTCACCGATATCCCGGGGCTGTGTGTGGGTATTGAAGTCTGCGAAGACATGTGGGTTCCCGTCACCCCCGCATCTCTCCTTGCGCTCTCAGGCGCAACCGTGCTGCTCAACCTGAGCGCCTCCCCCATTACCGTTGGACGAGGCGACGAACGCAAGCTCTTGGCACAGTCGACCTCCGCGCGCTGCGCCTGCGCCTACGTCTACACCGCCGCCGGCCCGGGTGAGTCAACGACTGACCTTGCTTGGGACGGGCAGACCCTGATTTACGAGGCCGGCCAACTTCTTGCCGCCGGGGAGCGTTTCGCCTCGGGAACCCAAATCACCATTGCCGACGTTGATATTGAGCATCTGCGCACCGAGCGTACGCGCCAGAATTCTTTCACCGACAACGCTCAAAAGATGCTCGACGGCCTCTCGATTCCACGCCCCTACAGCATTGCCATTGAGATGAACCCGCCGCGAACGGATCTAGGTTTGGAACGCGAAGTCGATCGCTTCCCCTTCGTCCCCGACGACCCAAGCCAGCTGGAACAGGACTGCTACGAGGCCTACAACATCCAGGTTGCGGGGCTTGCGAAGCGCCTGAGTGCTATTGGACAGCCCAAGGTTGTCATTGGTGTTTCTGGCGGCTTGGATTCAACGCACGCGTTGATCGTTGCGGCTCGTGCGATGGACCTCTTGGGTCGTCCGCGTACAGATATTCTGGGCTACACGCTTCCCGGCTTTGCGACTTCTGCGCGCACGAAGACCCATGCGATTGCGCTATGTGAAAGATTGGGAGTCTCCTTCAAGGAAATCGATATCACCCCTGCGGCCAGGCAGATGCTGGCTGATATCGATCACCCCTACGCCGACGGCCACGACGACTACGACGTGACCTTCGAAAACGTTCAGGCAGGGCTGCGCACGGACTATCTTTTCCGCCTCGCAAATCACCTGGGCGGTATTGTCTTGGGTACCGGTGATCTCTCAGAGCTTGCACTGGGTTGGTGCACGTACGGTGTGGGCGACCAGATGAGTCACTACGCCGTCAATACCGGCGTCCCCAAGACGATGATCCAGCACCTGATTCGTTGGGTGGTGTCTTCCGGCCAGTTCTCCCCCGAAGTTGGCGAGATTTTGCTGTCGATTCTGGGAACCGAAATTTCTCCCGAGCTCGTCCCAGCAAAGCCCGGACAGAAGATGCAGTCCACGCAGGACAAGATCGGCCCTTACAATCTCCAAGACTTCAACCTGTACTACGTGCTTCGACGTGGAGCTCGTCCGTCCAAGATTGCATTCTTGGCAGAGCACGCCTGGTCAGATGCTTCTCGCGGCAACTGGCCAGCTGGCTACCCCGAAGAGGACAAGGTTTCATACTCCTTGGACGAGATCGTGAAGTGGGAACGCTTGTTTATCCGTCGTTATTTCACTCAGCAGTTCAAGCGCAGCGCGCTTCCCAATGGCCCCAAGGTCATGGCTGGCGGGTCGCTTTCCCCGCGCGGAGACTGGCGTATGCCTTCGGATGTATCCGCCGAGGCCTGGCTGCGCGAATTGGACACTGCAGTGAAGGGGCTGGTTGAGTAGCGCGATCTGACAGAACGACCGTCAAAACAGTGAGATGATCCGCAATAGTTGCTGCAAGTTTCTGCGCTCACCTATTTTTGTTTAGGTAAGCCTTTCTTAATTAACGAGGCCTGCAAGCCCGCTATTTTCGTATTCTGCTGGAGAAAAAACATGTCGCGTAAGCTCCTGTCTCTAACCGCTCTTGGTGCAGCATCATTGATGGCACTGACCGCCTGCTCAGGGGGAACGGCCTCGTCAAGCCAATCCTCAACAAGCGCTGCAGCAAGCTCAAGCAGCTCCGCACCCAGCTCTATCACTATCGAATCCGACCAGGGAAACGTTGAAATCAAACTGCCCGTTCAGCGCGTTGCTTCCCTTGATAACCGCACATTCGAAGTTCTCGAGCAGTGGAACGTTCCGCTGGTCGCCGCTCCGAAGAAGCTCATTCCCTCGACCGTCAAGGCATACAACACCGATTCCGTCGCCGATATCGGCATGCACCGCGACCCGAACCTTGAAGCTCTTGCAGCATCAAACCCCGATCTGATTATCTCCGGTCAGCGTTTCACTCGATTTGATGCGCAGATTGCGGAAATGAACCCCGGTGTTCCGCTGATCAACCTCGAACCGCGCGACGGCAAGCCTCTCAACGAAGAACTTATTCGTCAGGTCACCGACCTCGGTGAGATTTTCGGACATCAAGAGGACGCAAAGAAGCTGGTCGATGACTTCAACAATGCACTGAACCGTGCAAAGAAGGCATACGACGGTAAGTCCACCGTTATGGCCGTGGATGTTTCCGGCGGCAACATCGGCTACGTAGCTCCTTCCAAGGGCCGCACATGGGGACCGATCTTCGATCTTCTGGGCCTCAAGCCCGCGCTTGAAGTTCAGGGCAGCACCGACTCTCACACCGGTGACGACATTTCCGTCGAGGCCATTGCTCAGGCAAACCCCGACTGGATCTTCGTTCTTGACCGCGACGCCGCGATTTCCAAGGAAGGCAGCTACACCCCTGCGCAATCCGTGATTGATGGGAATGCCGCGCTGAAGAATGTCACTGCCCTGACGAAGGGTCAGACGGTTTATGCACCGAATGACACTTACACGAACGAGTCCATCATCACCTACACGGAGATTTTGAACTCGATTGCTGATTCCTTCGAAAAGGCTTCAGCAAATAAGTAAGTTCCCAGTCCTTAGTCTGAGAACTCATTCTTAACACAGGGGTGTGTTGGTCCTTCCGAGGGCCAACACACCCACAACACTTATGGCTCAAACTTCTGTGACAAACCAGCATTCACCCCAGGTCCTTAAACGACGCGTCGCCCTGATTGTCTCTGCGTTCGTTGTCCTTGGACTTCTCATTCTTTCGTTGTGCACCGGGGAATATTCGATTCTGTCCCACGATGACGGATGGGATATGTTCATCGCGGTTCGCATCCCGCGAACCGTCGCACTCATACTTTCAGGTGCGGCGATGTCGATGTGTGGTTTGGTTATGCAGATCATTACTCAGAACCGCTTCGCAGAACCCACAACAACGGGAACCACCGAATGGGCAGGCTTGGGATTGCTAGCGATTATGATCGTTTATCCCAGCGCATCGGTCCTTCTTCGTATGACGGTCGCAGTTGCCTTTGCATTTTTGGGGACCATGGTGTTTTTTGCTTTGCTTCGAAGGGTCTCTCTGCGTTCTTCGCTGCTGGTTCCCATCATGGGAATGATGCTGGGAGCGGTTGTTTCGGCAGTTTCAACCTTCCTTGCCCTTGAAACAAACACTCTTCAAAACCTCAGCATCTGGTTCCAGGGATCTTTCACGAGCGTCTATACCGGCCAGTACGAAATTTTGTGGATCGTCACGCTTGCTGTTCTTGGTGTCGTCGTCCTCGCCGATCGCCTAACAGCAGTCGGTCTCGGTGAAGATATCGCAACTACCTTAGGCGTGAACTATCACCGAGTGATCCTCATTGCTACGGGTTTGATCGCCCTGGCCACAGGCGTCGTTACCGTTGTGGTTGGTTCCCTACCTTTTCTTGGCCTTGTCGTTCCCAACCTGATCTCTATGGCTTTCGGGGATCATCTTCGCCAGAACCTTCCCTGGGTCTGTCTTTCCGGTATCGCTCTTGTTACAATCGCTGATCTTCTGGCGCGGACGATCATTTCCCCCTTCGAGATGCCCGTCTCTGTCATCTTGGGGATCGTCGGCGCCTTCGTCTTTATCGCACTCATCCTGCGCCAAAGCCGCAAAGGAGGATTGCAATGAAGCGTTCGTCATCTTCGTCTTCCTTCGTAAATTCTTCTGCTCAGCGACGCTGGTGGCTGCTCTTTTCCGCGACACTGATCGTTGCGGCCATTTGCTGTGTTGGTCTGTTGCTGTGGAAGAATCCGGTTCCTGTCACCAGTCCAAAGTTTTGGCCGATCGCCAGAAGACGCGCTTTTTCCATCCTTGCAATCGCGGTTGTCGCCATATGTCAGGGCCTTGCAACCGTTGCCTTCCAAACCGTTGCGGGCAATCGGATTATCACTCCCTCGATCCTCGGTTTTGAATCCCTGTACCGCGTGATCAACACATCCGTTATTTTCTTTGCCGGTGTTGCAGGGTTTAACGCTGCGCAGAACCTACCGATGTTAATTTTCCAGCTGGCCATCATGGTTCTCTTCACTCTGATTCTCTATTCATGGCTTTTGACCAGCCAACATGCGTCAATGCACGCGATGCTCTTGATTGGAGTGATGTTGGGGGCGGGCCTTGGATCGGTTGCCACCTTCATGCAAAGGTTATTGACCCCCAGCGAATTCGACGTCCTGACCGCCCGATTATTTGGCTCGATTTCGAACGCTGATCGCACCTACTACCCCGTTGCTCTCCCCATCGTTGCTATCGCAGCTGTATCCCTTTTCCTTTTGTCGAACCGGCTCAACGTCATCGCTTTAGGGCGCGAGACCGCCACTAACCTTGGTCTCAATCACAAGCAAACCAGCATCATCGTGTTGGTTTTGGTTTCTCTGCTGATCGCCACATCGACTGCGCTGGTTGGCCCGATGACTTTCCTGGGCTTCTTGATTGCGACGCTTTCCTACCAGTTCTCACCAACCAGCGATCACAAATACCTATTCGCTATGTCGGTTGCCCTGGGTCTGGCGGTTCTATCCGCTTCATATTTCTTGATGAATCATGTCTTTAACGCACAGGGTGTTGTCTCAATCATTATTGAATTTGTCGGCGGATTGGCCTTTATCGTGACAATTCTGAAGAAGGGGCGTCTATGATCCAGCTCAATACAGTCGCGAAACACTATTCCGAGGCCGTCCACATCGGCCCCGTGAGCCTTGAGCTTCCGCGTGGTGGGATTACCGCCCTTGTCGGCCCAAACGGCGCTGGAAAGTCGACGCTTCTGACCATGATTGGCCGTCTCCTCGGTATCGACGAGGGCACAATTACAGTCGGTGGTGCGGATGTATCAACGACAAAATCGAAAGACTTGGCGAAGATCTTGTCTATTCTTCGTCAAGAGAACCACTTCGTCTCGCGTCTGACTGTTCGCCAGCTTGTCGCCTTCGGCCGTTTCCCTCACAGCCATGGGCATCTCAACTCCCAGGATGAAGACATCATTACTCGCTACATCAATTTCTTGGGACTTGATTCGATCGAAACACGTTATCTCGACCAGCTCTCTGGTGGACAACGCCAACGCGCCTACGTTGCGATGGTTTTATGCCAGGAAACGGACTACATCCTTCTTGATGAGCCGCTCAATAATCTGGATATTGCACGCAGCGTTGAAATGATGAAACTGCTCAGGCAGGCAGCTGAAGAATTTAACCGCACGATCGTCATTGTTCTTCACGATATTAATTTCGCGGCCCGCTATGCCACGCGCATCGTTGCACTCAAAGATGGCACTGTCGCTTACCAGGGCACTCCCGAAGAGATCATGACTGACCAAGTACTCACTGATGTCTTCGATACTCCGGTTCACGTCATCAAAACTGAAGACGGGCCTCTTGCAAGCTATTTCTAGGTCTTAACGCACTGCGATTTTCACGCGCCTTTAGAGGTGAACTGAGGGGGTGAAGGCCTCGGCCTTCACCCCCCCCTCAACAAGCGCAAAGTACTTTTACTTCTTAGGCGCACGCTCGCGCGAGTCAAGCATGAAAAGCGCCAACTTCGAGGGCTCCAATGCGCGCACTGCATGCGGGAGGCGTGTTCCAAAGTGGATGACATCACCGGGACGCAGAATCACTGTACGGCCATCAGCTGTGATTTCCAGAGCACCCTCGAGGGTCTGAAGAATCACCGGCATTGCCGCGGTGTGTTCGCTGAGAATCTCGTCCTTATCGAAGGAGAAGAGCACCAGACGCATTCCTTCGCAGTGCATGACGGTACGAGAAACCGTGGCCTGTTCGTTGATCTGGATCATCGAGGCGATGTCTTGAACATCAGTCATGATCGGCACGGGGACCTCAAGATTTGTGTCGTCACTGAGCGTCATGGCGTTCTCCTTTCAGTGGCTTGTGGGCCACGATTGTCACCCCGCACATTGAATCTTGATAGGTGCGGAAAGTCTTCCTCATTCCTAGCACACGCTCACGTAGCTCTCGATCTGAAAGAACATTTCGAATAATCCGCAGGGTTTGAAGAAAACCCTCATCGCGAATATTCCGCGAAAAATCAAGGAGAGCCATAGGCGCGGTGTGAACGCTATCGACCGTCAGTCCGCATTCTTCCAAAAGCTGGGACCACTGCGCACAGGTGAGGGGACGAGCATTCACATGAATCGCACGCGCCAAGTCTTTGCGAATCTGTGTATGCAATTCTTCGTCGATGCTATCGGGTTGGACGGCTAGCTCATGGATCGCATAGCGTCCTCCCGGTGCCAGCAGCCGCACGGCCTCGGAAATGATGGCTTTCTTGGACTTCTCTCCCTGCATAGTCAGCATGGCTTCACCAACGACAACGTCGGCAGAGCCCGACTCCAGTCCGGTATCAGCGGCATCGGCATTGATCACTGTCCCCCGCGTGCCGACCAACTCTCTCACGTGTTTGGCAGCAACCGGATCCTTGTCGACCCCGGTGTACGAGGCCGGGCGCGCAGCAAGAATTTCCGATGCGGTTCGCCCCAACCCGGGAGCGTATTCAACCACCCGGGAGCCCGTTAGTTTCGCGTCGGAGAGCATCTGAAGAGTCAGTTCCAAGCCGCCGGGACGCAGAACTTTCTTTCCGACTCTTGCGAGGACCCAGTGCCCGGGTGCAGTAGATGCCGGACGCTGAGAAATCGGTAATGCGTTCTGGCTATCTTCTTCCTGAGGCATGTCAGTCACATCCTTGTCACTCACACTATTCCTTCCTACTCAAAGAGCTTTTGACCAACATAGGTGTCAGTTTCTTTGACGCCCGGGAACATGAGGTACACGCCTGAGGCCAAGTGCTGGAGGTACTCGGTCAGTTGATCGCTCTTCATCTTCGCCAAAACGGGAATGAAACCCTCAGCGGGGTTACGAACGTAGGCAATGAAGAACAGGCCAGCATCCAAGCGCCCCAGGTAGTCCACACCTTCAAGGTAGTTGTATCCACGGCGCAGCATACGCCGCCCCGAGTTGTTATTTGGGTTCATCATGGCAACATGCGAATCGGGAGCGATTGCCAGCCCTGAAGATCCAACGGTGGGATTTCCTTGCTGTCCTTCCTTCGCGAAATCTGGATTGGTGAATTCTTCACCGCCCGACAGCGGTGCGCCGTGGATCTTGTCGCGCCCGATGATCTGTTCTTGTTCAGCCAGGACCAGTTCGTCCCACACTTCCATCATCATCTTGATCTTGCGCACGCACATGTAGGATCCACCGGCTGCCCAAGAACCTTGATCATCCCCAGCTTGGATCCACAAGTGCTTATCGAGTTCCGACTGGGAATCCTCAGCCTTGATGTTGGAGGTTCCGTCCTTGAAGCCAAAAAGATTACGAGGCGTTTCCTGGGACTTTGAGGTCGAGGAAGTTCGTCCATAGCCCAGTTGCGTCCAACGCATGGTCGCGCGACCAAATGCGATACGCGTGAGGTTGTGAAGGGCGTGGAGATTGACCATGGGGTCTTCGGAACAGGCCTGGATGATGAGGTCTCCGCCGCCGCGCTTGGGGTCGAGCTTTTCTGCTGCCATGGGCGGAATGCCGTCACGCAGAGCAACGGGAAGTTTATCGCCAAGACCAAAGCGATCTCGCCCTTCATCGTCGATGAACAGGGTTTTTCCTACACCGAAAGTGATGGTCAGACCTGCGGGCCCAAGCCCCATCGATTCACCGGTATCGGCCGGCGCCTTCGTCAGTGTAGTTGTGTAGTCCTTGACGAGTTCGCCATGGGTCATGCGTTCAGCGGCCAAGGTCCAGTCTTGAAGAAGTTCAATGAGCGTGTCACGGTTCGTGGTCGTCAAATCGAAAGCAGCAGTGTGCATCTGCTGCTGAGCGGGAGTAATGATTCCCTGCTGGTGTTCACCGCGGAACTCGTAGGTCTTCTTCATGACATCGGAATCGATGCCATCACCCGCGTGGCGACCGAGGGCAAATCCGCCGCCACCGCCCAGCCCAAGGGTAAGTGCACCGAGGCCGGCTAATCCTAAAAATTGGCGACGTGAAAGTCCTTCTTTGGTTCCCTCGTGGTCGGCATTGCCATTGTTTTCAGCTGTTTCGTGATGCTGAGTCATGACTGGGTCCTTAAATGACAGATGGATTTTGGTGATGCGGTTGGGCGTGGCGCCCCTCC
>JBHRQN010000015.1:0-30735 GCA_042645485.1 Pauljensenia sp.
GTTGAAAGACTGAGTGTTCGCGAAAGAAATTTCGCCGGCCTCGTAACGCTTGGTCAGCTCATCGTACAGGGGCAGCGGAGTCGAGCCCGTCGCAAGACCAAGTACTGCAGAAGGCTTGCGCTCCAGAAGACTTTGAATGCGATCGGCTGCGACGACGGCAATATCTTCGGGCGTGGGCAAGATGGCAATCCGCATTGGAACTCCTCATTGATGTTGGGATCGCGAGGCGCGGGCAGAGCTGTGACCGTAAGAGTATGGGGTTTCGAGGCCACGCAAGGAACACGCCTGTGTGTACAGTTTGTGCGCCTTCAGCTTACACCCCGCTCTGTTGCCAAGCGAGCTATTTCAGCTCCCGACGTCCAGATGCGTGTGTGCCCCGGTCGGGGGACCGGGGCACACACGAGAGTGAAAATATCGATGCACAAAACACATCGAAGTTTCAGTGTTTTTCAGCGCAAGGCTGAGTTCACTTGGCGACAGCCTTCTTCAGGGTGGAGCCAGCGGAGAGCTTGACACCGAAGCCTGCGGGGATCTTGATCTCTTCGCCGGTGCGGGGGTTGCGGCCGGTGCGTGCTGCACGCTCGACGCGCTCGACGGAGAGCAGGCCGGTCACCTTGACGGTCTCACCCTTGGACAGGGACTCGACCAGGACATCCTGGAACGCAGCAAGGGCGGCGTCAGCGTGGACCTTCGAGATGTTGGCGCGCTCGGCGATCTTGGCAACAAGTTCAGTGCGGTTGACGGACATTGAAAAACCTCATTCTTGTCGGTTATGGATGCCACTTCGGTGGCTTCAGGGAACAGATTAAGGAATAAAAGGCACTTTTGTCAGTTTTTCCGCGACTTTTAAGGGCGTGTCTTAATTTTTTGGACTTTTTTAGCGATTTTTTGTGTCGAGCAACACAGAATCACTCTTCTTGCACTTCAGTTACGACTTGATCGCACTTAGATGACGATTGATTAAAAACACCATCAAACCGGAACATAAAGCGCTAGTGTACGAACTAGTCGACGAAGACCACTTGGAGGATGGCTGCTATGGGGGTTTTCTCTTCACTCATCGGGGACGTCCCCGGGGATCTTTCTGCAATAGATCACCTTGCAGCTCAAATTCATGACCAAGCCGAGGCAGTGCAAATTATCGGCGATGAGTTCCGTACAACGATACGGAAAACAACGATATGGGCCGGGCGCTCTCGCGAAGCCTTTGAAGAGTCGGCAAATCGACAACAGCATCGTTTCACGCGCCTGCATGAGGGGCTTGAATCAGCTGCATCCGATATCGCCGGCTATGCTCGTGAAGTCGCAAGCGCCAAACACTACGTCCACAACCGATTGCTCCCCCGACTGGCAGAAATGGATCGGCTCTATGAGGCTGCCTCAAAGGAAGATCGTCCGGTCATCTACGCGAGCTTTTCGCACGAATCCGAATCGATCGCCCACGATTACTACGTCCGCATTGAGTCTTTGAAATGGGCGGCCGAAATTTTATCACGAGCATTGCGTGAGGCGCTGAGGCTCGAACCTGTCTCGCGCGATAGATCAGTAGCGGGAACAAGTAAGGACCCCTCGCGTACACGACGGCTCAACGAAGCGGATATCTCCCGAATCAACACAGAACTGTCCCTTTTGAAGAGTGGAAACTACAACCTTCGTCAAGTGCGACAGGGAGCGATTGGTGACTGCTATTTTATTTCGGCAATTCTTGCACTTATGAACACCCCAAAAGGACAGGAACAGCTGGCGAAGGGAGTAACTCAACATTTCAATTCTTCAGGTCAAGTAGATGGATACATGGTGCGCATCTATGACAATCCACTACTCCCCTCACGAGGCAGCTATTCACTCGTGCTGGTACGCGAGACTTATGCGAAGGGAGCAAACTCAGGAGGATTCGCCAGTATCGTCAGCATCTACGAAAAAGCATATGCCCAGCTCACACCCGGGGGCGTCAACGAGAGTTCCTTTCTCATTGGGGATGGCATCACTTCCAACACCAATGGCCAAGGACTGCTGCGAGTCACGGGGCGTGGAAGCCATTTAGTCAATTATCAAGAGGCGTCAATCAAGAGCATTTTCGGGTCAGGCCTAAACTACGATGCGCAGGAACGCCAAGAAGTTGTAGAGGCACTCCAGTCGGGAAAGCCCGTAACTACAGCAACGGTGTACGCACCGATATTTGGAAATGAGAATTCCCAACCGGCAGAAGTATCAATTGATGGACACCCAAGCCGAATTGATCTCTATGCACGGCATTCGTACATGATTAAAAGCGCAAATGAAACATCTCTAACACTCGTCAATCCACACGGCAGAAACTCTGGCACAAGTCACCAAAGTCCGATTTTGCACGGTGAGTTCTCGATGAGGTGGAGTGAATTTGAGAAGTACTTTGGTTACATCACGATCGGAGAAATTCCGTAATGATCAAAAGACACCCAACAGCCCTGCTTCTGAGCAGCACTCTCACAATCCCACTATTACTTGGCGGATGCACACAACATTACGAAGTGAAGGAACCCATGTCACAACCCTGCCAAACAGTCGCAGTACATTCCAACACCGTCTTCTACCCAGTCCAAGGAAGCATCGATCCGAGTTTTGTCTTTTCAGGAGCCTGGATTGAAAACGGCAGAATGAAAACAGCTCTAGAGGGCGGGTGGGGATACGATCCTCCACTACCTGGTTATTACGGTGACCTCATTGAAGGAGAGCCTGTCACAATACCTGGCACCGGGACCTTCGAGCTCACCGGCATCACTCTTTCACGCTGGGGCAACTCACCAGAAACCATCATTTTCTGCTTCACCCCCGACCCCAATCTGCTCGACAACGCCAAAAAACACCTACCGCCAGGCCAAACACTCCCACCCCAAGACGAGCACTAGGAAAACCTCATATTGCGAGGGCAAACTATGCTTGAATCATGAATTCGTCCGCGCTCTGGCCATCATCCCTATCCCACGATTCCGACGTCGCACTCGTGGTAATTTTCATTGGCTTTTTGAGTATTGCAGCATTTAAGTACTTGATTTTGTGGGCCCTTAAAGAAACAGACTATTCCACCCAAAAGAAACAGAACATTGTCAATAAATGGGGGATCCTCCCCTACACCGCGCTGAGCATCTATTCGTTGGCACACGCGAAAGCACTCTTGTTTTGCGCATCAGAGTGCACCTTTCACCTGTCCAGGGTCGCTATCACATTCTTCTTTCTCCCCACACTTATGACCATTGCCTACATCGTGACAGAGGTTTCTTTCGTCCAAAGCGCCATCATCTGGATTCTCGATAAAGTCATTCCTGGGCGACGAAGAACTCAGAATCAGACAAAACCGCGACATAGGAAATAGAGCGGACGGCGCAATCCTCAAACGCCAATCCCGTTCGTGTTCAAACGGTGGCGGCGCTGCCTCGCAGTCAACCGGTTCCACTACTGTCTCTCAGTGCGGTTTGTCCTCGTCCGGTCAGTCTTATTGGGTTGAAACCCAGACCGAGGACCCAAGCTTGGGATGGACCTGTTCTGGAAGTCTCGGAAGCGACCCTACTTGTTGCTGGGGGCACGATGGCAAGGAAATGCACCGTGGCACAAACAGCATTTGGCACTGACCTCATCTCTTAACCAAAAACGCAACCATTCCAATAGAAAGCTGACACAACTATGGCTACTCAGAGCACTTTTACCGTCGCCGGTAACCTCACTGCCAACCCCGGCCTCGGCAATCAATTCACACACTGAAGCGAGCGGCCGCGGAAGACTGAATAAAGGCGAGCGCCGAGGCCTCGAAACCCGCCTGGATTTCAGACCTCGGTGCTGTCTTGCATCTGCTAAGCGCCAGCTCTCGCTACGGAAGGGAAATTATTCACTGGCCTCTTGGAAGGAGACTCCCCGAACATCAAGTTCAGCGAGCGGAGTCATGCGATCTTTTTTCACAAGGTGGTAGCCCAACCAGACTCCAAGGAATAAAGGAACCCCAATATAGGAGGAAACGGCGTCCCATACGTTTCCAGCGAGAACGGCCTCGTAATTCTGCCCGACAAGGACAATCAAACACATGACAAATGCAAGAATCGGACTGAAGGGGAAGAAAGGCGCACGATAAGGTAAGTCGTCGAGTTTGTAGCCCTGAAGTAGGTACGCGCGACGGAAGCGAATGTGGCAGGCACAAATCCCCAACCACATGAAAATACCTGAAACACCAACAATGCTGACAAGCCAACTGTAGGCAGTCCCCTCTCCGACTAGTGCGGTACAGAAACCGAGTGCTGAAACCACAATCGTCGCAAGCATCGCATTCCTCGGGACGCCCTTCTTCGTTACATGGCAGAACATCCTCGGAGCATGACCATTTACTGCAAGCGCATGCAGCATCCTCGATGAGGCATACAAGCCTGAATTTCCTGCTGAAAGGATAGAGGTAAGGATCACTGCGTTCATAACAGCTGCTGCTGCAGCAATACCTAGGCGATCAAACACCAAGGTAAATGGCGAATAGGCGATGTCCGATTCGGTATTTCTCAACAGATTTGGATCGGTGAATGGAATAAGGGTTCCAATAATTGCGATCGCGCCGATATAGAAGAACATAATCCGCCAAAACACCGACTTAATCGCACGTGGAACATCTCGACGAGGATTCCCTGATTCCGCAGCAGCAACTCCAACGAGTTCAGTTCCTTGGAAGGAAAAGCTCGCGATCATAAATACTGAAACCATGGGGAGAATTCCTCCATGGAAGGGCGCATCACCAATCCACCAGTTTGCGAGTCCAGGCGAGCCATGTCCCAGTACACCCGCAATCATTGCAATTCCTGCGATAAGAAAAATAATGATTGTGACGACTTTAATGGCTGCTAGCCAGTACTCTGCCTCACCATAGATACGTGCACTCAAAGCATTGAGGAGCGTCAAAAGTAGCAAGAATCCTGCGGCCCACGCCCAGCCAGGCACATTCGGAAACCAGTAGGACATCACAATACCCGCGGCTACAAGATCCGCTGATACCGTCACTGTCCAGTTAAACCAAGAGTTCCACCCCATTGCGAAGCCAAACGAGGGACTAATAAAACGAGATGCATAAGTTTGATAATTGCCCACAACAGGCATATGAGCACTCATCTCACTGAGCGACTGCATAACAAGTAAAACCATGACGCCTACGGCAGCGTAGGCAACCAGAGCACCACCTGGACCAGCAGTTGATACAGTCGCTCCAGATGCGACGAACAAGCCAGTTCCGATCGCACCTCCAATCGCGATCATCTGCATATGTCTCCGATTTAACCCGCGCGCTAAATCGGTACGTTCATGGTCAGGGGCCGAATCGGAAACAGGTAAATGTTGAGTCTCAGACGTGCTGAGTGTTGAACAAGAACGCGATTCGTTCATCATCGAATTCCTCAGAATTATCGTGGCTCATATCTAATGGCTCACGAGAGCAATCGAATTGACCTTTGGTGAAAGAGGGACGTACTTCGTGCCGCGCATCTTCATTGAAGCGCAGCATTGCCATAGAAAGGACTCGGGGCCTGTGTCGTCGCAACACCGAACACAGACCCCGAGCCTTCTTCTTTCTCCTTTTCCCCCAAAGTCGAGGGAGGTACCCATTGCTTACGACCGCACAACCGGGAAAATTACCGGGTTGTATCGGGTTGAGCGTCGGGTATCTGCTCAGTCTCTCAGGCGGTCAAAACCTGAGCGACAAGCATGAGGCCACCGAAGCCGAGGACGAAAGCAACCATTGGCCAGACGAACTTAAGCCAGTGAGAGTACTTCATATCGAGCATCTGCAGCGTTGCCATAACCAAGCCGGTCGGAGCGAGGAAGAGCATCGCGTACTGACCCCACTGGTAAGCACAAACGATGATCCAACGAGGCATACCGACGGTGTCGGCCAAAGGAGCGAAAATTGGCATCGAGAGAACGGCAAGGCCCGAAGAGGACGGGACGATAAATCCAAGGAAGAAGAAGATCACGAGCATCGCCAAGATGAACAGCGGGCCGCTCATACCTTCAACCATATTCGAGGAGTAGTACAGCAGGGTATCGGAGATCTTGCCTTGCTCCATGACGTAGTTGATACCACGAGCAAGACCAATGATCAGGGAGACGCCCACCAAGCTCGACGAACCTTCGGTGAATGCATCAACCAGGGCCTTTTCGTTCAGACGGCTCTTACCGAAGAGCGAAAGGAGCATGATGACAATCGTGATTGCAAGGAAGGATGCGGCCATGGTCGGGAACCACCAGCCCTGGCTCATAACACCCCACACCATAATCGGGAATGCTGCAACGAAGAGGACAAGGATGAGCTTCTTCTGCCAGTTAAACTCGAAGCCCTCATTGGTGCTCTTCAGGGCCCACTGAGCGTTGAACGCTTCGTGGTCTTCCCAAGTGTAGGATGCTGCAGGATTAGCCTTAATCTTCTTTGCGTACCACCACAAGTAGCCAATGACGACTGCAGCGCCGACGACGCATCCAGCAACACGCCAAGCCAAGCCTTCAGTGAAGACAATACCAGCTGCATTAGACGCGATGACCACCGAGAAGGGATTGATGGTCGAGAAGGTTGTTCCCATCGAGCCCGCTAGGAAGATGGCACCGACACAGATGATCGAGTCATATCCTAGCGCTAAGAAGACTGGAACAAGGATCGGATAGAACGCCACCGCCTCTTCTTCAAGGCCGCAGCTTGTTCCACCGAGGACCATCAGGAGTGAGACCATGAAGACGAGCGCGAACTCGCGTCCCTTCGTCTTCTTTGTTAGTGCTAGAAGGCCGGCCTCAAAGGCGCCAGTTGCATTGACGACACCGATCAGACCACCAAGAACAAGGATAAAGACGATGATGTCGGCAGCTTCAACTGTACCGGTCACCATACTTTGGGTGATATCTGCAATTCCTTGGGGAGTCGAATCGAGACGCTGGTAGGTTCCGGGGATCGAAATTGGCTTCTTCAGCGATCCACCGGTGAACTTTTCAATGCCGATCTTAACGTTGAGCTTATCGAGTTGTTCCTGTGTTGCGGGAAGACTCTCAACTTCACCTTGAGGAGAGGTGACCTGAAGCATCTGGCTCGAAGAATCGAATGCCAGCTTCGAGTAAGAACCTGCTGGGACCATCCATGTTGCCGCAACAGCGATCACAGTAAGAATGAAGAGGATGGTGAATGCAGTAGGCACATGTAGTTTAAAACGCCGCTTTGGCGCTTCTGCTTGCGGAGTAGCTTGCGAATCCGCAACTGCTGTTGATGTCATTACAGACTCCAATGTCCTTTACAACGCTGTAGGTATAAAAATGTGCAACGCGCTGCTGCCTCCACTCATATTTCATCAAGTGGAGGCAGCAACACGCGTGAGCACTACTCCGCGAGAATGCGAGTACCCGTTTCACCTGCAAGCGCTTCCTTTGCGCGCTTGAGTGAGGTGATCAGGGCGCTCTTTCCAGCGCTGCCTTCAACAAATCCCATACAGGCTTCAACCTTCGGGAGCATTGAACCAGGCGCAAACTGGCCTTCATCGATGTAACGATGGCAATCTGCGAGCGTCATCGTCGCCAGATTCTCTTGATCCGGCTTGTTGAAGTTAATTGCAACCTGATCAACTGCGGTCAGTACAACCAGAAGATCAGCATTAACTTCCTGTGCCAGCAGCGCTGCCGAGCGGTCCTTATCGATCACTGCAGGAACACCACTGAACCCTTCATCGGTCGACACAACCGGGATACCGCCGCCACCAACGGCAACAACGATATGACCAGCATCGATCAATGACTTAACAACGGGAATCTCCACGATCCGAGTCGGCAGCGGGGAAGCAACCACCCAACGCCATCCACGGCCGGCATCCTCAACGTAAGTGTTACCCGTCTCTTCCATCAGAGCCTTGGCCTCTTCTTCGGTAAAGAAGGCGCCCACGGGCTTTGAAGGCTTAGAGAACGCAGGATCATCTGCGTTAACCTCAGTCTGCGTCACGACTGAAGCGCAGTGGCGGTCGATAGAACGAACAGCAAGTTCATTATCAATCGCCTGCTGAAGATGGTAACCAATGTAGCCCTGCGACATAGCGCCACACTCCGGGAACGGAATGCTGGGAGTGCCGCCAACCTTGGTTGCCGAGTTATCAGTTGCAACCTTGATCATTCCGACCTGGGGACCGTTACCATGCGTAACGATCACGTCATTGCCAAGCTCAACGAGATCAACAATGGTCCGAGCGGTCTCCTTGATCAGTTCAAGTTGCTCAGCGGGGGTATTGCCAAGGGCATTACCACCAAGTGCAATTACAAGTCGTTGTCCCACAACAACCTCACTTCAAGGTTGCGTACATCACGGCCTTGATGGTGTGCATGCGGTTTTCCGCCTCATTAAAGACACGGGACTTCGAGGACTCAAACACTGCATCCTCAACTTCCATCTCGGTGACACCGAAACGTTCGGCGATATCTGCGCCGATTGTGGTCTTGGTGTCGTGGAAAGAGGGCAGGCAGTGCATGAAGATCGACTCGGAGTCGGTCAGGGCCATAAGCTTCTCGGTCACGCGGTAGGGGCTGAGCTCCTTGATGCGCTTCTCCCACAGCTCCGCCGGCTCGCCCATGGAAACCCAGATGTCGGTGTAAACCACGTGAGCACCAGTGCATGCCTCAACCGGGTCATCGGTCAGCGTGATGCTTGCACCGGTCTCCTCGGCGATCTCACGGCATTGTGCAACAAGCTCCTCAGCGGGCATAAGGTCCTTCGGGCCACATGCAACGAAGTGCAGACCGAGCTTCGAGCAAACAACCATCAGCGAGTTAGCAACGTTGTTACGAGCATCGCCCATGAACACGAACTTCAGGCCCTTGATTCCCTGGGGGAAGTTCTCCTGAACGGTGAGCATGTCGGCAATCATCTGAGTCGGGTGGAACTCGGTGGTCAGACCGTTCCACACGGGAACGCCTGCGTTCGCCGCAAGATCCTCAACGATCTCCTGAGCGAAACCACGGTACTCAATACCGTCGTACATACGGCCGAGGACACGTGCGGTGTCTTCGATGGATTCCTTCTTGCCCATCTGAGAGCTGCCCGGATCCAGGTAGGTGACGCCCATACCAAGGTCCATACCGGCAACCTCGAATGCGCAACGAGTACGCGTGGAGGTCTTCTCAAACAGCAGAACAATGTTCTTGCCTTCGAGGTAGCGGTGGGGCGTCCCAGTAAGCTTCAGTGCCTTGAACTGGCTCGAGAGATCGATGAGGTAGCGAACTTCATCAGAAGTAAAATCGAGAAGCTTGAGGAAATGACGTCCACTCAAGTTAACTGGCATGACTTGTCCTTCCTGACAATTCATAGAAAACACCGGCAACCACCTTGGTACCGGATAACAGGTTGTAACCCTGCTCACAGGAAAGCTACACGTATACCCTGAAAAATGCAAGGGTCAAAACAAATAGTTAGAGGCCGTTAAGTAAACTCTTTTTCAAACTACAGCCAAGACTTCTTCTAAAGAATCTCACCCACCTTAAGCTTCGAGACAAGCAGTGGCGCGATTACAGGTAACAGAAAAACTTGGACTAAATTTCAGAACTGATAGATTTTCGCTTGAAACCAAGTCTTTGAGAAAAAGAGCAAACAAAGCCGCCGCAGAATTCGCAGAACATTAAGCCAACTTAGCTCAAGTTTAATGACAGACTGAAAGGAAAATAGTCAAGCTTCCACAAAGCTAGGCTTTAATAAAAGCAATAATGAAAGCTTGACTATTTGTATCTATTCAGATGAAAACTTCACGCGTTTGTGCCGCGCTCCGCAGCCTCAACGACGTTCATCAGCAAAAGTGCGCGCGTCATTGGCCCCACTCCCCCAGGATTCGGCGAGAGCCAGCCTGCGACGCGGTCAACACCGTCTGCAATATCACCCATAAGACGCGCCTTCCCACTTTCCGGATCGACGACGCGAGAAACACCCACATCCAGCACAACTGCTCCAGGATGGACCATATCCGCAGTAATTAAGCCCGCATAGCCCGTAGCGGCAACAACGACATCTGCCGCCCGCGTATGCACTGCCAGATCCCGTGTTCCGGTATGACAGATTGTCACCGTCGCATTGATGTCTTTACGCGTGAGAAGCAGGCCAATTGAACGACCGACAGTAACTCCACGTCCAACAACGCACACATCGGCACCATTAAGATCGATCCCATTGCGCTGAATTAACTCAATGACAGCACGCGGCGTACACGGCAGAGGAGAGGTAATAGCTTCACTCCCCCGCAGCACCAATCGGCCGAGATTTGTCGGGTGAAGACCATCGGCGTCCTTGTCAGGATCCACAGTCTCGAGGACACGGTTCGTATCTACTCCACGCGGCAGAGGAAGCTGAACGATGAACCCCGTACAGGCAGGATCTGCATTCAGACCAGCCACGGCCTCGAGAATCTGATCCTCACTGGCGCGAGCAGGAAGATCCACGCGAATCGATTCAATTCCTACCTCAGCACAGTCGCGATGCTTTCCAGCAACATAGGCAACGGACCCTGGATCCTCGCCAACCAAGATCGTTCCAAGCCCTGGAACAACTCCGTGAGCGCGCAAAACTTCAACCCTTGCACGAAGTTCATCTTTGATCTGAGCCGCGCACGCTGTGCCGTCCAGAACACGAGCATCGCCTTCCCACGGAGCCCTCATTGATTCAGCCCCGCATAGAGAGGATGGGCATCCGTCAGAGCGCGTACTCGCGCACGCAGAGGCTCAACTTCCACCTGTCCACTGGCCCCTTGAATCAGAGCCGTAGCAATAATGTCACCGACCTCTTCGAAATCAGCAACGCTAAACCCACGCGTCGCAAGCGCGGGAGTTCCAACACGAAGGCCCGAAGTCACCCTAGGCGGGCGAGGATCGAAAGGCACGGCATTGCGATTGACCGTAATACCAACCTCATGGAGAAGGTCCTCAGCTTGCTGTCCATCCAGCGAAGAGTTCACTAGATCAACCAGAACGAGGTGCACATCGGTACCACCCGTGACAAGGCGAATTCCCGCGCCTTGTGCATCGGGTGCCAAGAGGCGCTGAGCAATTGCCTGCGCACCGTCAAGGGTTCGTTGCTGACGATCCTTGAATTCCTCGGTCTGAGCGACCTTCATGGAAATCGCCTTCGCTGCAACGACGTGCATCAGCGGACCACCCTGCTGACCAGGGAAGACCGCACTGTCAAGCTTCTTACCCCACTGTTCACCGCGCGAGGACAGAATCATTCCCGAACGAGGCCCGCCCAAAGTCTTGTGGACGGTCGTGGTGACAATATCGGCATGAGGAACCGGGGAGGGATGCAAGCCTGCAGCAACCAGGCCAGCGAAGTGCGCCATGTCGACCCACAGCGCTGCCCCGACCTCGTCCGCAATTTCGCGGAACGCAGCAAAGTCAAGGTGACGAGGGTAGGCCGACCATCCCGCGATCAGCACGCGAGGACGCTCACGAAGCGCGGCCTCGCGAACCTGCTCAGGCTCGATGCGCATGGTTTGCGGATCAACCTCGTAACCAACAGCGTGGTAGTTCTTACCCGAGAAGTTGATGCGCATGCCGTGAGTGAGGTGGCCGCCGTGGGCAAGAGAGAGACCGAGGAGAGTATCACCGACGTTCGCCATTGCCATGAGAGCCGCCGCGTTCGCCTGCGCACCCGAGTGAGGCTGGACGTTGACGTAGTCCGCGCCGGTAAAGACTTCCTTCGCACGCGAAATCGCAAGAGACTCCGCAACATCGACGAACTCGCATCCACCGTAGTAACGACGACCGGGGTACCCCTCGGCGTACTTGTTGGTCAGGACAGATCCCTGCGCTTCAAGAACCGCACGCGGAACAAAGTTTTCCGAGGCGATCATTTCGAGCGTGTTCTGCTGGCGTTCCAGTTCCTGATCCAGAACCGCTTGAATTTCAGGGTCGAGTTGGCGCAGTGGCAAATCGTTGAGCGTATCCATCTTCAGTCCTTCTGCGAGTCCGGGGGCCACGCGTGCCCGGCGAATTTGGATCAACCTTACCCCACAGCGCCAATTTGGCAAGATCGCGCCCAAAAATGACATGCATAGTGCGTACTGAGTGCTTTGAGAGCCACAAGCGCGATGCTCCCTCGGGAACAAAGGCCTACCTAACTTCCGCAAATTGCGATAACCTTTATCAAAGTTCGGTCATGCGAACTTTGATAAATATATAAGTAGCCATCATCCCAATAAAGAGGAACTTCAATGTCCACCGCTTACTCGCGTTCATTCTTTGCCACCGCAGCGGCCTGCCTGCTGGGCGCAACTTCTCTCGCCTCCTGCTCAACTGCGTCTTCACACTCAGGCACCACCTCACTCACCCTGGTTGCAAGCACCACCCAGATCTGCGACTACGTCACCCAAATTGCGCAGCAGCCCTCGGCTCAAAACTCCATATCGCTCGATAAAACTGATGCCTCGGGAACGCAATCCCATATTGGGGCCCCCGCCGAGCAAGCCAGCGCAAAAGTGCAGCTCACGTGTCTACTTGCCCCCAACGCCTCGGCACACGAGCACGAAATGACTCCCCAGCAACTGCAAGCACTCTCTCAGGCGAAAGTCATGCTTGTCTCGGGCGTCGACCTCGAGCATTTCCTGGATCAGGCCGTGAGCGCCTCTGGGTTCAAAGGAACGATGGGAGTGACCTCAGGAGTCCTCACCGCCGCCGACCTCAAGGATCCCCAGGGCCAAGAACAGCGCGACAAGCAACTCCCCTATTCCGTTTCCCGCGGCACGCACACTGTCGAAGCCGCACCTTGGCCTTTCCCGCCGGAAGAAGGAGAGAGCGAGCCGGAGTTCACCTACGATCCTCACGTCTGGACCTCTCCAGCGAACGCAGCCCTGCAGGTCCGCAACATCGGTGAATTCCTCTCAGCAGCTGACCCGGATCACGCCGAGGCATACAGCACGGCAACCGAAGAATACGCAAAGCGTATCGATTCCCTCGATGCATGGGCGAAGGCCAGCTTTGACAGCGTTCCTGCTGACAAGCGCGTCCTTTTTAGCTCCCACGATGCCTTCGGCTACCTGTCGAAACGCTATGACATTCGTTTCATCGGTGCAGCGCTTTCTGATTTCAACGAACAGCAGGATGCAACCGCTGAGCACATCGCGCAGGCAAGCGAGGAAGTGAAGAAATCTGGCGCGAGCGCGATTTTCGCAGAGAACTCTAATAACTCGAAGTCAATTGAAACAATTGCACGCGCAGCGGGAGTCAAGGCCATCATCGGCGACGACGCACTCTACGGAGATTCCCTTGGCCCTGTGGGGAGCGAAGGCGAAACCTACATCGGGTCAATCATCCATAACGTCACAACCATGACACAGGCATGGGACGGAACGCCTGCTCCCCTACCTTCAGAACTCAAGCGTTAAGCGATCATTATGAACGCAGACGCTCATATGTTTTCGGAGCCTGACGAGGGCCGCAATGCTGGCGCCACTGTCTTCTCAGCCAAAAATGCCAGCATCGGCTACTCCCAGACACCGGTCCTGACGGGAATCACCCTCTCGCTCAGCCCCGGACATGCCCTCGCTTTGATCGGTCCAAATGGATCGGGAAAGACAACGCTCATGCGAGCGCTCTTGGGAAGCGCCCAACTATTATCCGGAGAACTCAGCTGCCCGCTGGATTTCCTCGGCTACGTCCCACAAAACAGCGATATCGACCTGAGTTTCCCAATCAACGTTCGTCAGGTCGTCGAAATGGGAATGTACCCCAGGACAAAGCTTCTACGTCCACTCAGTCGTGAACAGAAAGAAGCGGTCAGTGCAGCATTAGAACAGATTGGCTTAGTCGAGCGTGCCCGCGAGCGCTTTGGGACCCTTTCCGGCGGCCAACGCCAGCGCGTTCTGGTCGCGCGCGCCTTGGTCGCCAAGCCTCGCATGGTATTGCTTGACGAACCTTTCAACGGTTTGGATGAGCCCAACCGCGAAGCTCTTCTCGCGCTCATCAACCAGGCAAAAGCACAGGGAACCGCGTTCATGATTTCAACCCATGACTATCGGGTCGCAACCGAAGTGTGCGATGAGAGCCTCATCGTGGCTGGACGCCAAGTTGCCTACGGGCCGACCTCTCAGGTTTTCCGTCCGGAAATCATCAATGAAGCTTTCGGCGGGATTAACAATGTTTAACGCGATCGTAAGCGCTCCGCCCCTGTGGTACTCTCCATTTTTCCTTCGTCCCTTGCTCTTCCTTGTTCTTTTTGGAATTGCATCGGGCGCGGTTGGAACCCTGGTCAATCTACGCAACTGGCAATTCGGCGCCGAGGCCTCGGTCCACTCAATCTTCCCGGGGATCGTCGTTGGCGCGGTTTTCGGCGGTATCGATTGGATCCCCGCGGGCGGGGGAATCTGCGCGATATTCGTTGCTGCCGCATTAACCTGGGCGATGCGCCACCGCGCGCACGAGGCCGCCGCGGCAGTTGTCCTGACCTCTTTCTTCGCGCTCGGCGTCGTTATTTCCCTCAAGAAGGGCGATATGTCGGGCCAAATGGAGGCGTTGATGTTTGGCCGCCTTCTGGAAGTTACTCCCCAGCGCATGGCGATTTCCCTCATCTTTTGCCTTTTTGCCTGCGTCCTAGTCGTTCTTTCGTGGCGCGCTCAGCTCATGCGCGCCTTTGACAGTGCGGGAGCACTCGCCGCGCGAGTACCCACGACACTGTGCGATGTCTGCCTCAACGCCGCGATGTGCGCAATCGTCGTCGCGGGGGCCTCGGCAATTGGTGTTCTTTTGGTCGTGGGATACCTCATTGTCCCCGCACTCGCCGCCCGACTTCTTTCCTCATCGCCGAGGCAGATGCTGGCCTATTCGGTACTTCTTTCCTGCGCGGGTGGAGCGCTGGGGATAGCAACTCTTCTGATTCCCCTTTCCCGTCCTACTTCACCCCAAGCCTCGGTTGCTCTGACCCAAGTGGCTCTATGCGCACTCATCGTCGGACTGCACAGAGCACGAAAGCGAGTTCAGACATGTTAGCGATCCTTCTCCTTCCTCTGTGTGAGCTGGCGCTGCTAGGAATTCTCTCCGGAATTGTTGGGACGATGACCGTCCTGCGCGGGCGCGTGTTTTTTGCTGAGTCAATCACGCACGGAGCCTTTCCAGGCGCGGTGATCGGTGTCGTGTGCGCATCCATTTTCACCAAGGATCACAGCATTCTTGCACTCTGTGTTTTCTTGGGCGCACTGGGTTTGTGTTTGCCGCTGTCTGCGTTGATGAGCGTTCTGGCGCGAATCCCGGGAGTCTCGGGCGGAGCCGCTGCCGGGGTCGTCTTGACCTTCAGTTTTGCCTTGGGCTATTTCCTCTCAAAGTGGTTTGCCCCCTTGCCCCTCCAGATTTCGAGCTTCCTGACGGGCTCAATCATGACCGTTACTCCAATGGATATTGCATTGGCCGGTATAGCAACGCTTGGCGCGCTCTGTCTTCTCGGGCTACGCGGACGCCATATTCTCCTTTTGTCTTTCGACGAACAGGGCTACCGAGCAGCTTTCCGCTCTTCCCCCGGCGCCTGTGCACTCACCGACGCGCTTATTTCCGCTCTTATCACGGTTTGTGTCATCGTTATGATTCCCGCGGTAGGAACTTTGCTTCCACTGGCCTTGCTGGTTGCACCAAGCGCCGGTTTGATGCGCTTCATTACCCGACCCGGAGTTTTAATGGCAGCGTCGGTATGCGCGACCCTTGCAGTGTGCGCCTGTGGTTTCGGGATTTCTCTTCTTGCCGAGCTGTCCTCGGGTGGGTGCATTGCCTTGATTTCAGGACTTTTCTTCTGCGGGTGCGTGGCTTGGGAGGCTCTGGCCTCGAGGCCAAAAGCCGACTCAACCCCAGCGCGGCGACGCGTTATGCGCCAGAGAAATGAGGCATGAAAGCAGCGCGTGAGTAGATAAAAGGGGCGCCGCAATGCGGCGCCCCTTAGCCAGTCAGACCACAGCAGTCAGGAAGACTGCCTCGTGATCAAACTGTCAGTCTCAGCAAGATTCACTTAATGAAGCCGAGCTCCTTGACGGTGTTGTATTCGTCCTGGAGAGCAGCAATGTTGTGATCGATGCCAGCGCGAGTTGCCTCAGAAACCTCCAGGCCCTCGACAACCTGCCACTCGCCACCATCAGAGGTGACGGGCAAGCCGAAGCACAGGCCGGCGGGAACACCGTAGTGCTGGCCATCGGACATGATGGCGGCGGTGGTGAACTCACCTGCGGGGGTTCCCAGAACCCAATCGTGCATGTGATCGATTGCAGCATTTGCGGCAGATGCAGCAGAGGATGCGCCGCGAGCTTCGATGATGGCCGCGCCACGCTTGGCAACGGTCGGGCGGAAGTAATCTGCAAGCCAGGCCTCGTCAACAAGGCCGGAAGCAGCCTGTCCGCCAACGGTCGCGTAGGAGACATCGGGGTACTGGTCAGCGGAGTGGTTACCCCACACAACCAGGTTCTTCACGTCGGCCACAGCAGCGCCGGTCTTGTGTGCCAGCTGCGACACTGCACGGTTGTGATCCAGGCGCATCATTGCGGTGAAGCGCGATGCGGGAACGTCACCGGCTGCGTGAGCTGCGATGGTTGCGTTGGTGTTTGCGGGGTTGCCAACAACCAGAACGCGCACGTCTTCAGCAGCGCCGTCATTGATGGCCTTGCCCTGAGGGCCGAAGATACCGGCGTTGGCCTCGAGGAGGTCAGCACGCTCCATGCCAGCACGGCGAGGCATTGCGCCAACCAAGAAGGCAGCGTTAGTGCCCTGGAAGGCAGCCTTTGGATCATCGTAGATATCCACTCCTGCGAGCAGCGGGAATGCACAGTCATCAAGCTCCATTGCGGTGCCCTCAGCGGCCTTCACGCCCTGGGGGATCTCCAGCAGATTGAGCTTAACGGGAGTATCCGGACCGAACACGGCTCCCGAAGCAATGCGGAAAAGAAGGGCGTAACCGATGTTTCCGGCTGCACCGGTGACGGTGACAATACGAGGTTCTGCCATTGTGGGCACTCCTTCAGTTATTTCGTGCGGCAATCCTTCGCCGCAACGACCTGATGATCGTTACTCCTCAAGCCTATTGCCTCGAAGGACTAATTCGCGGTGTCAGCAGTCCCAAGTACGACGGGAATCCACCATTTCCCCCTATGATCTCCATCACATAGAATCTTTTAGCGATTCACAAACACCCAAGTCCCACTCAGCTGCAGGTGAGCGGACCTACTATGTCTAAGTGAGCGATCCTCAGACTTCAGCCCCAGACACTTTTGCTTCGCGCATCGGCCGCCTGTGCACCGCGCATAGAAGCGCGCTTGCTATTGCCGCAGCAATCGTCGGCACAATTGCCGGATCCGCAGCAGTCCTCTTCAATCTCATGATTGGCGCGTGGACATGGGTCAGCACCGGGTACTGGGACTACACGCAGCACATCGGCCAGGCACACGGGCGCCTTGGCATTCCGGCCTGGATATTTCTCCTCATTGCTCCCGTGATCTCGGCTTTCATTTACGGGCCGCTCATCTCACGTTTTGCCCCTTCTGCAAAGGGACACGGGATTCCCGAGGTCATGCTGGCTGTCCAGCAAAAAGGGGGATATATCCCCGCAAAAGTCGCAATCGTCAAACTACTCGCTTCTGCCCTCACCATCGGAGGAGGAGGCTCCGCAGGGCGAGAGGGCCCAATCGTCCAGATTGGCGCTTCTTTAGGTTCATCTTTTGCCTCGCTCCTGCATCTTCCCAAGGAACGAGTGATCCTTTTAGCAGCCTGTGGCAGCGGGGCTGGGATCGCGGCGACTTTCCACGCTCCCCTAGCCGGCGCTTTCTTCGCTTTGGAGGTCATCCTCACCCAATTCACTGCCGAGGCCTTTGGCTACGTTGTCGTGTCCTCTGTCCTTGCGTCATTGGTTACGCGGGCCGCCGTTGGAGATCACCCCCTCATTGATTTAGGTGGGTCTTTCCCCTTGCAGTCACTTCCCGATATCGGGTGGGTCGCCATCCTCGGTGTCATCGCGGGACTTGTCGGACTCGCTTTCTCAAAGTTCCTTTATCTCAGCGAGGACTGGATTGATGCCCTCTGGGCGCATATCCCCCTCCCCAACTGGTGCCGCGCAGGCGTCTTGAGCATCGCTCTAGGAGCCGCACTTATCGCTTTTCCCTACATGTACGGCTCGGGCTACCCCATCGAAATTTCCGCGATTTTTGGCTCTTACTCGATACCTTTCCTCGCTCTTCTATTAGTCGGAAGAATTCTCTATACCTCCTACACCATCGGTATCGGCGGATCAGGAGGAGTTTTTGCCCCAACACTCTTTATGGGGGCAATGACGGGGATGATCTTCGGCCAACTCGTTTCCCCTTGGGCAGTTTCTCAAAGCGCGATCTTTGGCGTCATCGGGATGGGAGCAGCTTTTGCTGGAGCAGCACGCGCACCAATGACTGCGGTTCTCATCATCGTCGAGATGACAGGTCAATACTCTTTGGTTTTACCAATGATGCTGGCTGTCATCATCGCCACCTTCACCTCGAGGCTTTTCACCCGTTCAACGATCTACACAGAGAAGCTTCGCCGCCGAGGTGACGTCCTCCACGAGCCCGTTGACGACACCCTGCTTGGCCGCCGAAGCGCGCGTCAACTCATGACAAAGCCAAGCCGGATATTGACTGATGACATGACGCTTCTACAGGCGCAGGAGTATTTCCAAGCAGCATCTGTCCCATCTCTTCCTGTCATCGCCGCGACGGATCGCTATCGCGATCAGCCCCGTTACTTGGGGATGCTCACTGTAAACGAACTTGGTTCTTTCCTTTCACGAGGGCTTCCGCCACACACACAAATCTCTTCTCTTGCTCTAGACACATCTTCTTCATTACCTCAATCAGCCCGCCCCTCTCTGGTCCTTTCTCGAATGAGCGAAAACGATAATCCGTGGGCGCTCGCGGTCGTGGACGAGGATCCCACCACACCTCACCTCTTGGGATGGATCACTCAGCAGAGCCTCGTGAAGGAAATTGCTACGCAACAAAAGCGCGCCATCGCAGCAGGGCAGAAGACATCATGGGGATCTCGTTGGAAAGAACACCATTCTCACGCTTCTGGCCACGTAGACTGAAGGCATGTCTGAAACACCCGCACACACGGAACTTCCAGCCGAGAACACCAGCGTTTTACCCGCAGAACCCGCCCCAGGTAACGAAGATGTTATCGAGGGTGAAACCCACGCCTTAGAATGGCATGCGCCCGTCTTGGTTCGTATTGACGAGCACACAACAATCCCCCACCTGCTTGCCAAGCGCGTCCAGCGTGCGCCCCGACGCCCGCTCATTGCACGCAAGCTCGAAATGGGGTCGACGTGGCAGAACATGACCGCAGCAGAGTTCTACGAAGACGTCCAGACCACCGCAGCCGGACTCATCGGTCTGGGTCTGAACTATGGTGATGCAATCGCGATCATGTCACGAACACGCTACGAGTGGACACTCCTAGACTTTGCCGCATGGACCGCGGGCCTACTCCCTGTTCCGATTTATGAAACATCCTCCGGCGAGCAGATTGAGTACATCATCAAAGATGCAGACGTCCGTGCCGTAGTGACGGAAACAGTTACCCAGCGCGAACTCGCACTGGATGCATGTCACCGGCTAGGTAGAGATGACATCACAGTGCTCTCCCTTGACGCGGAAGCAATGCAGACCATCCGAGATGCGGGTATCACGGTGCCACGCGCGTCTGTTGCAGCCCGAACTCAAGCACTGACTACCGATACCCTGGCGACGATTGTTTACACATCGGGGACAACGGGACGCCCGAAGGGCACTGAAATCACCCACGGCAATTTCACTGAGCTCGCGCTCAACTCCCACGCATGGATGCCTGAAATCGCCATGGGGCAAGATTCACGTTTGCTCCTTTTCCTTCCCCTCGCCCATGTTTTCGCGCGTTTCCTTCAGGTATTCCAGCTCAGTGGCGAAGGAATCCTTGGCCACACCCCTGATATCAAGAATCTGCTCTCAGACCTGGCGACTTTCAAACCCTCATATCTGCTTGTTGTTCCTCGTGTACTTGAGAAGATTTACAACTCAGCGGATGCGAAGGCCGGTCACGGCGGAAAACAAAAGATCTTCCGCTGGGCTGCAAACGTCGCTGTCGAATACTCGCAGGCACTTGAAACTCCCGAAGGTCCCTCACGCCGCCTGAAGATGCAGCACGCTGCTGCTACTCGCTTGGTTTATTCAAAGATTCTGCAGCTTGTCGGCGGCAACGCTCACTACATCATCTCCGGTGGCGCTCCCCTATCGCAAAGACTTGCCCATTTCTATACCGGACTCGGACTTCCCGTTTTGGAAGGCTACGGCCTTACAGAAACTGTGGGCCCTCTTTCCGTAAATACACCTCGCTTGTCAAAGATTGGCACCGTTGGGCCAGCACTTCCTCCCCTTTCGGTGCGTATCTCCGAAGAAGGAGAAATCCTCATTAAGGGGTCATCGGTTTTCCGCGGCTACCACAACAATCCCGAGGCCACTGCCGAGGCCTTTACCGAGGACGGTTGGTTTAAGAGCGGAGATTTAGGCTCGCTTGACCGCGATGGCTACGTCCGAATTACGGGTCGCGCTAAAGACATTATTGTCACTGCTGGCGGGAAGAACGTTGCACCCGCATCACTGGAAGACCCCTTGCGTGGGCATCCTTTGATCTCACAGGTGATTGTCGTAGGCGATAAGCGTCCCTTCATTTCGGCACTCATCACTCTCGACCCAGAAATGCTTCAATTGTGGCTCAAAAACCACGGATTGCCTCCCATGTCAATCAGCGAGGCTGCCACGAATATCGAGGTGCTTTCAGCTCTGGAACGTGCCGTTGAGCGTGCGAATCAACATGTTTCACGCGCAGAATCGATTCGAAAGATCCACGTCCTCACAAGCGATTTCACCGAGGCAAATGGACTCCTCACCCCTTCTCTCAAGGTCAAACGCAAGGCAGTTCTTCAGCGCTATGCAGAGGTGATTGACAGCATCTACGGTGGCCCGGTTCAAAGCGAATAAAGAACTGGCCAGCTGCGTAAGATGTGCCTGGCCCAAAAGATCACCAACGAATTCACGGCTCTACCCGGTGCATCGCTTGAGGAGAAGCGATGCACCGGGCTCAACTTATTGCGAGGCCAGAGCAGCGGTTGGCGGTGTATGAGCCGCACGCAGGGCAGGATAGAGTCCCGCAACTGCTCCAATCGCTAAGGGAGCACCCAAACCTGCGGCAATGACATACCACGCGATGGTGACGGGCCACCCGTATGCGATACACATCCCCCAGGTGACAAGTGCTCCGATGACGCACCCAACGCACCCCCCGAGGAAGGAGAGGATCAAGGCCTCGGCAAGGAATTGGATGCAAATATGTCCGCGACGCGCCCCCAGTGAGCGCCTCAATCCAATCTCTCGACGCCTTTCAAGCACCGAGATAATCATGGTGTTCGCAACCCCGATTCCGCCCACGAGCAGCGCGATTGATCCAACCCCCGCAAGCAGAGTTGTCAGAGTTTGATCCGCAGCATTTTGCGCTGCAAGGGCATCTGAAGGTCGTGAAACTTTCAGCCCAGTCGCGCCCTGCGGGGCAAGGGTTGGACCAAGAAGTTCTCTGACCTGCTCGACCTGAGAATCTTCGGAGCGCTCGTAGAGGGTCGTTGGCGTTTGACCTGCGCCAAACAGCTTCTGGGCAACAGGAATACCAATGAGGGCTGCATGATCGAGTTCTTCTCCCAAAGGTGCAGGTTCAAGAATGCCCAGCACTGTAAAGGAAGTATTCCCAAGCCAGACCTGGCCGCCCGGACTGGTCACACCCAAGAGGCTGGCCGTCTGGGCTCCCAAAACCACTCCCGGATACTGCGATGTGGCTTCATTCAGCCACACCCCGCGAGCGATTTTTCCCGAAACAACGTCAAGGAGGTTGGTCGGAGCAGCCATCGTGAGGATTCCGCCCGTTGCATTCGGGTCAATCAGGCGCGAGCGATACACCGAAACACCCGAAAGCGTGGAGGTTGAAGAGGCATCCTTCACACCTGGAATCATCCGAATTCGACCGACTGAGTCTTCGGGTAGGACAAGATTGGCTCCCGATAGATCTGCACCAGAGCGAGCCGTCAGCATATTGGTGCCCAGAGCCTGAAGCTGCTCATGAAGTTGGGCCTGAGAGGATGCCGAAACACCGACAACGCCCACCATCGCAGCGATACCGATGGCAATACCCAGGGCGGACAGAACAGCGCGCATCGGCCGCGCACGCAAACCGCTGACCCCAAGGCGCGCAACATCACTGCCTCGTAGGCGTGAGGAATGAACAATCTGAGTGCTGTCGCCGCTCACAAGATCACCTCACTACCGGAGTCCGAGACAACCCGACCATCACGGATCATGATTTGTCTGGGAAGCGAGGCAGCAAGATCGTTATCGTGAGTAATAACGATGATGGTCGTCCCCGCATCGTTTAACTCGCGAAGCAGTGAAACGATCGCATCCCCCGAACGTGAATCAAGATTTCCTGTGGGCTCATCAGCCAAGAGAAGGGCCGGCTCCCCTACCAGAGCTCGAGCGATCGCAACGCGTTGGCGCTCGCCTCCAGACATTTGATGGGGACGATGCTCAATACGGTGACCGAGTCCCACTTTTTCCAAGGCTTCACGTGCTTTTTCGCGGCGTTGTGCCCGTGGAACCCCACGATACAGAAGGCCGTCAGCAACGTTGTCCAAGGCGGTCACCCCCGGAGAGAGGTGAAATTGCTGGAAAACAAACCCAATGAGAGAAGCACGAACACCCGATAGCTCAGCATCGTTGAGGGCAGAAACATCCATACCATCGATCATTACCGAACCGGAATCAGGCCGATCAAGGGTACCGATGAGGTTTAACAGTGTTGATTTCCCAGACCCCGATGGTCCGACGATTGCAACGAATTCCCCCCTACTGACGCTCAGACTCACTCCGTCGCACGCGTTAACCGGTGGCGATCCATACGAACGGCGAACTTCGTGCACTTCTAGCAGTGAATTCATCGGTTCGGCACCACCACGCGTTGTCCCTCATGCAGATCATCAGAGGCAACCTCAACGCGATCCCCGGCGAATAAACCTGTCTGCACAGGAACACGAGTCGTCTTTCCATCGTCACCGATGACCTCGACTCCGAACTGGTCGGGCGTGATGGCCACCAGAGCACCCAGCGGCACAGAAAGGACATCCTTCTTCGTCTGCGAGGTGATACCCAGCGACACCGAGGCCTCTTGGAGCTTCTCTGTCGCAGCGGGGTCATCGGGAGTCACAGTGATCGGGATGATTCGATCCTTTGTGGCTCCCTGCTGATCCGCACCCTCTGAACTGATTTTTTCTTTCGGGGGTTCGACAGAGGAAATCGTGCCCTTCGTTGTTTGCGCTCCTGGAAGCCGAATCGTCACGGTGCTCCCAACGACACCCAGCGCCTGGTCAGAGAGCTTGAGATTTGCCGAAATAATCTGCCTGGAAGACGAGGCCGCAAATAGTTCTGTTCCATTTGCTGCACTGTCTCCAACCCGCGCTTTAAGCGCGCCAACTCGAAGGTCTTCCGAAGCAAAGAGAACCTGCCCCAGCGGAAGGACTCCATCGCGCGAAACACCTAAGGACTTTTGCCACTGACTGATTGCCGCTTGGGTGCGCCAATCGAAGTGAGAGTCAGCTTCTGCCGCGAAATGCCCCAACTTTGCAAGAGACTCTTCTAATTGCTTGATGTCTTCGCCATCGCTCATTCCACTTTCAAAAGTACGCCAGGCAGGCGTGTCTCCGTGAAGGAGATAGGAGCTCTGACCTCCAACCGTGTAGATGCGTTCGCCAAGTTTGATCGTTGAACCCGGAGTGGGAAGAGCCGTGATCACACCATCAAAGGCGGATTTCTGCGTGTAGGAGTCCGCGTAGTGAAGGGTTCCCTGGACTGTTGTTTCCCCGACCAAATCACCGCGGGTAATCTCCGCGCTTGCACCCGAGTATTCAGCTGCATCAGAGGATGCCCCAGAGCTATGTGCGCAACCGCTCATACATGCGAGTGCAATCGCCGCAGCTAGGACACGTGCACTACCGCGATGCGATAAGACGTAAGGATGGATTTTCACTTTCCACCCCTGGGAAAGCACTTGTTGACGGCGTCAGTGGGAATATTTTGGATACTGACGCCTTCGCCGGGCTTGGGGTCTTTGACGTCATAGCCAAGATCCCTGAGGCACTGCGCCCCCTTAACCAGCAATTGACGTGTTGCAGCATCATTGGTGAGGTCATCTTCTTCTCCGACCAGAGAAGAAACCTCTTGCATGCACTTGTTGATCGCGCCGTTGAAGGCATCTGAAGTATCGGTTATTTGATCGGGAGTGAGGCCTGTATCTGGGACATCGTAGCCCTGTGCCCGCATGCATTGTCCGAATGCAATATTGGGGTCTTTTGAAGTGGACGAGGCCGCGCTAGCTGTACTTGATGAGCCTTTACCATGGCCCTGTGTTGTTTGGGATGAGGTTGTTCCTCCTTGACTGCAGGATGCGAGGAGGAAGGTCAGAGCGAGCGCACACAGCGCAAGCCGACGGGAGGGACGAGGATTCTGCATCGAATCTCCTGTTGTTTATAACATTTTCGCATCGTTTGATAACGAATTGATAACATCTTACATCAGGAACCCATGAGAATCAATTCCATTAATGTGATTCAGGCACACCCTCCGCCTGATCATAGGCAGCCTTAATATCCTCGTGGTGACGAATAACTTCTTTAACCATAAAGTTCAAAAACTTTTCGGCAAAATCTGGATCCAGACCAGATTCTGCAGCGAGCGTCCGAAGACGTGCAATCTGGACCTGTTCACGGGCAGGATCGGCGGGTGGAAGCTCATGAACTGCTTTAATAACACCCACTTTTTGAGTGCAACGGAAACGCTCCGCAAGAATGTGAATCAGAGCAGCATCGATGTTATCGATCGTTTTACGCGCTTCGATCAGTTCGCTCGGTAGCTGATTCTCTGCCACTGCTCCCCCAACTTACTTAGGCGCTCTGCACGGAAGCGGGTTCGACCTCGTACAATTCAGCACGTCCCTGCCCTAGGACAGCATCACGGGTTACCACCACGCGCGCAACACCATCACGTGAAGGAAGGTCAAACATCAAGTCCGACAAAGTTGCTTCCATCACTGACGACAAACCTCGAGCACCGGTCTTGCGCTGATTTGCCAGCTCGGCGATTGCAAGAAGAGCGTCGTGAGTGAACTCTAAGGCAATTCCATCGAGTTCAAAGAGGTGCTGATACTGAGAGACCAAGCAATTCGTTGGCTCGGTCAACACTCGAACCAGATCTTCCTCAGAAAGTTCTTTAGTCGAGGTCAACACGGGAAGACGACCAATAAATTCCGGAATCATGCCGAATTTGTGAAGGTCTTCAGCGGTAACGGACTCGTAGAGGTCACCCATCTCAGCAGCGGACTTGAGCTCCGATCCAAAACCGGTCGAACGCTGTCCCAAGCGAGCCTTCACAATGTCTTCAATCCCCGCGAATGCTCCCGCAGCAATGAAGAGGATTCCAGAGGTATCAATCTCCAAGAATTGCTGGTGCGGGTGCTTGCGTCCGCCCTGCGGAGGCACCGAGGCAACAGTTCCTTCAATGATCTTCAGAAGAGCTTGCTGCACGCCTTCACCGGAAACGTCACGCGTGATGGAAGCGTTCTCTCCCTTACGTCCGATCTTGTCGATCTCATCGACGTAGATGATGCCGCGCTCTGCCTTCTTAATATCTCCACCGGCTTCTTGAATCAGGCGAAGCAAAATATTTTCAACATCTTCACCGACGTAACCGGCTTCAGTCAGAGCTGTCGCATCAACAATTGCGAAAGGCACATCAAGCAGACGCGCTAGGCAACGAGCCAAATGAGTCTTACCTGTACCAGTGGGGCCGAGAAGCAAGATATTTGACTTCGTACCATACATATCTTCTTCATTGCCGGCCTCGCGCGAACGGACGCGCTTGTAGTGGTTGTAGACGGCCACCGAAAGCGCACGCTTCGCACGGTCCTGGCCGATTACCCAGGAGTCAAGGAAGTTATAGATTTCCCGAGGCTTGGGCAAAGGCAGAGAAGAAGGCTGGCTTGTCGGCTCGGAGTCCTCGGCGATGATTTCATTACAGAGATCAACGCACTCGTTGCAGATGTAAACACCGGATCCACCAATGAGCTTGCGGACCTGTTTCTGGCTCTTTCCACAGAACGAGCACTTCAGGGCCTCTGCTCCGTCGGTTAAACGACTCACCTGCGCCTCCTGAAAACTATCCCAAAAAGTGGGCTTTTACTGAAATCTAGCCTAATTCACGCGGTCGCTAACAGCGAATTGACGCGCGGAATCCGTAGTGTAAGACCGGTCATTCAATAGGAACGGGAAAGAGCGTCGAAACACTCTCCCCCGCTTGCCTAAAACAGCGACTGGTTACAGTCGCACAGTTGTCAACTAGTTCTGTGCTTTACGAGAAGCCAAAACCTGATCGATCAAACCGTACTCCTCAGCCTGAGCGGCGGTGAGGATCTTATCGCGCTCGATATCGCGACGAACTTCCTCGACCGGCTTACCCGAGTGAGCAGAGAGTGTCTCTTCGAGCCACAGACGCATGCGGTCAATTTCGTCCGCAATAATCTGGATATCCGAGGCCTGTCCCTGCATTCCTTCCATCGCGGGCTGGTGGATCAGCACGCGCGCATTGGGAAGGGCAAGGCGCTTACCGGGAGAGCCGGCGGCCAAGAGGACAGCAGCGGCAGATGCTGCTTGGCCCAAGCAAACGGTCTGGACCTGCGGCTTGATGTACTGCATCGTGTCGTAGATCGCGGTCATTGCGGTGAATGATCCACCGGGCGAGTTGATGTACATGGTGATCAGCGAATCGGGATCTTGTGATTCAAGAACCAGCAGCTGAGCCATGATGTCATCCGCACTAGCGTCATCAACCTGCACACCCAAGAAGACAATGCGGTCTTCAAAAAGCTTTGCGTAAGGGTCCTGGCGCTTGAAACCATATGCAGTGCGCTCTTCAAAGTTCGGAAGAACGTATCGTGCCTGAGGCATTTGGCGGGCAACTGCGTCGAAATAGGGCTGAGTGCTCATCAGTTTTCTCCTCCACGGTTGCCAATTTCCTGTGGGCTGTCGATAACCTGATCGACAAAGCCGTATTCCAGGGCTTCCTGAGCTGTGAACCAGTGGTCGCGATCGCCATCTGCCTCGACCTGCTCGACAGACTTACCGGTGCGCGATGCGGTGATCTGAGCCAGTTCCTTCTTCATGCCCAAGATCAGATCCGCGTTAATGCGAATGTCCGTTGCGCTACCGCCCGCGCCTCCCAAAGGTTGGTGGAGCAAAACACGAGTGTGCGGCGTGATGTAACGCTTTCCGGGAGCACCTGCAGTCAACAGGAACTGTCCCATCGACGCTGCAAGACCCATGCCGACGGTGACGACATCAGGCTTGACGTACTGCATGGTGTCGTAGATGGCCATACCGGCAGTCACGGAACCACCCGGAGAGTTAATGTACAGGTAGATATCACGCTCGGGATCTTCTGCAGCAAGCAGAAGGAGCTGCGCACAGATCGCGTTTGCGTTATCGTCTCGCACCTCGCCACCGAGCCAGATGATGCGCTCTTTCAGCAGGCGCTGGTAGACGGAATCTCCCAGTCCCATGGGCGTTTCATTTCCGCCCGAGGCTTGAATAGCCATTCACGCTCTCCTAACAAATTGAGGGTCCGGTTCCAGTCATGAAACCTCACTGGATCCAAACTTATCGGTTCATCGAAGACTTGGCGCTCCAAAAGCACTCTTTTCGCTCAGGGCGCATGGAAAAGGACACAGCAACAGAGCAGATACGCGGTGTGGGCCGAAACCAACGGGTTTCGGCCCACACCTGAGTCATGAATTCCGCGAGGCGGAAGTCCTAGCGACGCTTCAGATCACTCACTTCTCGTCGGCGATCTCAGCAGCAGCTTCCTCGACCTCTGCAACGGTCTCAGCTGCGGCCTCGGCAGCTGCCTCTTCGTCGCCCTTACCAAGGAACTCGGAAAGGTCGACATCGTTGCCAGCGGTGTCCTTAACGGTAACCTCGCTGAGGACCTCGATCAGGGCCTTTGCGCGGCCAAGATCGGCGACAACAGCGGAGATCTGCTGGGGATCGGAGAACAGGCGGTTGATGTCCATACCGTAGTTCTGGGACATCTGGATCGCGTAATCGAAGAGCTCCTGCTGTCCGACCTGAACCTCGTTCTTCTTGGCGAGTTCTTCAGCCAAGATCTCGGTGCGGTATTCCTTCTCGATAGCCTCGCGAGCTTCCTTCTTTGCCTTTGCGGAAGCATCTTCTGCAACGCGGTGGCTCAGCTCGTGCTCGATAACCGACTCGGGAAGAAGAATCTCCGTGCGAGACAGAAGGTTCTCAACCAGACGATCGCGCGCCTGCAGTGCCTGCTGAGACTGCTTGGTCTGTGCGGCCTGCTTCTTGAGGTCTTCCTTCAGCTCGTCGATGGTGTCGAACTCGGAAACCATCTGAGCGAAATCATCGTCGGCCTCGGGAAGCTCGCGCTCCTTGACGGACTTAACGGTCAGGGTAACCTCTGCTTCTTCGCCTTCGTGCTCGCCACCCTTGAGGGTCGAGGTGAAGGTGACGACGTCACCTGCGTGGGTCTTACGCAGTGCGGTGTCCTGGCCGTCGAGCATGGTGCCCGAGCCAATTTCGTAGGAAACGTCAGAAACGGAGTCGACCTCTTCACCGTTGATGGTGGCAACCAGATCGATGGTCGCGAAGTCACCGGTCTTGGCCTGACGCTTGATGGTCTTCAGGGATGCAAAACGTCCACGCAGTGCGTCAAGTTCTTCCTGAACGTCTTCGTCGGTAACCTCAACGGGATCAACCTCGATGACGGTGTCCTTGCCGTATTCGGGGATATCGAATGCGGGAACGACGTCAACCTGAGCGGTGAAAACCAGCTGACCGGTCAGTTCACCGGTGGTCGAGGGGATCTCGGTGACCTCAACCTCGGGCTGAGACATGGGGCGCAGTTCGTTCTCGGAAACAGCAGCAGAGTACTGACCGGGAAGAACCTCATTGACGACCTGCTCGATGACGGCTGCACGGCCGAAACGCTGGTCGATGATGCGAGCGGGAACGTGACCCTTACGGAAGCCGGGAATGGACACCTGATTGGCGATGCTCTTGTACGCCTTGTCCATCTCTGACTTCAGTTCCTCAACGGGGATTTCAACAGTCAGACGAACCTTCGTGGGCTCGAGGGTCTCAACAGTGCTCTTCACGTGGATTCTCCAGGTCTTTTCTTGGGCGCAAAATGCGCGTATTTCAACTGAACTAGCCTACAACAGCTCACGCCAAAGCTGCTAGCTGGCTGTGCGCTTTCACATTTTCCACCGGCCGCCGTCGCCAGCACGATGTCCTTTCACCTGCCGCTCAAGTGGCCTCATCTACGAGGCCACAGCGACGTTGGCAATAAAAAGTCGGGGTGACAGGATTTGAACCTGCGACCCTCTGCTCCCAAAGCAGATGCGCTACCAAGCTGCGCTACACCCCGTGAGACGAATGTCTGCGCGTCCAATAATACGGGACTTCACCCTAAATTTCGCAATCGCAGAAATTATCAGGTAATATCGATCCGCACGCGGGTGTAGTTCAATGGTAGAACCTCAGCCTTCCAAGCTGATGGTGCGGGTTCGATTCCCGTCACCCGCTCAGAGTAAAGGAGCCCCGGTTTTCCGGGGCTCCTTTTGTTATTTAGTAGAAATTTCTTGCCCGTTCTCGGTTCTTGTGCGCGTTCATTCGCCACCCAAAAGAACCTCACGCGGCACCTCGCCGTATCTCATTGGGGTACTAATCCCATATGCGAGTAGCGGTTGGGCTTCGAGCAAGGGCTCGATGTATAACCCAAGCAAGTCTTCACAGATTCCAGCTCGCTGCCCGAGATCATGCAGTGCAACGAGGATCTCATAAATCGAGCGTTCCTTGAACGATCTGCAATCCTTACGAATTCTTCTCTTTGTATTCGGTTGGATGAAAGGGGCATCGGGAACAGACATGTTCCAGAGTCTGCCATAGTGTGACGTCCGGTTGCGCAAGTAAACAAACGAACGGACCTGCGAAGGCAGAAGCTTCCGTGTTGTATTCAGTGATTTTGCGATCGCATCTAAAACTCCAGAGTCTCCCGAGGCCTCAATCATTCGCGAAAGCGTTCCAAAAGTCAGCGCCTCAACTGCAACCCAAATTGGCATTCTGTCATAAGCTTCAGGCTTATATAAGTTACCTTGTTTAACATCTTGACGATAGTGATCAACGAAGAGGTCCTTACTCCGGTCTAGATCGGAGAGGATTCGCTCTTCAATCGACTCTCTTTGCCTTGAAGGCAAAGTAGTGAAACCTTTCCCGTAGGCAAAAGACTTGGTCGGCGCAACGTGTTCTCCATAGTAATGAGCAAATCGTGTCCTCAGGACAAGCTCACACGTTGCCAGCAAAGATTTACAAATATTCGCCAGGTTGGCCTCGGCCTGGTAAAGACGAAATATTCGGTTGAAACTCGTCCCCTCGATAAAAGTGTCGTCACCGTAGTCCGGGTCTTTTTGCCAGTAACGGAAGTATCCGGGTTAAAGGACAAAAAGAGTTGGTGGAGGGTTAGTCCCAGTTGTTTCGGTGGGGGCTTGTGTGGTGGAGGTCGTGCCAGGCGATGGCGTCGCCCCATCTGGGGATGACACCGG
>JBHRQN010000016.1:0-29268 GCA_042645485.1 Pauljensenia sp.
TAGAACCCACTACTCTTAACATTTAGTTATTTAGAAATTGTGCTCGTGAGGAGTAGTCACAGTGGCTTTCTCGGATCTTTCTGATCGTTTGACCGCCTCCTTTAAGAGGCTCCGTTCGCGCGGAGTCTTGACGGAATCTGATGTCGATCAGACTATTAGCGAGATTCGTCGTGCCCTGATCGATGCTGACGTTGCCCTTCCTGTCGTTCGCCAGTTCACCACTCAGGTTCGCGAGAAGGCATATGGAGCGGCTCGCTCCCGCGCGCTCAACCCCGGTCAGCAGGTTGTCCGCATTGTTCACGATGAACTTGTTGAGATCCTGGGTGGCGAAACCCGAGAGCTGCATTTTGCTCAGCGCGGCCCGACAGTTTTCATGCTCGCAGGTCTGCAGGGTGCAGGTAAGACGACTTTGGCCGGAAAGCTTGGTAAGTGGCTGCGCGAAGAGGGAAAGAGCGTTCTGCTTGTCGCCTCTGACCTTCAGCGACCCAATGCCGTCGGCCAGCTTCAAATTGTCGGTGAGCGCGCGGGCGTTCAGGTGTGGGCACCCGAACCGGGTAACGGTGTTGGCGATCCGGTTCAAGTGGCTCGTTCTGGTTTGGATTATGCGATCACTCATGGCATTGATGTTGTGATTGTCGATACCGCGGGCCGTTTGGGTGTCGATCAAGAGATGATGGATCAGGCGATCGCTATTCGCCAGGCCGTCAATCCTCACGAAGTCATGTTCGTCCTTGACGCCATGATCGGTCAGGATGCGGTCAATACCGCAACCGCATTCCGTGACGGTGTCGGTTTCACCGGTGTCGTGCTCTCCAAGCTCGATGGTGATTCCCGAGGCGGTGCTGCGCTTTCCGTGCGTGGCGTGACGGGTGCTCCGATCCTCTTCGCCTCGACGGGTGAAGGTTTGGACGACTTCGAGCGTTTCCATGCCGACCGCATGGCATCTCGAATCCTCGATATGGGCGATATCATGACGCTCATCGAGCAAGCCGAAAAGCGCTTGGATGCTGAAGAAGCTGAGAAGATGGCCAAGAAGGCCATGTCTGGTGAGCTCACGCTTGACGACTTCCTCAGCCAGCTTCAGCAGGTCCGCAAGCTCGGGTCGATGAAGAAGGTTCTGGGGATGATCCCCGGAATGGCTCAGATGCGTGATCAGCTTGAGAACTTCGATGAGCGCGAGGTTAATCGCGTCGAAGCGATTGTCCGTTCAATGACTCCCGCTGAGCGTGCCGATGTCTCGATTCTGAATGGCTCTCGTCGCTCGCGCATCGCCCGTGGTTCAGGAGTGACGGTTGCTGAGGTCAATAACCTAGTCAAGCGTTTTGAAGCCGCAAAGACGATGATGGGGCAGATGGGACAGATGGGTCCGGGAGGAATGCCCGGATTTGGTTCGATGCCCGGCAGCGGTGGTAAGGCGAAGCAAAAGGCCCAGGCTCGTAAGGATCGTGCTCAGCGTGCACGCGTTGCGAAGAAGGCGCGAAGTGGTAACCCGGCGAAGCGTCGTCAGCAGGAATTGGAGGCGATGCTTCCTCGCGAACAGCGTCCTTCAGCCCCGGCGGGCTCCGCCTTTGGCGTCCCAGAAACACCCACGCAGGCTCCCAATGCACCGCGCCCGACCTTGGATGATCTTCCCGAAGATATCCGACGCATGCTCGGCCGAGGCTGATGTATTTCGACGGGCATCTTTTTACTGATTCAGGATGGGTCAGTGGTCAGTGGAATTTAACTCCAGTAATCTCGCCCGTCGATGAGATCCCTGCCTATTCGCAAGTTCTGAGTGGGTGGGCTGCGCCCGCTTTCGCAGATGTTCACTGTCACATCGGTGTTGGCGCAGCTGCAGCGTCTCTTGGCCGCGCTCAACAGCGTGAACAACTTGATGCCATGCTTCGCGTCGGCGTGACTCTTCTGCGCGATTGTGGATCTCCCGTTGACACTTCGTGGGTCAGTGATGAGCCCCGATATCCGACTCTCATTCGCTGTGGTCGTCACATCGCTCGGCCAATGAGGTATATCCGAGGTCTTGCGCGCGAACTCAGTGATGTTCGTGAGCTGCCAGATATCGCGCGTGAAGAGTGTGCGCGCGGCGACGGGTGGGTGAAGATCGTTGGTGATTGGATCGACCGTAGCGGGGGAGCAGAGGCTGATCTTGAGCCCCTGTGGCCTCGCGAAATCCTTATCGAGGCCGTCGCTGGGGTCCACGAGGCCGGAGGTCGTGTGGCGGTCCATGCCTTTTCCTCGCGCGTCATTGATGACCTCATTGAAGCAGGCGTTGACGATATCGAACATGCCAGTGGTATGGATAAAGATCAGATCCGCGAAGCGAAAAAACGTGGGATCGCGGTATCTGTCACCATGCTCCAGCGCGAATTGTTCAAGGAATTTTCTGAGCAGGCGGCACGCAAATATCCGCGGTATTCAACAACTTTGAATACGCTGTGGCAACGCAGATACGAGCAGGCTCAAGAGCTCTTTGACTCTGGAATTACGGTCTTACCCGCAAGTGATACGGGCGGCTACCAACAACCCGGAAGTATCCTTGCGGAACTTCGCGCCTGGGGGGAACTTGGGTTGAGGCCTCGCGAAATTCTCCAAAGGGCAACGCTGGAAACGCGCCGCTATCTTGGAGTTGACGAAGGGCTCGTTGGAGGAAGCGCTGATCTCGTCGGATACTCAGCTTGTCCCGACGACATTGATGCGCTTCTCGCACCCCTTTGGCTGTGTCGAGGCGGAGAGCTTGTCGCGCTTTCTTCTGTGTCTTCGCCTGAGCGGTGACCAAGACCACCGTGATTTGGCTGAGTCCGGCGCCGATTGGCTTGGAAAGACCGGCTAAAACTGGCATAATTAATCGCTGTACTCGACGTGCGAAGAGCCCTCTCATCTGAGTTCGTCGCGTCCCGGGATAATCATCGTCTGTGTTTCCCTACCTGACGTATGTCTATTCCACACCGATTTGAAACAGGAGTGACCACAACAGTGGCAGTTCGCATTCGTTTGAAGCGCATGGGCAAGATCCATGCACCCGTTTACCGTGTCGTTGTCGTTGACTCGCGCAAGAAGCGTGACGGACGCGTCATCGAAGAGGTCGGTCTGTACGATCCGACCCCGAACCCCTCGACCATCGAGATCAAGTCTGACCGCGTTCAGTACTGGCTCGGCGTTGGCGCACAGCCTTCGGACCAGGTTCGTAACCTGCTGGTCCTGACCGGTGACATCGCTCGCTTCAATGGCAAGGCAGACGCAGTGTCCCGCGTGCAGTACGCAGATGCCGACAAGGCAGCCGCTGCTGCTCAGGCGATCAAGGACGCCGAAGCCGCTGCTGAGAAGCGCAAGGCAGACGCCTCCGCCAAGAAGGCTGAGGAAGAAGCTGCTCGCAAGGCTGAAGAGGAAGCCGCACAGGCCGCTGCCGCTGAAGAAGCAGCAGAAGAGCCCAAGGCTGAAGAAGCCGGCGAGGAAGCCTGATCATGCTCGCTGATGCACTCGAACACCTGGTCAGCGGAATCGTTGATCACCCCGAAGACGTGCGGGTTTCTTCTCGCAATATGCGTCGCGGGCAGATGCTTGAGGTTCGCGTGAACCCTGAGGATCTGGGGCGTGTCATCGGCCGCGGAGGTCGTACGGCCCGTGCGCTGCGCACGGTAATGAACGCGCTTTCTCCCCGGGGAAACGTCCGCGTTGATGTCGTTGACACCGACCGCGAGTGACAACTTAGTGATCTCAAACGGGGACCTGGCTTAAACAGGTCCCCGTTTGGCATACCCCCGAAAAGGATTCATCCCATGCTCATGACGGCAGCACAGATCGGACCCGCACACGGACTGCGTGGGGAAGTCGTTGTGGATATTCGAAGCGACGATCCGCAGCTTTTTACCCCTGGAGAAAGCTTCTCGACCTCGAATGCGGACTTTCCCACCCTCACGCTTTCTTCAATTCGTCAGCAAAAAGATCGTGTGATCGCCCTTTTTGATGAGGTTTCAAGCCGCGAGGACGCCGAAGCATTGCGCGGTGCTCGTCTGCTTGTCGATGAGAGGGAAGAAGAAGACGCGTGGTACCCGCACCAGCTCAAGGGCCTGCGCGCAGTTGATCCTCAGGGAAATGAACTGGGCGTGGTTCAAGGGCTCCAAATGGGAGCCGCTCAGGATCTCCTATTAGTAAAGACCTCCGCAGGCACTGTCATGGTTCCCTTCGTCCATCAACTTGTTCCCACTGTTGATATCCCAAACGGTACTGTGACGATCGAGCCGCTCCCCGGCCTTTTTGACGATCAAGCCATCGAGGCCCGCTGAGGAAGAGGAAGCCTATGCGTATCGATCTGCTGAGTATTTTCCCGCAGTACTTTGCTGCGCTTGACCTCTCTCTTATGGGGAAGGCGCGTCAAAGCGGCCAGTTGGACATTCACGTCCACGACCTGCGTTCGTGGACTCATGATCGTCACCGAACGGTTGATGACACCCCGTACGGTGGGGGTGCGGGTATGGTCATGAGGCCTGATGTCTGGGGAGAGGCGCTGGACACCGTCATCGGAGCAGAGCCTGAAAAGTGCGTTTTAGCAATCCCCACACCTTCGGGAATCCCTTTTAACCAGAAAAAAGCTGAGGAGCTTTCGCATTTCGATCGAATCATCGTTGCGTGTGGACGCTACGAAGGCATTGATCAGCGCGTTGCTGATCACTACCGTGACCGTGGCATCGTGGTTGAAGAATTCTCCATCGGGGATTACGTCCTCAATGGTGGGGAAGTGGCAGCCTTGGTCTTGGTTGAAGCTGTTGGCCGCTTGATCGATGGAGTGATTGGGAACCCCGACTCTCTGGTTGAAGAATCCCACAGCGGTATTGGCCTCTTGGAATACCCGGTTTACACAAAGCCGCAAGAATGGCGCGAGCACCAGGTTCCCGATGTATTGATGTCCGGTGACCACGCAAAGATCGATCGTTGGCGTCTAGATCGTAGCCTTGAACGAACAGCGCAACGACGCCCGGATATCGTTGCCCGTATAGCGCGCTCTTCGGCTGATCAACTGAGTACCCGGGACAGGGAAGTACTGGCGGAAAACGGTGTGCTGATGCGCGAGGGTCGCGTTGCTCCCGTTGAGATTCGCGCCGCGCGCCCCGACGAGGCCGAGCGCATCAGTGAGCTCGCCAGCCTCACTTTCCCCATGGCACCCCCGGACTTTATTTCTGAGGAAGATGTCCAGGCTTTTATTTCTGATGGATTGAATCCTCAGGTTATTGAGGAATATCTTGCTGATCCGAATGCGCGCTGTTTCCTTGCAGAAAGTGAGGGTCAGCTCCTTGCCTACACTTTGATTTTCCTGAATAGTCCGAAGGAAATGCCGCGTGGAAATGGCAAGTATCCATTGGATGATCAAGCTGCCTATCTTTCGAAGTGCTATGCGCGCGAAGAAGTCCACGGGACTGGTATTGCTGGAGCGATTTTGGAGCACACGATTCGCATTGCCAGAGAAGAAGGCGCGAGCCAAATCGTTTTAGGAACCCATATCTATAACGAGCGCGCACAGCGTTTCTATCGCAAGCACGGTTTTAAAAAGGCAGGAAAGCGTCGTTTCCGTTTGAGTGCCAATACCGAGGCCAACGACGTCGTCATGATTCTCCCCGCGAAAAGTTAGCGAAATCACCGCTGTGTGCTCACACTTCTGGGCTTTCGGGGTGTTCTTTAGTACCTGAGCTGTGGCAAAATTGTACGGTCTGTGTGTGGCGAAACCTGCCGCGGGGGGCCGCCGGATCATGCAGATACATGAAGAAACGCAGGCTTGACCTGCCGAAAAGACGTGACTGACCTGCGGCAGAAGCGTCAAGGAGTGAAAATGCAAAAGCTGGACGCCGTCGATGCAGCATCGCTGCGCGAAGACATCCCTGCTTTCCGTGCAGGCGATACCGTTAAGGTTCACGTGAAGGTTATCGAAGGTAACCGCTCACGTATCCAGGTTTTCCAGGGCGTTGTTATCGCACGCCGTGGCCACGGTGTTTCCGAAACTTTCACCGTCCGCAAGGTTTCCTTCGGTGTCGGTGTTGAGCGTACCTTCCCCCTGCACGCACCCACGATCGACAAGATCGAGGTCGTGACCAAGGGCGACGTGCGCCGCGCAAAGCTCTACTACCTGCGTGAGCGCCACGGTAAGGCCGCAAAGATCAAGGAGCACCGCTCCGGATCTGCCGAGTGACACTCGCTCGCGATATAAGCCCGGTATCCTTAAGGATGCCGGGTTTTCGCATACATGTGAGAATTTACGGTAGACATAGGAAAGGGATCTATTTATGAATCGATCAGGCGCACGTGGGAGAACCGTCCGAATGCCGGTCGCTCACGGCCCTTCGATTAAGGACATCGAGCGCGAAGAACGCCGGGCACGGAAAAACCCCTTTAATTGGCTGCGTGAGCTTGCCGTTATCATCATCTGTGCCCTGGTGATCTCCTCGCTTCTACGCGCCTTCCTTGTGCAGGTCTTTTGGATCCCCTCTGCATCGATGCGTAATACTCTGGTTGAAAAAGACCGCATCGCTGTATCTCGCGTTTCCCACTTCACGGGGGATATCAAGCGTGGAGATGTTGTCGTTTTTGATGACACTTTGGGCTGGCTTGCCAAGAACGAAACAGGTACCTCTTCGCCTTTGCGAAAAGCCGCTGAATTTACCGGATTGCTTCCTGCGGGCGGCGAACAAACCCTAGTGAAGCGAGTTATCGGCCTGGGCGGCGATCACGTGACTTGCTGTACGGCGGATGGCAAGCTTCAGGTCAACGGGGTCACGATCACCGAGCCCTACATTGCCAACAACGGTGCGGCCTCGTCAATAACGTTTGACGTCACTGTTCCTGAAGGCTCTCTGTGGGTTATGGGAGACAACCGTTCAAATTCTGCGGATTCTCGTTATCACATGGGGAACGGGCAAACCCCATACGTGCCCGAAAGTGCAGTAGTCGGGCGTGCTTTCGCAGTGATCTGGCCGGCCAACCGCCTGAGCTGGTTGGGGGATCGCTCGGTTTTCGCTGACGTTCCCGATGCCAAATGAACGCATCCAAGCAGGCTTCCTCGAGCCGCGGGAAAGCACCGAAGCGCTCGTCCAAAATTACTCCCACCCGTGAGTGGGAAGAAGAGCTCCAAGGCAGTTTCGACATGGTTGCCGGCATGGACGAGGTTGGACGCGGGTCTCTTGCCGGTCCGGTATGCGTTGGGTTGGCTTTCGCTCCTCCTGCCGGGATTCCAGTTCTTCCGGGGCTCGCTGATTCGAAGATGCTTAGTCTTCGCGCGCGCGAGGCTTTATATGAGCCTGTTTTTCAGTGGAGTCCCTGCATTGAAATTGGCCAGGCAAGCAACGATGAGATCGATCGTTATGGAATTATTGCCGCACTTCGACTTGCCGGACGGCGTGCTTTAAAGGCCGCATCTGATCGTGGTTTTCAAGCAGATATCGTCATTTTGGATGGAAGCCACGATTGGCTGAGCGATTCTCCGGATCTTTTTGATGATCTTGATGGTCCTCTTTATCCCACGGTCTCTACCCCAAAGGTTGTCACTCGTGTTAAGGCGGATGCATCGTGTGCGACGGTCTCTGCTGCTTCAGTTGCTGCGAAAGTCTTTCGCGATCGCTTGATGGAAGAATACGAGGACCCGGGATATGGATGGGCATCGAACAAAGGCTATTCTTCGGCCGCGCATATCGATGCTTTGAAGCGTTTGGGTCCCTCGGAGCTTCACCGGCGCTCATGGCGCCTTCCGGGTGTCGAAAGCTGAATTACTCGGTCGCGCTCTAAGATACTGGGAGCAACACAGGAGGCGATCATGGCTGGCGATATCGAATCGTATGAAAACAACCTCGAACTTGAACTGTTTCGCGAATATCGCGATGTGATTGGCTTGTTCAAGTATGTCGTCGAAACTGAACGTCGCTTCTATCTGTGTAACCACGTCGATGTGCAGGCTCGTCCAGTTGGCGGGGATATCTTTTTTGAATTGACCCTGACCGATGCATGGGTCTGGGATATTTACCGTTCCTCGCGATTCGTACACTCAGTGCGCGTCGTTACCTACAAGGATGTCAACGTCGAGGAACTCAATAAGCCTGAGCTACCTCTCGCATAAGTTCCTGTTGCTATTGGAAAGCACGTATCGGGTAATCCGATGCGTGCTTCACTGTCTGTTTGTGCATCTCATCGTTGCGGCAGCTGTATTGTCCACAGCGCTGACACCTCATCGGTGTTTTCCACAGAATTTCGTGTGAGCACTTTTCTGGAACCCCTGTTTTGTCATCCTTCCTTCAATGGGAAGGAGCTGTGGTGGACTACAGAAAATACCTCGGTCAAGCGGGGGAAGAATATGCGTGTCGTTTCATTGAAGAACAAGGATTAGAAGTTCTTGAACGCAATTGGCGCGACTCAAATCGCGGAGAACTCGACATTCTTGCTCGCGAGGGAAATACCGCAGTCGTTGTCGAGGTGCGCACTCGCGTTGGTATCGGTTACGGAAGCGCGCTCGAATCAATTGATACTCGGAAGGTACTCAAACTGCGCCGCCTTGCGGCCCAGTGGGCTCGCCAGCGCAGGCTCTTCTCAAAACTGCGTATCGACATTATTGCCTTGACGGTGCCCAGAGCCTGCGGACAAGAACTGCGAGAAGGCGGAACTGTAGACTTCTTGCGATATCCCCCGAAGATCGAATGGCTCAGGGGGATCGCGTGACTTCTTCACTTGCACGCACCCGCGCAATTGCTTTGGTGGGCTTAGACGGAAATATCGTTGACGTTGAAACGCATGTCGGCCGCGGGCTGGTGAATTTCACCCTTGTTGGGCTTCCGGATGCATCCTTAAGAGAAGCGCGCGATCGCGTTCGCTCAGCGCTCCAGGCCTGTGAGTTGGAGGTTCTCGACCGGCACGTTACGGTTGGACTTTCTCCCGCTGGGCTTCCAAAATCGGGCTCGGGATTTGATTTCTCCATTGCCGCCTCGATACTTCTGGCAACTTCTAAGATCCGAAGCGCAGGAGTTGCAGGTGAAGTCTTCATTGGCGAACTTGCTTTAGATGGCAGTCTGCATACTCTTCCGGGAATTCTGCCTGCGGTAATTTCAGCGCGACGATCGGGTATTACCCGAGTATTCGTTCCTCTTGAGGCACGCAGCGAAGCCCTTCTAGTTCCGGGGATAGAAGTGTGCGCATTCGCCCACCTCGCGGACTTCGTTCAGGCATACGGCGGGCAGGCAAAACGAGCGCGAGTACTTGGACTAGTCGCTCAAGAATCGATGCCAAAAAACGCCGAGGAAGAAAGAATACGAAGCGGGGGAGCAGGAGACTTTTCTCAAGTACGTGGCCATAACTCGGCAATTGAGGCTGTCGCCATCGCGGCCTCGGGCGGCCATCATCTGATGATGATCGGGGAACCCGGAAGCGGGAAGACAATGATGGCTTCCAGACTTCCTTCAATCCTTCCAGAACTTGAGCAAAGCGATGCCTTAACCGCTAGCGCTATTCATTCGATTGCCGGGGACTTGAGTAGCGGGCAATTGCTTACAGAACCTCCATTTCAAGCTCCGCATCACTCGATGTCGATCCCTGCGATGGTTGGTGGAGGCAGTGGCGTCATCCGCCCGGGTGCCGCTTCATTGGCACATGCAGGAATTCTGTTTCTTGATGAAGCGACAGAATTTGCGCCGGCAGTTCTGGATTCTCTTCGGCAGCCACTGGAGTCAGGTTGGGTGCGTATCCAACGTTCAGGCCATACGGCACGTTACCCGGCTTCTTTCCAATTGGTGATGGCGACAAATCCCTGTCCGTGTGGGCACCTGGGTGGACGAATTCGTTCGTGTTCTTGCTCTTCCATCCAAAGGAGGCGGTACCTAGCACGTCTTTCAGGACCTCTGATTGATCGCATCGACATCACGCTGTCGATGCGTGTTCCCAGTCAAGCGGATCTTGCTTGCGCATCTCACTTCACCTCGCATGAACTCAAAGACAAGGTCTGCGAAGCGCGTGAACGAGCTGCTCACCGGCTCAAAGGTACTGGGTGGCGTCTGAATCGGGATGTTGCGGGCTCGTGGATTCGATCGCTTCACCCACCTTCAGATCAGATCCTGAGCATGATCGATCACTCGGTTGATCAAGGTCGGCTCTCAATGAGGGGAGCGGATCGCTTACTGCGACTCATGTGGACGTGCGCAGATTATTCGGGAAAAAACTCGATCGGACTGGATGAGTTCTCTGCTGCTCTCCAGCTCAGGCAAGGAGGGGAAAACTATGGCATCGGATGAGAGCTCCGAACTACTCGACGAAATCTGGTGGAATAGCGTGAGCGAACCATCGGATGCACACCTTGATCTCTTACGACTGCGTTTGGGAGACGAAGATGCAAAATCTTGGATTTTGGCCCCGACGCTGGTAATCCCTCAGTGCTTGAGAAGTGAGGAAGAAGTATTTCGTTCCTGCTGGAAGCGCTGGAGACCGCGTGCTTTGGCTGCGAATCCACACATTGAATTGGAAATCTTGAATAAAATCGGTGGGCGTCTTGTTCTTCCGAGTGATCCTGATTGGCCAGGTGGCTTTGAAAAACTAGGGGAGGGGCGACCTCGGTTGCTCTGGGTCATCGGAGAGATGCCGAAGTCACCCGCTATTGCAATCGTTGGCGCTCGAGCCTCATCGCACTATGGAAACGAAGTAGCAAGTGAACTGGCCTCAGAGCTGTCTCATCGCGGTTATTGCACAATCTCGGGTGGGGCAATAGGAATAGATACCGCGGTGCACCAGGGGAGCGTTAATGTTCGAGGCCAGACCTGTGCCTACATGGCTGGCGGATTGGGAAACCTGTACCCAGCCAGCAATAGCGATCTCTTTCGTGCCATTTTGAAGAGTGGAGGGGCCTTAGTATCAGAAGTCCCCTGCACTTTCCGGCCCGCTAAGTGGCGCTTCTTAGGGAGGAACCGCCTGATAGCCGCAGCTGCTGCTGGCGTTGTTGTTGTCGAGGCTTCTCCACGCTCGGGTGCGCTAGCAACTGCACGTTGGGCACTAGAGATGGGGACCCCCGTTGGCGGAGTTCCCGGTTCGGTCTATTCCGAGGCTTCACGAGGCGTCCACGAGCTCTTACGTAACGGGGGAATACTCGTTCGCGATTGGGCAGATATCATCGACATGATCGGAGAGAAGCTCCCTGAAGAAAACCAAATGCCACTATTTGGGGACCCAACAGCCCCCGATGAGGGGATTGATGCGCTTCAGCCGCTGATGCGCAGAGTATTTGAGGCGCTTCCGCAGAGGCGTTCAATGACAATTGAAAGAGCGGCGGTTGCTGCTGGTCTGGATGAGGAGAGCGTGAAGATCGCGCTTGCCCGACTTCAATTAGAAGGTTATGTCGCAAACGATGAGCGCGGCTGGCACCGAAGTAAATCCCCACATCGCTAAACTGCACGGTATGGAAGAGAGACTGTTGGAAGCGTGGGAGACCTACCTGCGCGCAAATGCTGCAGTTTCTCCGCATACCCTGCGTGCCTATATCGGAGACTTACACTCATTTCTCGAAGAAACCGATACTGAAGAGCTCACAGTAGAAAACGTCAATGACGTCGTTACCTTGCGCGCAATTCGCATGTGGCTTGCAGATGAACTTCGCAAGGGAAACTCACGCTCAACTGTGTCACGAAAGACTGCCTCGATACGCTCATTCACGGCGTGGGCACACCGTCGGGGTTATCTCGCAACTGATCCTGGGCTGCTCGTCACTAGCGCTCGCGGTGATCAGAAGCTTCCTCAGGTCCAAACAGTTTCTGACACCGAACGCCTCCTTGCATGCGCTGCGCTCCAAGCCAGTGATGACCCCTCACCAGCAACAGTACGAGATTGGGCAATTCTGGAAACTATTTACGCGACTGGAATGCGTGTGAGCGAAGTCTGCTCCTTGGATACGACTTCGGTTGATCAACAGGGAATGACCCTTCGCGTGATTGGTAAAGGAAACAAGGAACGCGTTGTTCCCTTTACTCGAACTTGTCTCAACGCCCTTCAGCGTTGGCTTAATGGGCCAAGGCAAGAGTTGGCCCATCCCGAAGCAGGGAAGGCGCTCTTTGTTGGTGACAAAGGCAAACGCATCGATCCGCGCGTAATCCGAGGAATGCTCCACCGGATGTGCGCACGTGCGGGGGTTCGAGATATTGCACCTCACGCCCTTCGGCACACCGCGGCAACGCATATTTTGGGCGGGGGAGCCGATCTTCGGGCGGTACAAGAAATGCTTGGGCATTCCTCGCTTCAAACGACGCAGAGATATACGCATGTTGACGCCCAGCGTCTAAGTGCGATCTATCGACAAGCGCACCCGCGTGCCTAGTGTGTTCAAAGGGTTTTAAGCCTGGGGTGCCCAGTGAGCATTCGCAATGGGTTGATATATCGAGTGCGCGAGATTTTTGCGCCCCAATGAATCTGTCCTTCTCGGATAGATTTGTTTGTCCATTCGCTCCCCAAGGGAGGAGCTGAGGCAATTTGCTCTCCTCGTTTCACACTTTGGCCGGTGCGCAGCGTGGTAACCACCGGTTCGAAAGTCGAATGGATCCCGCCACAGTCAATTGAAAGAACCTTTCGGCCAGCGAGCTCGGCGCTGTAGATCACCCTGCCGTCGCATGGTGATTCGATTGCGCCTTGGGGGTTATGGAGGTTGAGCCATACTCCTCGAGATCCGCTCAGCCAGGGTCTATCCGGTGGGTTAAAAGCTTTAACCAGGGTGAAGCCGCCTCTAAAAGGCTGGTGCCACTGCGAAGCGGAATGGGGCGGAGTGACACCGTATGCCGGTAAGCCTAGAAATGCGCAGGCAACGAGTGTTGCCACTCCTATGTGTGTCAGATTTTTTCGAAGATCAGGAAATATCGCCATAGACCACGATCTCTTTAAAAGCCATCTGTATGCATGAGCATGCTTGAATCTGTGGAAAACACGGAGAGGGCGTACACCCTGTGGATAAAAAGTGAGCAATCACAAGCTGAATTTCGTCGTCGCGCACCTTCTGAAGGCCGAATCTCCTTAACGAATACGGTAGGATTGAACAGCATTCGCTATGCGGATGACTTCGCGTGCCATTTTCCGAGCACCTCACGGAAGTGAAAGTGCCGGGGCAGTTGCGTCACGGTCCAATGGGTCGCAACGTCATGGCACCAGGGCCGAAAGGCACATTAACCGAGAAAACCGGGGGAAACCCCATGATCCCGCTCAGCGGGGAAAGGACGATGCAATGGCAATCGTCACCATGCGCCAGCTTCTGGAATCTGGCGTTCACTTCGGGCACCAGACCCGTCGTTGGAACCCGAAGATGAAGCGCTTCATCCTCACCGAACGTAACGGCATCTACATCATCGACCTCGAGCAGACCATTGCCGATATCGATATTGCCTTCGACTTCGTCAAGGAAACCGTTGCACACGGCGGAACCATCCTCTTCGTCGGTACCAAGAAGCAGGCACAGGAAGCTGTCGCCGAGCAGGCACAGCGCGTTGGCATGCCCTACGTGAACCACCGCTGGCTCGGTGGTATGCTCACCAACTTCTCCACCGTTTCCAAGCGCCTCCAGCGCCTGAAGGAACTCGAGCAGATCGACTTCGACGATGTGGCATCTTCGGGCCGCACCAAGAAGGAACTGCTCATGATGCGCCGCGAGAAGGACAAGCTCGCTCGCACCCTCGGTGGTATCCGCGATATGGCCAAGGTTCCCTCCGCAGTGTGGATCGTTGACCCCAAGAAGGAACACCTCGCTGTTTCTGAAGCTCGCAAGCTCAACATCCCGATCGTTGCCATCCTGGACACCAATGCTGATCCGGACGAGGTCGACTACCGCATTCCCGGCAACGATGACGCCATTCGCGCAGTTGCTCTGCTGACCCGCGTGATTGCAGACGCAGTTGCTGAAGGTCTGCTTGCACGCAGCGCCGGCCGTAAGAATGCTTCTGAGGATTCCTCCGCAGTTGAGCCTCTGGCTGAGTGGGAGCGCGAACTCCTCGAAGGTGAAGTTGCAGCTGACGAGTCCGCAGCAGCAGCCGTTGCCGAAGAGTCCGAAAAGCCTGCACAGGACTGAGCTGAGAAAGGAATTCAGTAATGGCTAATTTCACTGCCGCTGATGTGAAGGCTCTGCGCGAGAAGACCGGCGCAGGCATGATGGATGTCAAGAAGGCGCTCCAGGAAGCCGATGGCGATGCCGAGAAGGCTCTCGAGATCATTCGCCTCAAGGGTCTGAAGTCTCTGTCCAAGCGTGAAGGTCGTCAGGCCTCTGCAGGCCTCCTTGCCGCTTCGGTTCAAGATGGCGTGGGCGTTATGGTTGAGGTCAACTCCGAGACCGACTTCGTCGCAAAGAACCAGAAGTTCATTGACTTCGCTAAGTCAGTACTCGAAGCCGCAGTTGCTTCCGGTGCTTCCGATGTTGACTCGCTGCTTGCAGCCCCCATGGGTGACTCCACCGTTAAGGATCAGCTTGATGCTATGGCCGCTGTCATCGGCGAAAAGCTTGAGATCCGCCGCGTGATCCGCGTTGAGGGCGAGAACGTTGATCTCTACCTGCACCAGACCAGCCCTGACCTGCCTCCGCAGGTTGGTGTCTTCGTCGTCACCGACGCAGCAGGTGCAGGCGTTGCCCACGATATCGCTATGCACGTCGCCGCATACATGCCCGCCTACCTCGATCGCGACTCGGTTCCTGCCGATGTCCTTGACAAGGAGCGCGCAACCCTCGAGAAGATCACCCTTGAGGAAGGCAAGCCCGAGCACATCGTTCCGAAGATCGTTCAGGGACGCCTTGAAGCGTTCTTCAAGGACAACTGCTTGGTCGATCAGGCATTTGCCCGCGATCCTTCAAAGTCCGTCGGACAGGTCCTGCGCGAGGCTGGTGCAAAGGTCACCCAGTTCGTGCGCGTCCACGTCGGCGCCTGATTTCGTGTGATGGCCCCGCTTCTAGCGGGGCCATCGCCCTATCTCTTTCGACTCAGCACATATTCAAAGGAGAAGAATCCATGCCAGCTGCTCGTCGCGTCCTGCTCAAACTCTCAGGTGAGGCTTTCGGCGGAGGCTCCGTCGGCCTCGATCCCACGGTCGTCCGTTCAATTGCTGAACAGATCGCAGATGCCGTTCATTCAGGGATCCAGGTTGCAGTCGTCGTTGGTGGCGGTAACTTTTTCCGTGGTGCTGAGCTCTCTCGGCAGGGGCTTGACCGCTCCCGCGCAGACTACATGGGAATGCTCGGAACCGTCATGAATGCACTGGCGCTTCAAGACTTTATTGAACAATCCGGTGTTCCCGCTCGTGTTCAGAGTGCTATTGCCATGCAGCAGGTTGCAGAACCTTATATTCCTCTGCGAGCAATCCGTCACTTGGAGAAAGGCCGTGTCGTTCTTTTTGGTGCTGGTGCGGGCCTTCCATATTTCTCCACTGATACCGTTTCTGCGCAGCGAGCCTTGGAAACTCATTGCGATGAACTGCTTGTCGCAAAGAATGGCGTAGACGGCGTCTATGATGACGATCCCCGTATCAACCCCGATGCGAAGAAACTTGACTTCGTCACCTACCAAGATGCCTTGAGTCGAGGCCTGAAGGTTGTCGATGCGGCAGCGTTTGCTCTTGGGCAGGAAAACGGTCTCACAATGCGCGTCTTTGGCATGTCCGAAGCTGGTAACGTTACTGCAGCGCTACGAGGCGAAAAAATCGGTACGCTTGTGCTCAGCGAATCACACTGAAAGGAACACTTCCGTGATTGATGACATCCTGCTCGAAGCAGAAGACAAGATGGATAAGACGGTCGAGGCTGCCCGCCATGAGTTCGGAAATATCCGTACTGGCCGCGCAAATGCTGGCATGTTTGAACAGCTCTTGGTGGACTACTACGGTGCCCCTACTCCCATGCAGCAACTCGCTTCTTTCCAGATTCCCGAGGCCCGCACGGTTCTGATTTCTCCTTTCGACCGCACCGCGACTCAGGAAATCATTAAGACCCTGCGTGAGTCGGATCTGGGCGTCAACCCCACCGATGACGGCAATGTTGTCCGCGTGGTTCTGCCTGCGCTGACCGAAGAGCGTCGTAAGGAATACGTGAAGCAGGCTAAGAACAAGGCCGAAGACGCTCGCGTTTCTGTTCGCTCGATCCGTCGTAAGGCTAAGGAAGCTCTTGATCGCCTGAAGAAGGATGGCGATGCAGGTGAGGATGAGGTCGAACGCGCAGAAAAGGCCCTCGAATCCGCCACGAAGGCACGCGTTGAGCTGATCGACAAGCTTTTGGCCACGAAGGAAAGCGAACTCCTGACAATCTGATGTCGGCTTCATCCCATCAACCGCGTCCCTCAGTGTTTTCGCGCGTCTTCTCTCCGGAGCCGCGCGAAAACACTCAGCCACTTGCACCCACTGGGCGAGCGGGAAGGAACCTTCCGGCTGCGGTTTCTTCCGCTGTCGTACTGATTGCCCTTCTTGTCGCATCACTGCTTGTTGTTCAAGGTATTTTTGTTGCCTTTGTATGCTGCATTGCACTGCTCGGTTTATGGGAGCTGGGTGGAGCCTTTGCTCGCGTGGGGACACGTCTTGCCATGGCGCCGCTGTATCTTGGCGCAATTGGGATGATGGTGTGCGCGTGGTTCTTGGGACCCGAGGCCGTCACAATGGCGTTGTATTTGACGGTTTTTGCAGTCGTTGCATGGAGACTGGTCGACGCGCCGACTCCTTCCAGAATCACTGACATCATTGCGAGTGTTTTTAGCGCCGTCTACGTTCCTTTCTTGGCCTGCTTTGTTGTTCTCTTGCTGCGAGATTTTCGCTCGCCCGCGGTGATCGGTGTTTATGTCCTTGTCACCTGTTTCAATGACATTGGCGGGTGGCTTGCGGGGATTATGTTTGGCAAACACCCCATGGCACCACGACTGTCTCCGAAGAAGTCATGGGAAGGCTTCATCGGTTCTTTGTTTTTCTGCATCCTCACTGGAATCGGCGGCTTTATGCTGCTGGGTGCAACATGGTGGTGGGGTGTTATTGCCGGTGTCTGTGGCTGCGTATGTGCGACGATCGGGGACCTCACCGAGTCTTTGATTAAGCGTGAGGTTGGGCTCAAAGACATGTCAGGACTGATCCCAGGACACGGCGGTGTGCTTGATCGTGTTGATTCGCTGGTGATGACCGCCCCTGTTTTCTATGTGATCTTTATTTTCGCTTTGCGTTAAGTTCGCATCTGAATGAAAGCACATGAGGGTGCATGCGACTAGGCTATGCACGGGGAGAGGAGGAGCAACGAATGAGCACAACCAATCGAGCAAGACGGGAAGTTCGCCCAACCGACCAGTTACCAGAGGGTGCGACCTCGCCTGATGCGAAGCCTCGAGTTACTTTTGCAGCGCGTCGGCGCGGTAAGGCTCCTCGCCACCTTGCAGATTTTGATCAGAAGGAACGCAAGGAGTTTGTCTCCGAGGCCGGACTTCCTTCCTTCCGCGCTGATCAGTTGTCGCGCCACTACTTTGAGCGTCATATCAGCGATCCTGCTTTCATGACGGACATGCCAAAGAGCGCCCACGATGTTATTGCATCGACTCTCCTTCCATCTCTTGTCCGTGAGGTTGCTGTTCTGGAAGCTGATGGCGGGGAAACGCTCAAACACCTATGGGAACTTTATGATGGTGCCCGCGTCGAATCTGTTTTGATGCGCTATACCGACCGTACGACGCTCTGTATCTCTTCCCAAGCTGGATGCGGCATGGGTTGTCCTTTCTGCGCTACGGGGCAGATGGGGCTCACCCGAAATCTTTCAACCGCAGAGATTATTGACCAAGTTCGTGCTGCCCACCAAGCATGTGAAGAAGGGCTGGTTGGGGGCTCGCCAACGCACCTGTCAAATGTGGTCTTCATGGGAATGGGGGAGCCTTTAGCGAACTACAAGGCAGTAGTCGCAGCTCTTCACCGCATCATCGATCCCGCACCTGCCGGTTTTGGGATGTCTGCACGGAACGTGACGGTTTCAACGGTTGGCTTGGTTCCCGCAATTGATCGTCTCTCTCAAGAAGGTCTTCCGGTGACTCTTGCGGTCTCACTGCACACCCCGGATGATGACCTTCGCGATGAGCTCATCCCTATTAACTCCAGGTGGAAAGTGGGGGAGCTTCTGGACGCGGCGCGTAGGTACTTTGTGGCTACTGGTCGGCGCGTTTCTATCGAGTATGCGCTGATTAAAGACATGAACGATCAGGTTTGGCGTGCTCAGTTGCTAGCAGATGAACTCAACAAGAGAGGCAGGGGATGGGCACACGTCAATCCCATTCCCTTGAATCCCACTCCTGGTTCGATCTGGACTGCATCCACCCGTCGGGCGCAGGATGCATTTGTGAAGACGCTGCGAGACAATGGAATCTCGACAACGATTCGAGACACACGTGGTTCCGATATCGACGGGGCTTGCGGTCAGCTCGCGACGGCTGTTAATAACCGTGAGCGTGCACGTCAGAGTGCACGTGAAAATAGTGCACACGAAGAGGAGAAGTGATGGGCGACGCTTTCCCGACTACGGGAATTTTCCGGCGCGGTTACGGTAAGGATGCCGTAGATGAGTTCTTCATCGATGCTCGTCATGCATATGAAGGAGGGCTTCCGGCTGAACAGTTCAGTGCTGAACAGGTTCGTCAAGCGTCCTTCCCGAGGCAACGTAATGGCTATGACACCCAAGCGGTAGATGCGGCAATGAGCCGACTTGAAGCTGCTTTTGTCCAGCGCGACCGTGCCGATCACATCGCTGTTAATGGCGAAGGCGCTTGGTACGAAAAGGTAGCCGATCGTGCGACGACACTGTATCCGCGTCTGCTCCGCCCCTATGGACAGCGTTTTTCACATCCCCGTTCGGGAATCGGCTATAACGCTGAACAGGTCGATGACCTTTTGGACCAGATTGCAGCTTTCTTTGACGATCGTGAGGATCTGGCTGCTGATGATGTGCGGCATGCGCTTTTCAAGTCCGCGCGCGGTAAAAAAGCCTATGCAATGGGTCCGGTCGATGCCTATCTTGGGCGCGCCGTTGAAATCCTTCTTTCAGTGAACTGACACATGAGTACACAGGTTGTTCTGCTTGGTTCTACGGGATCAATCGGCACACAGGCGCTTGAGGTTATTGACCAGCACCACGAGGATTTCGAAGTTGTCGCACTGAGCGCTGGCGGCCGCTCTCTTGAGCTTTTGGCTGAGCAATGTGTTCGTTATCGACCTCGGGTCGTTGGCATCCACGATGGTGATGCGCACAGCCTTGAGCGCCTGATTGCTGCAGCTGCTGGTGAAATTCCAGAGATTTTGGTTGGGCCGGATGCCTCAACACAGATTGCGGGGTCCTTCCCTCAGGCAGTTGTCCTTAACGGTATTACCGGTGGTGTTGGCCTTGGGCCCACCCTTGCGGCCCTCGGGGCCGGATCGACCCTTGCCTTGGCAAATAAAGAATCCTTGGTTGTTGGTGGCCCCCTAGTTCGGCGTGCAATGAAGCGCGATGGGCAAATCGTCCCCGTCGATTCAGAACACTCGGCCATTGCCCAATGTCTTGCCAGCGGAGTTCACGAAAGAGGTTTGACCGCACAGCGAGTCACCGGCAAGAGTGAGCTTGCGCAATTGGTTCTCACGGCCTCGGGAGGGCCTTTTAGGGGAAAGAAACGCGCTGATCTAGCGGAAGTAACCCCGCAGCAGGCGCTGGCGCACCCAACGTGGAATATGGGACCCGTTGTCACCATTAACTCATCCACTCTGGTCAATAAAGGCCTAGAACTCATCGAGGCGCATCTTCTGTTCGATGTTCCCGCCTCGGATATTGTTCCAGTTGTTCATCCTCAGTCCATCGTTCACTCCATGGTGACCTGGAAGGACGGGGCGACGATTGCACAAGCCTCGCCCCCCGATATGAAGCTTCCTATTGCATTGGGATTGACATGGCCCAAGCGACTTCCAGATATCGAAAAACCGGTGGATTTCCTTCAGCGACAAGAATGGACTTTTGAGCCGGTTGATTCGCAGACTTTCCCGGCAATCAATTTGGCACGTGCGGCTGTAAGTGAATCGCCGACCCATCCCGCTGTGTACAACGCTGCAAACGAAGTTTTCGTTGATGCATTTCTACGCGGACAGCTTGCGTATCTGTCAATCGTGGATCTTCTTGAGGAGGTTCTGGCCGAGCACCAAGGCATCGATGAGCCTACGCTGGACGATATTCTTGGCGCCCAAGAGTGGGCGAAGGCTTCTGCTCGTTCTCACATCATGTGAGAGGAAAGAAAAAGGATTTTCGTGGGAATTATCGGTGTTCTAGTCATCGTTGTGGGGTTGTTAATTTCTGTCGCACTTCACGAATGTGGCCATATGATTCCTGCAAAGAAATTTGGCGTTTACGTTCCTGAGTTTGCTGTTGGTTTTGGGCCTCAGATTTTTGGCGTCAAAAAAGGGGAGACGACCTATTCTCTTCGAGCGATTCTTCTGGGTGGCTACGTTCGTTTGGTAGGGATGTTTGCACCGGCTCGTGATGGGGTGAAAACGACGAATCGACGCGGAAAGCCGACCCTTGCCCAGGAGGCTCGTGAGGCCAGCATGGAAGAAATTCCTGAAGGCTTCGGCTCTCGCGCATTTTATCTTCTTCATCCCGTACAGAAGATCATCGTCATGATCAGTGGTCCGCTGGTCAATCTGTTCCTTTCAATTCTCTTCCTATCGATTGCTCTGGTCGGAATTGGAATTCCCAAAGCTTCTTTGACGCTGAGTGAGGTTCCTCAGCAGCTGACTACTCAGGGAGCCACTGTCGATGCGCCGGCATACGCCGCGGGTATTCGAGCGGGGGACACGATCACAGGAGTCAACGGTAGCGCCGTGACCTCGTGGGAGCAGATGCGTCAAAACATTGCAGGCTCACAGGGCAGTATCGATATCGACTACCTGCGAAATGGCCAACTTTTTCATGTGAAAGTTGATCCGTTGCGATCGGGAGATAGCGTCAGCATTGGTGTCATTGCGGGGACTGAATATCAAGCCGCCAGCGTAGGAACTGTCGCCTCCGCCGTAGGGGAGACCTTTACCGGCACAGTGAGCGTTGTTGCCCGCCTGCCAATTGCCCTGTGGGATGTTGGCCGTTCGATTTTCACGGGTGCACCCCGTGATTCGGGCGGCGTCATGTCGGTTGTCGGTATCGGCAGGATTGCTGCAGATGCAACGTCGTCTGATGTCACGGCAAGCAGCGGTGGCTGGATGCGATCGGCGGCGCTATTACTGTCGATTCTGGCTTCTCTCAACATGGCGCTCTTTGTGTTCAATCTTCTTCCTTTCCCGCCGCTCGATGGTGGACATATCGTTCCGGCAATCTACGAATGGATTCGGCGAGGCCTTGCTCGGGTACGTGGAAGAGAAGTGCCGCCACCGGTCGATACTGCGCGGCTTATGCCACTGACATACACGATGGGCACTATTTTGGTAGCGATGACGGTCCTGCTGATGATTGCAGACATCGTCGTGCCAATCAGCCTGTAATAGGCCGCTCACAGCACTGCGAGCTTACATCGGTTTTCATCAGCCTCTGGCTGGCCCGGGTGCCAGCTGCATACAAGTGGGAGATAATGACAAGGTGACTGAAATTAACTTAGGGATGCCCAGCGTCCACGAAGCTCCTTTTCCGCGTCGCAAGACTCGTCAAATCATGGTGGGGGATGTGCCTGTTGGTGGGGGTGCTCCCGTTTCTGTTCAGTCGATGACCACAACAAAGACCCACGATATCGGTGCGACGCTGCAGCAGATTGCAGAGCTCACCGCAGCGGGCTGCGACATTGTTCGTGTCGCGTGCCCAACTGATAAGGATGCTGAGGCTCTGCCGATTATCGTCAAGCAATCGCGTATTCCCGTCATTGCTGATATTCACTTCAACCCGAAGTATGTTTTTGCAGCAATTGAGGCCGGTTGTGGTGCGGTTCGCGTGAACCCTGGAAATATTCGTAAGTTCGATGATCAGGTGAAGGAAATTTGCCGCGCCGCTTCCGATCATGGAACCTCGCTGCGCATTGGTGTGAATGCGGGTTCTTTGGATCCGCGTCTTCTCAAGAAGTACGGTCGTGCGACCCCTGAAGCCCTTGTTGAATCAGCGGTCTGGGAAGCATCGCTCTTTGAAGAGAACGACTTCCACGATTTCAAGATTTCAGTCAAGCACCACGATGTTTTGACCATGATTCAGGCTTACCGTTTGCTCTCTGAAAAGGGTGATTGGCCGCTTCACCTCGGCGTGACCGAGGCCGGGCCAGCTTTCCAGGGGACCATTAAATCCTGCGCAGCTTTCGGCGTGCTTTTGGCTGATGGTATTGGCGATACGATTCGCGTCTCTCTTTCGGCTCCTCCCGTTGAAGAGGTCAAGGTCGGCACGAAGCTCTTGGAGTTCATGGGCCTGCGTGAAAAGACCCTCGAGATTGTTTCCTGTCCTTCCTGCGGGCGTGCGCAGGTTGATGTGTGGACGCTGGCAGAAAATGTCACTGAAGGCCTTAAGGATCTGACTGTTCCCCTTCGTGTTGCCGTCATGGGCTGCGTTGTGAACGGCCCAGGCGAGGCTCGCGAGGCTGACCTTGGTGTGGCCTCGGGCAATGGAAAGGGACAGATCTTCATCCGCGGGGAGGTCGTCGAAACCGTTCCCGAAGATGACATTGTCCCAACCCTCATTAAGCATGCGAACCTGCTTGCTGAAGAAATGGGACTTGAAGAAGGCGAAGGATCTGTCGAAGTTCTGCCGGTTGTCCGCTAAGGGTCACAATCGCGAAGAATTCACGTATCCTTCCGTATAAGAACATTGAGTGTAACAGCCTGATCAAAGGGGATTTGTTATGAAGATTCGTACCGTAGCTGCTCTGGGAATCCTGGGCTGTGCTGGCGCAATTTACGCGACGGGCTTTCCGCGCCGTATTGGGCTGACTCGTTCCGAGGCCTCGGTCTCCCTTCCCGGTGATCTTGAGCTTCCCAATGCTGATGTCGTCGTTGATCGTGCGGTAGAGATTGACGCACTGCCAACTCGCGTGTGGGAAGTGATCGATGCTGCTTTTGAAGAGGATGAGGACGGTCGCGTCCTGATCCGTCAGGAGGGTGATTGCCTGGTGATCCGCGTTCCCGCCCCGGGACGCAATCTGGAGTGGGAAGACGAAGTGGATGAGTACACCGGTACCTGCACTTTTGCTCTTCTTCCCGAGGCCAATGGGCGTACCCGCCTTCACTTGCGTGAGCGTCACCAGGCTACCGAGTCGACTCCCGTCTGGCGCCTCTGGGCCGGCGTGTGTGCCGAGTCCTACTCAACCATGTCGATGCTGCGTGATTTGAAAGAAGCAGCAGAGGCTTTGTGAGCTGAACAATAGTCCACGGCGGGTGCAGGCTTCGTGCCTGTGCCCGCTGTGCTTTAGGATTGAGGTGTGTTAAGAACTCTTTCCTCTTTCTTCCTGCGCACGCTGCGCGAAGATCCGGCTGATGCCGAAGTTGTTTCCCATAAGCTCCTTGTCCGTGCGGGCTACATTCGTCGTACTGCCCCCGGTATCTACACGTGGCTTCCTCTTGGCCTGCGCCTGTTGCGCAAGGTAGAGGCAATTGTTCGTGAGGAGATGGACCGTATCGGTGCTCAGGAAGTCCACCTTCCTGCGCTTCTTCCTGCAGAGCCTTACAAGGCGACGGATCGTTGGGATGAATACGGTCCGACCCTGTTCAAGCTTCAAGACCGTAAGGGCGGGGACTATCTCTTGGCTCCTACCCATGAAGAGATGTTCACCCTCTTGGTGAAGGATCAGTACTCTTCATACAAGGACCTGCCTCTGACGATCTACCAGATTCAGACGAAGTACCGCGATGAGGCCCGTCCGCGCGCGGGTTTGATCCGAGGCCGTGAGTTCGTCATGAAGGATGCATATTCCTTCGATATTGATGATGCTGGTCTGGATGTTGCCTACCAGAATGAACGCGATGCCTACGAGCGCATCTTTAAGCGTCTGGGCTTGGAGTATGTCATCGTTTCCGCGATGTCGGGTGCCATGGGTGGTTCTCGTTCCGAGGAATTCCTTCACCCCAGCCCGATTGGCGAGGATACTTTCGTGCGTTCTCCGGGAGGCTACGCTGCCAATGCCGAGGCCGTGGTGACGCCTGCTCCCGAGCCGCTTCCTTTCGATGGCATTCCCGAATTCGAGATGCGCGAAACTCCCAATGCTCCGACTATCGAGGCCTTGGTTGAGCGCTCCAATGAGCTTTATCCCCGCGATGATCGCCCCTGGCAAGCCTCGGATACGTTGAAGAGTTTCGTCGTCACGCTCACGCACCCCGACGGTGAGCGTGAGGTCGTCCTCTTGGGCGTGCCTGGTGATCGTGATGTCGATATGAAGCGTCTTGAGGCTTCGGTCGCACCAGCGGAAGTTGAAATGGCTGGTCCGGAAGATCTGGCAAAGCACCCCGAGCTGGTTCCCGGCTACATCGGCCCCATGGCTGCAGGACCGAATTCGCCTGCTCGCCACCTCGATGAGGATGGTAATCCTGTGGGTGGTATTCGCTTCTTGGTTGATCCTCGCGTGGTTGATGGAACCACGTGGATCGCTGGCGCAAATACTCCCGGAAAGCACGTGTACTGGCTGACGATGGGGCGTGATTTTACCGCCGACGGTACCATCGAGGCCGCCGAGGTTCGCGAGGGCGATCAGGCTCCAGATGGCTCTGGTCCGCTTCACTTGGAGCGTGGCATCGAAGTTGGTCATATCTTCCAGCTGGGCCGCAAGTATGCAAAGTCCTTGGGCCTGACTGTTCTGGACCAAGACGGCAAGAGCCAGGTTGTCACCATGGGCTCTTACGGCATTGGTGTTTCGCGTGTTCTGGCTGCACTTGCTGAGTCCAATAGCGATGAGCGCGGTTTGGCATGGCCTGCGAATATTGCACCATTTGACGTCCACGTTCTTGCCACCGGTAAGACGGATGAGATTTTCGAGGCTGCTGAGTCGATCTCATCAGCACTGGACCGTGATGGTTTCGATGTCCTCTTTGATGATCGTCGCAAGGTATCTGCCGGTGTGAAGTTCGCTGACGCAGAACTGGTTGGTATTCCGATTGCGGTTGTTATTGGCCGCGGATTGGCAGATGGAAAGGTCGAGATTCGTCTTCGTGCAAGCGGTGAATCTTTCGAGGTTCCGATTGAATCTGCGGTTGAGCGTATCGAGCAGCTTCATCGTGAGCTGCTGGGGGAGGGGAAGTAAATGGCTCTGCGTGAGATCCGTGTGATCGGTGATCCGGTCCTTCGAACCCCCTGTGATGCCATTACCGATATCGATGCTTCTGTGAAGGCATTGGTCGAAGACTTGCTTGAGACCGTTGACATGGACGGGCGTGCAGGTCTTGCGGCCAACCAAATCGGTGTGGGGTTGCGTGCATTCTCGTACAACATTGATGGGGAGATCGGCTACGTTCTGAACCCGAAGATCGTTGAGCTCAGCAAAGACGAGTATCAGGACGGTGACGAAGGCTGTCTGTCAGTTCCTCAGCTCTGGTTCCCCACGGAGCGCGCGTGGTATGCCCGCTGCGAAGGTATTGACTTGGATGGAAAGCCAGTAGTCATCGAGGGTGAAGAACTGATGGCTCGTTGTATTCAGCACGAGTGCGATCACCTTGATGGCATGCTCTATATCGACCGACTGGATCGAAAGACGCGTAAACGCGCTCTGCGTGAAATTCGCGAGGCAAACTATTAAAAGACAGATGTCGAACTGATCTTTGCGCAACTGCGGCGGATCCCACGCGATCCGCCGCAGTTTTTGCGTTAGAATGGGCGTACACCGTTTGCTGTGGCATTGGATTGAGGGCGTAGGGGAAGACGATCCTCAAACACAGGAGGCCACAATGCGAGGGTCCTATACCCGCGGTGTACTTTTCGTACACTCAACGCCGCCCGCTCTATGTCCGCACATCGAGTGGGCTGTCGGTGCTGCCTTGGGAAGTGAAGTTCACCTTCAGTGGACCCCTCAAGAGGCTGCCCCGGGAATGCTCCGCTGCGAATACTCCTGGGTGGGAAGCGCCGGTACGGGAGCTCGCTTGGCCTCGGCACTACGCGGCTGGGAGCACCTGCGCTACGAGGTCACTGAAGAAGCCAGCCCCTCTTGCGATGCAGGACGCTGGTCGCATACCCCCTCATTGGGTATTTTCCATGCGCAGATGGACAGCGTTGGCAATGTCGTCGTTCCCGAAGACCGCGTGCGTGCAGCTATCGAAAAGGCAAGTTCTTATGAAGAACTGCGTGAAGGCCTCGATCTGGCTTTGGGCCAGGCTTGGGATGATGAGCTCGAGCCCTTCCGTCATGCAGGAGCAGGAGCGCCTGTTCGCTGGCTTAACCGCGTAGGCTAATAATCTATGGGTACTATCGGTGACCTTTTAGGCGATGCGCTGGGACAGGCCTTAGCCTCGAATTCTGATGCTGCCCCTGTTGAGGCAATTGAAGGGGCACGTGAGCAGGCTGCAGAGGAACGCGCTGAGCACGTGCGTCAGGTTGTGCAGGATGTGCTTGTTTCAAACGCTTCAGTAGTTCCAGAGAATATCGATGATTCGTCCTTATTGAGCGAGCTTGATCTGGACAAGTTATCTCTATATGCCGCTGTTTCGGCGATCGAGCACGAACTGGCAATCACGATCCCGGATGCCGTGGTATCTCAATGGGTGGCCATCGGAGATATTACGAGCAGCGTCGGTGAGCTGGTGCAGTAGTGTCAAACTTCTGACCTAGAATGATTTCATTGTCTGCGACCACACCAACTCAAGGAGAATCACAGGTGGCACGAATCGAAGAAGATCTGCTGGGTACGCGAGAAGTTCCTGATGACGCATACTGGGGAATCCACACGCTTCGTGCCCTTGAGAACTATCAAATTAGTGGTCGGACAATCAACCAAGTTCCTGAGATGATCCGCGCAATCATCCAGGTAAAAAAGGCCTGCGCTCTGGCAAATCGCGAACTTCATGTGATCAGCGCTAAGACCGCAGAGGCTATTGTTGCGGCTTGTGACGATATCTTGACTAACGGAACCTGCATGGATCAATTTCCAATTGATCAATTCCAGGGTGGAGCGGGTACCAGCGTCAATATGAATGCCAATGAGGTTATTGCGAATCGCGCGTTGGAGATGCTTGGGCTACCTCGCGGGGATTATGACGTGATCAACCCCAATGACCATGTGAATCACTCGCAGTCAACGAACGACGCGTATCCGACTGCGTTCCGCTTGGCGCTTCACGGAAAGATCGAGAGGCTCCGCAGGGCTGTAGAGGATCTTGCTGATGCTTTCGCAGCGAAGGGCGATGAATTCCGTGATGTGCTGACCATGGGGCGTACTCAGCTGCAGGATGCGGTGCCGATGACGCTTGGACAGGAAATGACAGCCTTTGCAGTGACGCTTCGTGAGGAAGATCCGCGTCTTGAAGTGAATGCAGAGCTTCTCCTTGAAACAAACTTGGGTGCAACGGCAATCGGTACGGGGTTAAATACTCCTACTGGTTACCAGGATGTGGTTGTTCGTCACTTGCGCCGTATTACTGGCTCTCGAGTTAAGGCTGCAACCCACTTGGTTGAGGCAACTTCCGACACCGGTGCGTATGTGTCAATGCATGCGGCAATTAAGCGCACAGCCGTGAAACTGTCGAAGATTTGTAATGACCTTCGTTTGCTTGCTTCGGGACCACGCGCCGGTTTGAACGAAATTAATCTTCCTGAGATGGCTGCAGGTTCGTCGATCATGCCTGCGAAGGTGAACCCGATTATTCCCGAGGTTGTCAACCAGGTCTGCTTTAAGGTCATTGGAAATGATCAGACTGTTACTATGGCCGCTGAAGCTGGACAGCTTCAGTTGAATGTCATGGAGCCGGTTATTGCGCAGGCAACCTTCGAATCGATCGATCTTCTTGTGAATGCGTGCGACACTCTTCGTGAGCGCTGCGTCAACGGAATCACGGCGAATGTCGAGGTTTGCCGTTCCTACGTTGAGAACTCTATTGGTATTGTTACCTACTTCAATGACGTCATCGGGCACCACCTCGGCGATGTTGTGGGTAAGCGCGCTGCTGCAGAGGGGAAGACCGTCCGCGAAGTGATTGCCGAGATGGGATTGCTTTCGGATGAAGAGGTCGAGGCGATTCTTTCGCCGGAAAACCTTGCGAACCCTCATTACCGAGGCGCACAGGTCGATTGATCTTCTAGTTTGGTTTGGGGTGGGGGGATATTCTCTCTCGTCCCAAACCAGGTCGGCTCGCAAATTAGTGGTTATTTCTGGATGAAAGAATCGCCGATCTGGCTATGTCCTGATTGTCTGCTTCAACGCGGATAAATGCTTGATTTACCTCTGTCACCGCATGCGATATACCTGCAGCAGCGAATGCTATCTGATCGGCTAGATTGTTCATTTCACCAATCAATGAATCGAGTATTTCCTGGCTGCTGCCAGCAGCTGGGATAGATGAGAGTCGCGTTTTTGTCGCACTTTCTCCGGCGTCATCAGCTTTTTTCGCAGCTTGAGCCACGTATTCTGGATGCCATTCGATCTCCTGGGACACCTTAGCTCCTAGAGGTTGAAGTAATTCGCGAGCTCGCACCAGAGCATCGTTTGATAGTAGCCCTCGAGCCCAACTCGTGCCGGATCTGAACGTTGTTTACGAACCATGCAGGGCGGAGCGAGGTAGCTGGATGGCACACGTGAGGTTGCGATCTTGTAGCTTGCCGAAGGCATTGATAGCGCTGCGATGCTGGAAATTGGCTCATAGCGGCTGGCAACGCGCTTCCATCGAGTCCACGCCGAATATTCCCAGTTATCTTCCTCAATTTCCCGGTGAAACCTTGGATTCATATATCGAGTCGTCCGATCTATGAGCAGTCCTTTGGCTTCTTCGATATCACCTCTACTAAGTGCGTCAACTGCCTGCGACTGAATGTATCTTGGAGCGTCGAAATCGTTCTCACGAGTGAAGATCGGTGAGTTTGCCAGTAAAACGTGGGGGGTTTCTTCTGTATCGATCAGATAGATATGACTTTCTTCTCCGACGGAGCGTAAAACTGTTGTCGAAACCGGGGCCTGAAAAATACAGAGCTGACGTATTACGCTGGGTGTGTAATGAGGTGAGAGCGAATAAATAGTGATCGGATGAGTGCTCTTCTGGATAGGGGCAAACAGATTCACCGCGTCCTCGGTCAGGCAGCCTGCAGAAAAAACGGATTCAACGCGCTGTCCAGCCGCTTCTTCAGCTTCTAACCATACCCTTTCGCTATTTCCTGACTCGAGAGCCGCAGTGCGAAACGCT
>JBHRQN010000017.1:0-29178 GCA_042645485.1 Pauljensenia sp.
GTCGCGGACGCGACGCATCTCGACGAGGGAGGCGGGCAGGAAGCCGCGCAGGCCGATGTCGAGGATCAGGCCGCCCTTGACGACCTCGATGACGGTGCCGGTCACGACGCCGTCCTCTTCCTTGATCTTCTCGATCTTGCCCCACGCACGCTCGTACTGCGCACGCTTCTTCGACAGGAGGAGGCGGCCTTCCTTGTCTTCCTTCTGGAGGACGAGCGCCTCGATCTGGTCGCCCACGGCGACGACGTCCTCGGGGTTGACGTCATGCTTGATGGAGAGCTCGCGAGAGAGGATGACACCCTCGGTCTTGTAGCCGATGTCAAGGAGGACCTCGTCGTGGTCGACCTTGACGACAGTGCCCTCGACGATGTCACCATCGTTGAAGTACTTGATGGTCTCGTCGATAGCGGCGAGCAGGTCCTCTCGGGACCCAATGTCGTTCACTGCAACCTGGGGTGTAGAAACTGCCGGCTGCGAGTTGGTGCTGGTCATGTAGTTGTGTTCTCCGAAACGGACGTATTACTAGATATGGACAATTGCGGCTGCACAGTGCAAATGGCTATTGCACGTAACAGTACCTCGAGCATTCTAACAGAATAGGGCTAAAAGTCCACCTCTCCTAGTGCGCAGCATCCTTCCATGTCTCACCAACACCAATCGCGACTTCTAGCGGCACCCTCAACTTCATGACGCCTTCCATTCCCTCATGGACAAGTTGACGAAGTTGTTCTTCTTCACCTGGGGCAATCTCAAACAGTAGTTCGTCATGGATCTGAACGAGCATCCTCGATGAAAGATCACTGTGGTCAAGACGATTTTGGACATCGAGCATCGCCATTTTGACGATGTCTGCGGCACTTCCTTGGATTGGAGCATTCAATGCGGCACGCTCAGCCATATCACGGCGCGTCCTATTTGCTGAGTGAAGATCAGGCAGATATCTGCGACGACCGCAGATAGTTTGAGTCCATCCATCTTTACGCGCCTGATCAACGAGACTTTCAAGGTAGTCACGAACTCCCCCGAAACGCTCGAAATAGCGATCACGCAAAGCCGAGGCCTCGTGAACCGGAATCTGCAGCTGCGCTGAAAGACCATAAGCTGACAGGCCATAGGCCAAACCGTATGAAGTTGCCTTAATACGCGAGCGTTCGTCAGAAGTCACATCAGCCGGATCTACGCCGAAGACCATGGCTGCCATGGTGCGGTGAAGGTCCTCACCAGAATTAAAGGCCTCGATCAGGCCTTGATCCTGCGATAGATGCGCCATGATGCGCATTTCAATCTGCGAGTAATCAGCGCTCATCAAGTCAACATAGGGCCGTTTCGCGACAAAACCAGCGCGGATACGCAAGCCATCAGCAGAACGCGCTGGGATGTTCTGTAAGTTTGGGTCCGAAGAGGCAAGACGTCCCGTAGCAGCTGCAGTCTGAGAGAAAGTGGTGTGGATGCGCTGGTCAACACCGACGCTTGAAATCAAGCCATCAACCATCTGGTTGAGCTTAATCCGGTCACGATGTACCAGAAGATGGCGCAGAAATTCATTCCCTGTACGCTCAAACAGATCAGTTAATGCTTCAGCATTAGTCGTGTATCCGGTCTTAGTCTTCTTTGTTTTTGGCAGGTCGAGCTCATCAAAGAGAACCGTCTGAAGTTGTTTAGGAGATGAGAGGTTTACTTCATGTCCCAAGACCTCCCATGCACTGCGTTGCGCAGACTCAACATCTGAGGCCAACTCGTGCGAGAGCGAGCGGAGGAATTCCTCATCAACACCGATTCCATAGTGTTCCATCTGCGCTAACAATCGAGCGATTGGCTGTTCCAGTTGTTCGAGGAGACGAGCTTGCTCGCTCTCTTCCAACTTCGACATGAGGATCGCAGCAAGCGGGTGCATACGCCCTGCAGCCACTCCAAGTTCGTGTGCTCGTTCTTCAGTAATCCCCATGTCGAAGAGGGTTGTCTCGGTCTTCTTCTCTTCCTCATCAATACCCAAGTAACGAGAGAACAACTGTGAAAGCCTGTAACCACGGTGCTCAGAATTCACCAAATATGCAGCGAGAAGTAGGTCGCAGTAAGGATCACCAAGTTCCCACCCCCGCGCTCGCAACGCATGGATACTGCCTTTGAAGTCGTAGACAATGAGGCCATCCTCTGAAATAAGCGATGCGAGTTCAGCATCTTGCTGAGCTGTAAGCTGCGTCGGATCAATGACAAGCGCCTCATCAGCAGTAGCAAAAGTAAGGGTGTTTACCTCCGCGCCATTAACTTTTAGTGCACCATCGACAAAGAGGGAGAGGCACCCCGGATGGTCCCGACGCCACTGGCTGAGCTTGGTCTGCTCATCGGCAACCGTCACTGATACTTCATACGCGGCCACTTCAGATTGAGAAATACTCTGTTCCTCGTTCTGCTCCGCTTTTCCAAGGCCGATACTGGCGACTGCAAGGATCTTAGAGCGAAGCGAACGAAATTCCAGTGCATCACAGAGAGCCGCAAGTGACTGCCGATCCGTCACGTCACGACGCAAATCATCCAATTCGCATTCGAGGTCCATATCGGTCAGGAGGTGATTGAGTCGGCGGTTTCGACGAACATCTTCGACATGCTCACGAAGGGCCTCTCCCCGCTTTCCTGTCACTTGATCAGCGTTCTCTAACAGATTATCGAGGCCATCGAAGCGGTTAATCCATTGAGCCGCGGTCTTCGGGCCGACCCCCGGGACGCCCGGAAGATTGTCCGAGGCCTCGCCGACCAAAGCAGCAATTTCTGGGTATCGGTACGGAGGAACACCATATTTATCCTCAATACGCTCCGGAGTCATTTCACGAAGATCGCCCGGGGTTAACCCGGGATAAAGCACTGTGACAGTATCGGTAACTGTCTGGAAGCTATCCCGATCTCCAGAAACGACGAAGACGCGCATGTCTGCCTGCGTGCCTCGATGAGCCAGAGTTGCAAGAAAATCGTCCGCTTCAAAGCCCTCGCGAGAGAGCGAGCGAATACCCATTGCAGTGAGAAGATCCCTGATTAGCTCAATCTGTCCTTTGAACTCCTCGGGGGTCGCATCGCGAGTTCCCTTATATTCGGGATATTCCTCAGTCCTGAAGGAATGCCGGGAAACATCAAAGGCGACCGCAACATGGCTCGGTTGGTATTTCTCGAGAATCTTAATCAGCATCGAGGCGAAGCCATATACCGCATTCGTATGCTGACCTTGCGCAGTCACAAATTTCTCTACCGGTAGGGCATAGAATGCACGAAAGGCAATTGAATGACCATCGATAACAAGCAGGGTCTCCTTCATAGAAGACACACTACGGCGAGAGGGCACGATGCACACCTCGAATGGCGAAATTGGTCTGCCTAAAAGCTGGCAAGACACACTGATGAATCGGATGGGCATGCGTATTCTTTCGCAGAGCCCGGAGCGCACCGTTATCGAGATGCCAATTTCTGGTAACACCCAGCCCCAAGGCCTTCTCCATGGTGGCGCCAGTGCGGCCTTGGCTGAAACCGCCGCTTCACATTCTGCGATTCTCCACGCCAAGAGGCTTATGGGAGACAATGCAGTTGCGGTCGGCGTCGAACTCAATATCTCTCATTTAAAAGCTGGGCGAGGATCATTGATCCGAGCGACGGCTGAGGCACTCCATCTCGGGCAAAGCTCAACAGTTCATACAGTCCGTATTACGGATGAAGATCACCAGCTCATCGCCGTTGCGCGCGTATCCAACCGGATTCTCAACAAGTAAAAAGGGCGCGGGTAATACCCGCGCCCATTCGTCGACCGAAAGTTCTTAACCTTCAACCTGGTTAATAACCGCGTCTGCAACTTCACGCATGGAAAGGCGACGGTCCATCGAGGTCTTTTGGATCCAACGGAATGCATCGGGTTCCGTCATTCCCATGTTCTTCATGAGAAGGCCCTTAGCCCGGTCAACACGCTTACGGGTTTCAAAACGGTCAGCTAGGTCGGCAACCTCTTCTTCAAGGGATTCAATCTCTTGATGACGGGAAAGCGCAATCTCCACAGCTGGGATCAGATCGGCTGGCGTAAAGGGCTTAACGACGTACGCCATTGCTCCAGCATCACGAGCACGTTCGACTAGTTCTGTCTGGCTGAAGGCAGTGAGCATGACAACCGCGCAAGAAAGCTCCGAAAGGATCTTCTCCGCAGCGGTGATGCCATCCATCTTCGGCATCTTGACGTCCATAACACAAAGATCAGGCTCCAACTCAAGGGCAAGCTTTACGGCTTCTTCACCGTTCGAAGCTTCACCAACAATTTCAAAGCCTGCACCGCTTAGCGTCTCAACGATATCCAGGCGGATTAATCCTTCATCCTCCGCAACAAGCACCCGTCGCGGCTCAGTAGCTTCTTCACTCATGTCGTCTTCCTTGTCCGATAGTTTGTCACAAGCGCTGGTTATATCTTATCCTTATTAGCGCACTTGTGTGCTGCCCCGATAGCCCAACTGGCAGAGGCGGTCGGCTCAAACCCGGCTTGTTGTGGGTTCGAATCCCACTCGGGGTACTAGAATGTCTTGATCTGACATTTTACGGCTTAAAAGTTTCCGATACTTTTAAGCCGCTTTTTCTTTAAGGTTATGCGGTTTTACACTGTAGAAATTACAACAAAATAGACGGTTTATGAATCAACTCCGCCAACCAACATGGTTGACGGAGTTGACCTCAGAGAGACAAATCACATCTCAGGCAGCGGGGATAAGCTCCAAACCCAAGAACTGCGCAGCTCGATCACGCATTTCGGGACGCGCCAGGTTATCGAGCGCCTCTTGAATTCGCTGATCGTTCCAGTCTGAATACCAGGGGCGAACGGCATCGCTGAGTTGAGCCACCGGTAGATTCAGAGCTTGCTGGCGACCGTAAGCCGCACGGACCGAGATTTTCGTATTGAGTTGATTCATTTCTTCCTCCTCTTCATTCTTCACCTGTATCTACGGATATGCGCTCAAGGTGCGCAGGCAACCGCATGTAGATACCTTCAAGGCACAAGCCTTCTATGTCATCCAACGTGGATGAACACACAAGTATTCCACAATGATCAGAATATGTCTAATTATCCTGCCCCATGAGGCCGTACTCGATCATCCGCACGTAGGCTTTACGACCGTCTTCTGTTAGATGCTGTCCGTCATCATAGAAATAATTGTCATGACCCTCACTGAACTTATACCAATCGAGAATACCGACCTGGGGATACTTCTCAGCGAGCTTGTACATCAAGGCATTATTCTCATCCTGGAAAGGGTGGGGTGCTCGTACAGTAACGAAGAAGATTGGCCGCTCCCCCGCCGCCTCGATGAGCGGGGCCGCAGACTCCACAGAAGTGATCGGCCCATTGCCACCAAGTGCAACAATCACCGGCATTCCATCATGGCCTTGTGCAAGATCCTCGCGATAAACTGCAATCCCCTTCTCAAAGGAGCGCCCAACCTCCGTATCGGTAAAGGAATCGGGAAATACCGCCGGAATCCAGTAATAACTTGCACCTTCTGCTACTGAATCTCCGATCAGTACAAAGGGAACAGAACACGTGCCCTGTTCATCTGAGCACTGCCATTGCGAGGGATCATAGTTATCAGGGATAACCGCGGCCTGCGGCTCGATCACCTTTCCATTCTTCTCATGGAAACGAGGCTGCATTGGCGTTGGGGTCGTCGACGTTTCCGTTTGAGCAGTAGAAGGCTCAGCTTGCGGGGCAGGGGCAGTCGGCGAAGCAAGAGTTGACGAAACTTTCTTCGACCCGGACTCTAAAACATGACTGGGAACGCAAGCGGTCACGAGGCTCAAGGTTAAGCCACCGACGAGTAGCGACGCACATGCTCGCACACGCCGACTCTCTTGCTTTCCTCCTCGAAGTGCACGCCAGGTCTGTACGCTCGCCCAAGATGGCGCCTTCTCAACAAAGCGGTAGGCGGCCTCGACAACACAAAGGAAAACTGCGAGTTCGAGAAGCCATCCCCACCATGGAAGTGCCGAGGTTCTGCGTGCAGGATTCATCAGAAGGATCAGAGGGTAGTGCCAGATATAAGCGCTCATCGAACGTGAAGCAATCAGCTGAATCGGGCGAAATGAGAGCAGACGAGAAAAAGCCCCAGGAACCATCGCACCGCAGATTAACAACGCGCTCACCAAGGCCGAAAAGAAGAAACCACCACGATAAAGCCAGGTCATATAGCCGCGTGCGTAAATGGATACGAGGACAAGGAAACCTAAACCAAGCCACGACGAAAGCGAAAGAAGAGCGCGCACGCGAGGAGACGCATTCACAACATAAGAATCAACGAAAGCAAGCGCCATACCAACGAGAAGTTCAGCCAGACGCGTATCAAGACCGTAGTAGACGCGAGAAGAATCTGTTCCAGGCGCAAAAAGAAGCGCCATTTCAACGGCAGAAAGACATGCTAAGACGATGAGGGCGATGGATGCATTAAGACGCGAGCGGAAGAGCTCTCTGAGGAGTAAGACAATAACCGGAGCCAGCAGGTAAAACTGCATGATCACTGCGAGGAACCAAAGATGAGTTAAAGGTGACGGCAATCCTGCCTGCGCAAAATACGGAACTTGACGAAAGATGTAAAACCAGTTTGAGAAAAACGCAAGTGCCGGAATGGCATCGTCGTGCATCTTGACAAGTAAGGGAGGAGAAAACACAAAAGACGCAATGGCTGAAAAAGCAGTAACAACCACCATTGATGGCCATAGGCGGGAGAAGCGTCGAATAAGGTAACGGCCGATCGCAATCTCATGATCAGTGTCCAACTCGCGAAGAAGCGAACGCGTAACTAGGAAGCCAGAAATCACAAAGAACAGTGTGACCCCGATGAAACCTCCAGGAGCAGGCGAGCTGGGCCGGATATGGTAAAGAATCACCGCAATGATTCCCAGTGCCCTAAGGCCATTGACACCAGTCAGATAAGAAGTATTCTTCTGCGCGGTTTCACTCGCGATATTGGTATCGCTCTTGTCGTGACATAACCGTGGCACCGGTGTCATGGCTCAATAAACTCCTCAGAATACGAGGGTGGGTAGACCTCCCGGCCTGCCCACCCTCTGATCTACAGATACTACGCGTCGCTACGCGATCCACCGATAGCGTAGTCAACCTCATCTCCCAAGCGATGGACGCGCAGGAGATTGGAAGAACCGGGAGTCCCCGGCGGCATACCAGCAACGATCACCATTTCATCGCCGACCTCTGCAAGACGTGCGGATTGGGCAACCTGATCTACCTGCCAGACCATATCGTCTGTGTGTCTCACCTCAGGAACGCGGTAAGCGTGGATACCCCAAGACAATGTCAGCTGACGGCGGGTGGATTCCAAGGGAGTAAAAGCGAGCATCGGGATAGGTGTACGCAGGCGAGAAAGCAGACGAGCAGAGGTTCCCGACTGAGTGAAAGTCACAAGATAACGGGCATCCAGCTTCTCAGCAATGATCGCGGCAGCACCGCAGATTGCAGAGGCGCGATCAAGCTCGATGGGCGTCATAGGTGCAATGCGCTCTCCGCCATTTTCCTCTGTTGCCTCAATAATACGAGCCATGGTTCGTACTGCTTCGATCGGATAAGCACCAACCGAGGTTTCACCAGAAAGCATAACCGCGTCTGCACCGTCAAGAATCGCGTTTGCACAGTCAGACGCTTCTGCACGGGTTGGTCGAGGATTCTTAATCATCGAGTCCATAACCTGCGTCGCAACGATCACAGGCTTAGCCGCACGGCGTGCGAGCTCAATCGCGCGCTTCTGAACAAGCGGAACGTCCTCAAGCGGCATCTCAACACCGAGGTCGCCACGCGCAACCATAATTCCGTCGAAAGCATCGACGATCTCAGAAAGAGCTTCTACGGCCTGAGGCTTTTCGATCTTAGCGATGACCGGAAGACGCTTCCCACATTCATCCATAATTGCATGAACGGAATCGATATCGGCTGCAGAGCGGACGAAAGACAACGCAATGAAGTCCGCGTCAGCCTTGATACCCCAGCGCAGGTCTTCTTCGTCCTTCGCACTCATCGCGGGGACCGAAACGGCGACACCAGGCAGATTCAGGCCCTTGTGGTCAGAAACATAACCGGGGACCTCCACGCGAGTAACGACATCGGTATCAGTAACCTCGATAACTCGAACTGCAACGTTACCGTCGTCAATCAGCAGACGATCACCGGGGGCGCAGTCACCGGGCAGTCCCTTAAAGGTCGTGCCAACGAGTTCTTTGGTTCCCGGAACATCGCGGGTAGTGATGGTGAAAGTATCACCAACTTCGAGATACTGTGGTCCCTCTTCAAAAGTTTCAAGGCGAATCTTGGGGCCTTGAAGGTCAACAAGAACGGCGATGCCTCGGCCTGAGTTCTGAGCAGCACGACGAACGCGCTCGACGACTTCCTCATGCTCTTCGGCTGTGCCGTGGGAACGGTTAATACGGGCGACATCCATGCCGGCATCAACCAGAGCCTGGATCTGTTCAGCAGAGGCTGTCGCGGGTCCAATAGTGCATACAATCTTTGCTCGACGCATGTTTCTATCCTAACGTGCCTTGGTCTCTTCGACAGGGCGACTTTCCGGTGACATAGGAGTATCGCCCTTGTCTCCATCAGCCTTCTGAGTAGTGGAATCTTCATCCTGGTTATCAGCTGAATTGGAAGTCGCGGCCAGCTCAGTGGGTTCAACTCGAGTGGAAGCAGAACGTCGACCAGCGATAATAAAACTCACCAAGCCCAGCAGGAAGACAATGATTGAAGTCCATACGTTGATGCGCAGTCCCAAGAAATGATGCGCGTCATCAATGCGCAGCATCTCAATCCACACGCGCCCAAGTGTGTAAACCATGATGTACGAAGCAAAAAGCTGCCCCGACTTCACCTTGATTCGACGATCGATCAGCAGAAGAACTGCTACCCCAGCTACATTCCATAGGCATTCATAAAGGAAGGTTGGGTGAAAAAGAGTTCCTGGAGCATAACCCGAGGGCAGATGCGCATTGTCAATGCTCAGTCCCCACGGAAGAGTCGTCGGTGCTCCAAAGAGCTCTTGATTGAACCAATTCCCCCAGCGTCCAAGCGCCTGTGCAGCCAGAAGGGGAGCAGCAAGGGAATCTGCAATCGGACCCAAGCGCTGGCCTCGGTGACGAACTACCAGCCAAGCAGCGAGCGCTCCGCCTGCGACCGCACCCCAAATTCCCAAGCCGCCGTTCCAAATCGCGAAGGCCATGAGAGGCTTTCCGCCCTGGCCAAAATACGCATCTGGTGAAGTGATCACATGATAAATACGAGCACCCAGAATGCCAGCGGGAACTGCCCACAGCGCCACATCATAAAAAAGGTCCGGGTCTCCCCCGCGTTTCTGGTAACGCAGAGCGGACCAATAGACGGAAATGAGAATCGCACAGGCGATGATCAAGCCATAAGCGCGAATCGGAATCGGGCCAAGATGCCATACACCGTTACTCGGCGACGGCAAAGCAAGAGCGCGCATGAAAACTATTCCTCGTGAATAACAACTATTTCTCCCTACCTTAGTAGATTATTCACGTCGAGTATCACTCCAGCTTCCATCACTACCACGATGTGCCTCACGAATACGCATTCGCCGATCAGCAAGTAGCGAAGGATGATGTCCGGCGCTCACCATTTCAGCTACAAGTTCTTCGGGATTGTCACTACGCATGAGCGCTTCACCTACAAGAACTGCATCCGCTCCTGCTCTCGCGTATTCGAATACATCTCTCGGGCCCCGGACACCAGATTCCGCAATAGCCAATACTCCACTTGGAACCACATCAATAACTTCATCGATGACGTGACGATCAACGTATCCCGACGCGAGATCTCGAGCATTAACTCCGATCATGAGTGCCCCTGCTTCAAGTGCCCTCAAGGCATCAAGACGCGAGTGTGTCTCGACAAGCACGCCCATGCCAAGAGACTGAGCGCGTTCAAAAAGACCATTGAGTGCCGCTTGCGAAAGAAGCTGGGCAATAAGAAGCACAACGTCAGCTCCATTACGGCGCGCTTCAAATAGCTGATATGCCGACAAGATGATGTCCTTACAGAGAACAGGAGAGGTTGTCGCTGCCTTTACTCGAGCAAGGTCGGAATACTGTCCGTGAAAGTAAGAAGATTCGGTGACGACGGAAAGCATAGCCGCTCCCCCACACTCAAAAGCCTGTGCCAGCGGTGCAGGATCATCAACCGTCGAATACACCCCCCAGGGTGATGCGCGCTTAATCTCAGCAATCACAGCGGTTGCCCCATCAGAACGTAGGAATTCCTCGGGGTGTCGAAGAGGGTCAGGAACGTTCTCACATTGCCGCTTTAAATCATCCAAGCTGAGGTGTTCTTCGCGTAAGGCGCGCTGACGCTGTATGTTTGCGATGACCTCATCAAGTCTGAGCACCGCCACCTCCTTGTGTGAACTCTCAATCTGATGCTAGTCCTCAATTGAGAAAAAGAGGTAATCGCACGCTTCTAGCTAAATCCCAAGATGAAGCAATAGTGAAAGATCGGTAGAAACATCACTCCACAGAAGGAAGCTCAAGAGAGTAGAGCCGATCATCCAGGGGCCAAAAGCAATCCGAGAACGGGTACCGGCTTGGCCGCTCACAATTTTCCACAGCGCCGCGCAGGCAGCTGAGACAATCGAGACCAAGAGTCCGAAGAGCGCAGCATGCCAACCAAGAAGCCCAAGCAGTGAACCAAGGATTGGTGCAAGCCGAAGATCTCCCCTACCAAAACCGCCTTTGGGAAGCGTGCCCAGCCATAAAGGCAGAGTCCAAATTAAAGTCCCAAAAACTACCTGCGCAACAAGTAGATAAGGCTGTGGGTGAAAATAGATTGTCACTCCGATGCCGCTCAATACACCACAGGCAAGCGCAAGAACGTACGAAGTGGGAAGTCTATGCGTGCGCGCATCAATATAGCCAAGCAGGGTGCCCATCATCGTCAGCGACACTACAGCGGGTGACGCGGGTCGTGCCTGAGCTCCCACAAGCACGACTGCTCCCACAAGCACAGCTGCCCACACAACACCATTTCGTTTGAGCGGAGTTAGCGATGCTTCGACGAAGTAGCGGCGCTGAATCGCCCACCCAGACACACTGAGCCACACAGCATACGTGATCCAGACAATGACAGAAAGAAATAAGTTCCACTCTGCGGCGCCTAAGGACTTATCCGCGATCCTTGTCAAGACAGGAAAAAGTATCGGGAGCGTACCCATACTTAATTCTTCCCGAGTAAGTCAAAGACAGCAGATACCGCATGATCGTCGGCGTCTAAACCTGTCATCAGCTTAAATTGCATTAGCGCCTGATACACAAGCATGTCTACCCCAAAGGCAACGGGTATTGAACGTTCTTGACACATTGCGATAGCGGGAGTGACTCGCGGCGCATAGCAGACATCAAGGAAACTCGCCTTCTTCGGCATTGATGCGAGCTGCGATACATGTGCATCAAGAGCGCCCGAAGGCAGTGTCGAAACGACCACGTCCGCAAGTGAACAACAACTTGAAAGCTCGTCGCGCTGCATCAAATCATGACCGTGGTAGCTCACGCCAAGATTGAGAGCAGCGCGGTGAAAATCAACAGGAACTTTCCCGTTATGGAAAGCGCGAGCTACAACATGTACCTCTGCAAAACCCAATGAGACAACAGCGGCAAGTGCTGATGCTGCCGTTGCTCCCGAACCAATAATGACCGCTCTTCCGCGACTGTCTAGGCCCGAGCGGCTTCTACTAAGCTCAATCGCCCGGCTCATTCCATAAACATCAGTATTGAAGCCGGTCTTCAAGCTTCCAGTCGGGATAAGGGTATTGACCGAATTCAATGCTTCAGCTTGAGGATCAACGATATCAAGAAGCGGGATTACTGCCTTCTTGCACGGCATCGTAATAGAAACACCGACGCATTCATCATCAATGGAAGAGATCCACTGGGGCAAGGACTCTGCAGTGACTTCATGTTTCAGGTAGGTCCATCCATTCAGTCCTGCGTAATCCCACAAGCAGCGATGGATCAGTGGAGACAACGAGTGCTCAATAGGTGATCCAATGACGCACGCCCAAGGCATCAGCACTTCCCCTGATGGGTTGAACAATATTCCTCAAGACGCTTCGTATTCTGGGTTTGCTCATCATGGGTTGCGGCAAAGAGAGTTTCGCCAGAGTCCAGATCAACAGTCACGAAGTACAGCCAATTCCCCTCGGCGGGGTGAATTGCCGCATTAATGGCCTGGCTAGACGGCTGAGAAATAGGTGATGGGGGAAGCCCCGGATTTCGATAAGTGTTATATGGATTATCAGCTGCGAGGTCCTCAGCAGTGGGAATACCGCCGGTTTTTCCAACTCCATAAAGAACAGTCGAATCCATTTGCAATAGCCCGCGGGTCTCGCCATTCGTATCGGCTAGACGGTTGTCAATAACCCGCGACACCATCGGCAGGTATTCAGGATTTCGAACCTCACGCTCAAGAATCGATGCCTTTGTAAGGACCTTCTCCCGATCTGCCGCAGACACACCGAGGTCGTCAAGCTGCTTCTTAGTTGCAGCCACCATTTGAGTAATTAATGACTCAGCGGTTTCGCCCTCTGCGAGCTCATAGGACCCGGGTGCCAGCCATCCTTCAACATTTCCATTTGCTTCAGCGGGCAAACCAATAGTTGTTGCATCCGCCATTGCAGTTTTTACCTGGTCAAGTGGAATATCGGTCACTAAGGCAATCTGTTCTGCGACCTGTTCCTTTGTCTGTCCGGGTGTAACAGTCACCGTATTATCCATGCGATTCGCATCATCAAGGAGCGCGGCAATTGCACCCGATGCGCTCATCTCTTTCTTCAAGGTGTAGCTACCTGGACGAATACCGACAGCGGCCTTATTGGCCTCAAAGGCGCGAATAAAAGCTGATAGCGACTTAACCACACCGGCATCGACAAGTCGTTGTCCAATCTGCTGGCCCGATTCACCGTCATAAATGGTGACGACAACTTGGCCATTTCCTGGACCCGGGAAATCATCAGCTGCCGTACTTGACGAAGAGGAACCTCGAAGCTGTGTGTAAGCAAGATAAATTCCACCAGCACAGAGCGTGAGAGTCAGAAGAAGAACGATGAATGTACGAATTGAACGACGACGCCTGCGTTTGCGAACCGCACGCCGCTCTTGCGCAAGACGCCTGCTCCGCATTCCAGTCGTCTCGGACGCTGGCTCTTCATGCGCTACACGTCGAGTACGACGTGTTGGAAGGCCGGCGGGTACAGCCGTTTCTGGAGCAGGGGCCTCGTGGGTACCCGGACGAAGAATCTGATCAAAGTCAGTGTCCTTCGCAGGTGAGCGAGCAGAGGAGCGAGATGCCTCAATGCTGTCACTAGGCTGGGTTTCCTCAACATGAACCTGCGATTCGGGAGGCGCAGATTCTTGCGCGCGACGTTGGTGAATGCTCGCTCGCTTGGGGAAAGGATATCCGGGCGTATTGTCGCTCATCACTGTCCTTCCTCAAGGACAAGTTCCTTTCCAGGAGCTCGTCCGCTCATTCGTTCCATTTCCAAAGCTGTTTCCAGAATAATAGACGCAGCCACTTGGTCAATCATCTGACGATGTTCACGCCGTTCAACTCCGGCTTGGAGAAGACGCTCATGTCCTTCATGCGAGCTAAGGCGTTCGTCGACTAAGCACACACGACACTCAGGTAAAACCATCTTAAGCTTTCGTGCGTAGCGACGTGCGCCCTTTGCCGAAATTCCCTCGCCACCGCGCATATGTCTTGGTAAGCCAACGATTATTTCAATGACCTCAAGCTCATTGGCATAGCGAACAATCTCGTTAATTTCCGAGGCGTCGTCTTGGCGTGTCAGTGTTTCGAGGGGAAGAGCCAGGATGCCCCCCGCGTCACTACGCGCGAGGCCGACCCTGACCGTCCCAACATCGACAGCCAGACGAACTCCCGGCCGCATTACAGCTCTTTAATCTGCTCGTTCACATCCGCCAATGCGTCGTCAATTGCAGCGGGGTTTGACCCACCACCCTGAGCAAGGTCATCACGACCGCCGCCGCCACCGCCGAGAATCTTTGCCGCGCGACGAACAAACTGTCCCGCGCGTGCGCTGTGCTGACGCGCTAGATCGTTCGTTGCCACAGTGACCATGGGCTTCCCGTTAATAATTGCCGCAAGAGCAACCAAAACTGGACCATCGTTACCCAGACGTTCACGCACATCGGTTGCCATTGCACGGAGCTCATCTGCCGTGCCAAGAGCACCAACGGGCGCAACAACCGCGGTGAATTTACCGATCTTACGGGCATTCTGCGCAAGAAGAGCGGCTTCGGCAAGAGCCTGTTGCTCTCGAATCTTCTGAAGCTCCTTCTCCGCGTCACGAAGACGAGTCATGACAGACTCAAGTCGTGTCGTGAGTTCGTCTGGGCGACCACCCAGCATGGAGGTCAGTTGCGAAACTAAAGCGTGTTCCTTCGCCTGGAAGGAATAGGCCCCATCACCGACAAGCGCATCGATTCGGCGAACACCCGAGCCAATAGATCCTTCACCCAAAACGGTGATGCGTCCAAGGTGACCAGTGGATGGAACGTGAGTACCACCGCAAAGCTCACGATCGAAGTTGTCACCGATAGTGACCACACGGACCTCAGAACCGTACTTCTCACCGAAGAGTGCGATCGCGCCCGAGCGCTTGGCCTCGTCGAGAGACATGACCTCAGTGGTCACAGGAAGATTTTCTGCAAGCTTTTCGTTAACAAGGCTTTCGATTTCGTTCAGCTGGCCTTCGCCAAGCGAACTTGAGTTCGTGAAATCAAAACGCAGACGTGAAGGAGAGTTCTCGCTACCTGCTTGTTCTGCGTCTTTGTTAACAATGCGTCGCAGGCCCGCATAAACCATGTGGGTTGCAGTGTGAGCGCGGGCGATAGCGAGTCGACGTTCAGTGTCAATCTGCGCGAAGGCCTTCTCCCCCAGCGTCGCAGTCCCCTCAGTCAGGGTGCCACGATGTACGGAAAGACCGCGCACAGGAGCCTGCACGTCATGAACCTCGATCACACCGCCATCAGCAAGTCGAATGGTGCCGTGATCTGCGAGCTGACCACCCATCTCCGCATAGAAGGGAGTTCGGTCCAGGATGATTTCAACTTCAGCAGGCGCACTAACCGCAGGGGTTGGAACGCCATCAACCAACAGGCCTGCTACTTGGGCGTCCGAGGCGCTCTCTGTGTAGCCAACAAAAGTTGAACCGCCGCCGAGTTCCTTTTCGATGTCGTGGAAAATACGAACGTCGGTGTGGCCAGTCTTCTTCGCACGAGCATCAGCACGCGCGCGTTCCTTCTGTTCCTCCATAAGCGCGCGGAAAGCAGCCTCATCAACATGAACGCCCTGTTCCGATGCCATCTCCAGAGTCAGGTCAATCGGGAAGCCATACGTATCGTGGAGTGAAAATGCCGCTTCACCAGAAATCATCGGGGCACCCGGAGCAGCCTTTGCCTTCTCAACCGCGGCATCAAGAATGGTGGTGCCCGCAGTAAGAGTACGACGGAAGGCGTCTTCTTCCGCATATGCAACTTCAGAAATTGTTCCCCAATTCTCTTCGAGTTCAGGGTAGGAAGCCTTCATTGCATCCTTCGAAGCGGTCAGCAGGGTCGGCATCGTAGCCGTATCAACACCCAGCAAACGCATCGAACGAACTGCGCGTCGAATGAGACGGCGAAGCACATAGCCACGGCCATCATTTCCAGGACGGACGCCATCACCGATCAGCATCAGCGAAGAGCGTACGTGATCAGCAACCACACGAAGACGAACGTCATCGTCGTAGGCAGCACCGGTCTCGGGGCCTGCGGCGCCGAGACCGTAACGCTTACCGCTCATCTCCTCGGCGGCAGCGATAACGGGATAAACCTCGTCAATCTCGTACATATTCGGCTTGTCTTGCATGACGAAGGCCAAGCGTTCCAAACCGGCACCGGTATCGATTGCTTTCTGGTCAAGCTCACCCAACAATGGGTAATCCTTACCGCTTCCCTCGCCGCGCATGTACTGGTCAAAAACCAGATTCCACAGCTCAAGATAGCGGTCGCCACCCGGGTCAACATTGCCGCCCACGGCCTCGGGACCGTAGGCAGGACCACGATCGTAGTGCCACTCGCAGCAGGGACCTGCAGGACCGGGCTGACCGGTGTCCCAGAAGTTCTCTTCGCGGGGTAGACGCACAATGTGGCGAGGATCCATTCCGACCTCCTTGGTCAGAACATCGAATGCCTCATCGTCCTTCTCCCAAATGGTGACCCACATGCGATCGCCGTCGAGGCCATACTTGCCTTCCGATTGTGAGCCTGTGAGCAGATCCCACGCGTAGTGAATCGCGCCTTCCTTGAAGTAATCACCGAAGGAGAAATTACCGTTCATCTGGAAGAAGGTACCGTGACGGGTCGTGCGACCGACGTTGTCGATATCGTTCGTACGAATGCACTTTTGAACGGATGCAGCCCTGGGCCAAGGCGCCGGTTCAACGCCGGTGATGTAAGGAATGAAGGGCACCATACCAGCGATGGTGAACAAAATAGAAGGCTCAGGAGACACCAAAGAAACAGATGGACGAATCTCGTGTCCTTGTGATGCAAAGTAGTCAAGCCAACGTTGACGAATTTCAGAAGTGCGCATAGTACCTCATAGTAGTGGACATCTATAAGAATCGTGTATTGACAAGACGGCTCGACAAAAGAACAAGACCCCGAGGGAAACCCTCGGGGTCTTGGAAGACACACTCAGCGCGAGTAGTGTTCGACGACCATCTGCACGTCGCAGGTGACGGGAACTTCAGCGCGCTTCGGGCGACGCACCAGCGTTGCCTTCAGGCGAGCAATGTCAACGTCCAGGTAATCGGGAGTTGCGGGAAGAGCTTCCTGGTTGATGCCTTCAGCTGCAATCTCGAAGGGGACGCTGGTCTGAGACTTCGGCTTGACCTGCAGGGTCTGTCCCGGCTTCACGCGGAAGGAAGGACGATCGACGATCTTGCCGTCAACCATGATGTGACGGTGAACGACGAACTGACGTGCCTGCTGGATGGTGCGAGCAAAACCTGCACGCAGCACCAGAGCGTCAAGACGCATTTCAAGGAGCTCGACCAGGTTCTCGCCGGTCAGGCCAGCAGTACGACGCGCTTCTTCGAAGACGTGACGCATCTGAGCCTCACGAATGCCGTACTGAGCGCGCAGACGCTGCTTTTCCTTCAGACGAACAGCGTAGTCAGATTCCTGGCGGCGACGGGTACGACCGTGTTCGCCGGGACCATACGGACGCTTTTCGAAGTAACGAACAGCCTTCGGGGTGAGAGCAAAGCCCAGCGCGCGGGACTCGCGCACCTGCTTGCGTGAACGATTGTGAGCCATTAAATGACCTTTCCTGTCTCTTATGTCGCATTCGCGAAACGAATGCGGGGTCAACTCCAGGCAGAACGCCGTCGGCTAAGACCCCAGGTATACGTTGCCCATAAAGGCAACCGGATCAGTTTAACGTACTTTAAGCAATTCGCGAAGCGCAGCTAAGCGTTTCGTGAGCATGGCCTCATTGCCATTCGTCGTTGGACGATAGTAGGACGTTCCGCGTAGATCCTCAGGAAGATAGTGCTGAGCCGCGACATGGTGGGGGGCATCGTGCGCATAAATGTAGTCCACACCGTGTCCAAGAGCCTGAGCACCACTGTAATGAGCGTCCCGGAGGCGCATAGGAACTGGCCCCCCTTTCCCTTGACGAATATCCCTCAAAGCTTCGTCAATAGCGAGGTAAGCACGATTAGACTTAGGGGCTGCTGCTACCGCAATTACGGCTTCACTCAGAATAATTCGCGCCTCTGGCATTCCGACCATTGCAACCGCTTGCGCTGCGGAAACAGCCGTGGTGAGGACTTCGGGTGCCGCCATTCCAACATCTTCCGCAGCGCAAATCATGATGCGTCGCGCGATGAAACGCGGATCTTCACCTGCTTCAAGCATGCGCGCAAGGTAGTGGATAGCGGCATCAACATCAGATCCACGCATCGACTTAATGAAAGCGCTTGCCACGTCGTAGTGCTGATCTTGATCCCAGCGCACTAAGGCCTGATTAGCAGCATTCTCAACGTCAGCGATTTCAATTTCTCGAGGCTCGCTCCCCTCTTCCGCCAGCTGTCCTTCTCCTCCGCGCTCGAGGCACGAGGCCGCGGCGGCCTCGAGAAGAGTCAGGGCCTTACGAGCATCGGCGCCGGCCAAGCGCAACAAAGCTGAGCGGGCATCTGCAGATAGGGAAAACAGAGATTTCAATCCCGATTCACTTGTTAAGGCACGATCAAGAAGAAGGGAGAGATCTTCACTGCTCAACGCATGAAGAGTAAGAAGTAAGGAACGAGAAAGAAGCGGAGAAATCACCGAAAAGGATGGGTTCTCTGTCGTTGCGGCTACTAGGGTTACCCAACGATTTTCGACAGCTGGAAGAAGAGCATCCTGCTGCGATTTTGAAAAACGGTGAACCTCATCAACAAAAAGGATCGTTTCCTCTCCAGTTGTTGTCAGGCCTCGTCGAGCTTGCGAGATCACATCACGAAGGTCTTTTACTCCGGACGTAACTGCCGAAACTTCACAGAAGCGCCGACCAGAAGCACGTGCGATCAGGTAGGCAAGAGTGGTCTTTCCTGTTCCCGGAGGGCCCCATAAAATCACGGAGCTTAAACCCGCTGGGGAATCAGTAGATGGAGTGAGAAGTCTACGCAGCGGTGATCCCGGCTTCAGAAGGTGCTGCTGGCCAACGATCTCATCAGCGCTTTGCGGGCGCATTCGGACCGCGAGTGGAGCATGGTCATCAACTACCGGAGTCCCGAAATCTTCGATCCCCTGCGTATCAAAGAGATCCATTTTCACTCCCCTTTAGTAGTGGCTGATGACAACCGTCCCGTTGTCCGCCCAATCATAAATCCAGTGCGCACCGTCAACCGGCATATTCACACACCCGTGAGAGCCACCGTAACCGGACCATCCGAAAGAGGAACGCCACGGAGCGCCGTGGAGTGCATACCCCGCATAGAAGTAGGTGACCCATGGAACGCCTTCTGTGCGGTAATTGGTTCCATCTGCATTTTCACCTTCCATTGTCTGGGAGGCATATTGCAAATAGACATGGAACTTACCGGTTACGGTTGGAGTATTGGGCGCACCCGGGACCATCGGGGTTGGACCGTGAACTATTGTCCGACCTTCATACGCAGAAACCGTGTTCTTCGACAAGTCGATATCGATCCATTTTTCACCGGCCGAGGCCTGATAAACATCATCACCGTAGCCATCGGGGATATCTTGGCGATCATACTCGGGCTGAATCTTGTCGTAATCAAAATCGCCCGAATAGGATTTCCCATTATTGAGGGCATCCTCAATTCCAGAGATTACAGACTGTGTATTGTTCGCACGATAACCAACCGTGCCGGCCTTGAGCACGCCTACAACGTCACCACGACTATTAACACCTTGAATTCCTTTTTCGGATTCAACGTTCGTCGATTTTGCGAGATCATTCACCCAAGTTGATAGTGCATCCGAATCAAGCAGAGCAGCACGATCGCCCTCTGCGCTCACCTTGACCCATTTCATCTTGTCGGCTTTCGACGCAGTGAAATCGTCAATACCGTCAGTGATCGTCACGCTAGGAGCAATCAGTGATTGCGCTTGAGCAAGCGCTTCTTCAGCTCTCTGAGTATTAATCTTCGGTTCTTGAACCTCAACCTTGATTGCCCTGGGGGAAGCACCCAGATCTTGAGCGACATCCTGCTGGACTTTCGCAAGATCAGCAGTATTGAGCGCAATACCCTCATGAGAAGGAACGACCGTGAAACCTGATCCATCTTCCTTAGGTGATAGAGCTGCGTCACTCACAGGGGTCCCCACGCGCTGCGCTAAAGAAACTCCGAATCGAGAGAGTTGGGCGTTGTCAAGGTGGACGACAGGGGTAATCGACCGAGAGCGGAAGATCCCGAGGAAACGGGAGAGCAACCCTGAGTTCTCTGAGAAAGCAGCATCGACTGTCGCGGGGATATCAACAGTGATCCCTAAGTCCTCCAAGGTTGCCTGTTGTGTCGTATCGCCCAGCTGCAAAGTAACTTGAGCGGACTCGACGCGTTGTTTCAGAGCGTCGTTAACCTGAGCTCGCGAGGACGAAGAGAAAGACTGACCTGCGATTGATGTGCGCGGAAGGGCATGCGCAGAATAAAACCAGCCTGAGAACACCAAACCGGCGCACAGCAGGCCGCATAGACCAAGGAGTGTCCACACTTTGAGGGAAAGCTTCTTCATAGCTCTCTCATGCTACCGGTTCTTCGAGCGGAAGCACGGCGACAAAAGGGATAAGAAAGGCAATAGAAGCGTGATGCTGCTTACGCAGCCTTGGAGGCTACTCCCATAGACTTGTATCCCCCGCGCCGTGTCGGGCGACTCGTCCCACTCCATCCGTATAGTCGATAACCGATGTTGCTTCGTCTCCTCCTACTGGAGCCACGACCACCAAATCGACAAGTGAACCGATTTTGTCATCGACCTCGAAGCCATCACTCATCACCTGATCTTCACCCGGAAGGATGAGCGATGAAGCAACTAAGGGCTGCCCCAGCGCAGCAAGAAGAGACTGAACCACACGGTGGTCAGGGATCCTCACCCCGATGGTGTGTTTCTTCTTATTCAGTGTCATTCTGGGAACTTCTTTTGTCCCGGGGAGGATGAATGTATACGGACCGGGAGTTGTTGCTTTCATTGCCCGGAATTGCGAATTGTCCATGATGACCAAATCGCCCAGACGCGAGAAGGCATCACAAAGCAACGAGTAATTGTGTTTGTCATCGAGTTTGCGAATCTGTCGAATTCGATCAATTCCCGATTTGTTGCCCATAAGACAGGCAAGCGCGTAGCCAGAATCTGTCGGCAGCGCGATCAAACCACCTTCGCGGAGAACGCCGACAACGCGATCAATAAGTCGCGTCTGAGGATTCACTGGATGAAGCTCGACATAGGACATGATCTGCTCCCGATACTTTAGAGATCTGATGCAATTGCGATTTGGAAAAGTGCCTCACGCAAATCTGGGGCAACGCCTGAAGCACTTAAGGCGGCAAAGAAGGCACCACGACCTTCATTCCACGTAGAGTCGAGACGTGTGAGGGTCTCAACCTCACAACGCGCGTGAGTCAAAATCCGACGAATCTGCTCTGAGCGTTTAACCTTTTCACTCATCAGCTTCGGTTCCAGCTCAAAACTGGCGCCCGTGCGCGTTTCAATAAAACCAAGCTCAGTCAATTGACTATCGATTCCATGCCCATAGGTGCGAACGAGAATTTTCCGTCGCGCAGGGATCGAGCCAAGATCCCCGTCAGCACCATGAATGGTGAGTCTGTGGTGAGCATCGTCCCATTCAAAGAGCGTACGAACAAGAGAAGTGTCGCTATCTCGATCTTCGACCAGCTCATAGCTTGCATCCGCGCCACAAACGAGCAGTAGCTCAATTTCCTCAGGATTACCGGTAGCAACATTAGCCTGGCGTCCAAGCATTCCCAGTGTGCCTTCACTATCGGGAGCAGCCGCACTTCCACAAAGTGGAATGATTGATCCACTTCGCGCAAAGAGCGGGGTCCGCGACAGCTCTGACCACAGCGAAAGCTTTCGATTGCCCTGATAGGCGATATTCGTCATGAGGTCAACCCACATGCCCTCTGGTAGCCACGCTTCAGACCGCCCACGGCACGAGGCTTCAGAGAGCTGTTCAGTCACTGGAGCAGCGATCAGTTCACGCCCAAAGCGGAAGCAATTTGGGACCTCCCAAGCCTGAGCGTGACCATCATGCTCCCAATACATCGGACGAATGAGTGGGAGAAGCTCATCACGACCGTGGAATTGTTCGGAGTGAAGATACCCGACCAATCGGTGTCTGAAACGCAGGTATTCCTCTTGAATCGCGCAATGAGGTTCTTCGAAAACCCATGGTTCCTTTCGCGTGAATGGATTATTTGATGAGTGCAGACGCATGATTGGGCTAAATACACCACTTTGGATCCAACGGGTCTCCAATTCTGGATCACGTACGCCAAGCATGTGCCCACCGATATCATGACTCCACCAGCCATAGCCGATATTTGAGGCGGTGGCAGTAAATTCAGGCTGGAACTTCAACGATTCCCAAGTAATGTAGGTATCCCCCGAAAAACCCAGAGGGAAGCGCTGAGACCCCGGTCCGCAATAGCGAGAAAGCGTAAGCCCTCGACCATGTCGGTGAGCATTATCAAGATAGTGATAGTGGTTCAGAACCCACAATGGGTCAAGCCCAGGCACGCTTGAATGTTCTCCTTGTTGCCAGTCAACCCACCAGAAATCAACCCCTTGATCTTCAAGTGGGTGCAGAATCTCTTCAAAATACGCCAACATAAAATCGGGATTCGCTGATTCAAAGAGGATTGTCTTTTTACTTCCGGGGTCTACGCCCATTCTTTGAGCTAAGCGCTCATACCCCTCTTCAAAGTAACGAATACCATCCGCAGGATGGAGATTGAGTGAGGTGTGAAGACCACGCTCATGCAGAGTATCAAGGAACTTTTTTGGATCCGGGAAAAGCTCAGGATCCCAGGTGTAGCCAGTCCATCCTGACCCAGCTCCCGCGGGAGGGTTGGTGATGTGCCAATCCATATCAATGACAGCGACTGCAAGCGGAACATCGTGACGAGTAAATTCACTCATCACTTCCAAATATTCCTCATCCGAGTAGCGGTGATATCTACTCCACCAATTTCCTAAGGCATAGCGAGGCAGAATCGCTTGCGGACCACTCAAACGATAGAAGGAACGCACGGCCTCGGGAAAATCTGGGCCGCAAGCAAAAACGTAAATGTCCAGGTGCTCCGGGCGCGCGGGCAGGAAGACTCCATCACTAGAGACCGGACAGGTGTCATCAATTAACGTGGTGATGCCACGGCCATCCACGACACCTTTATCGAGTTCACAGCGTCCATCGACCGTGTCCAATGTTCTGGTTGTCCCTCGCAGGTTTCTCCCTTGAATCCAGGGAAATTCTGCGTCAGTCCCCCAACGCCAGGTTCCGCCCCAGCTATCCTCTTCCCGCACTTGAGCCCACAATCCATTGGAGCTTGGTTCTTTACCGTCGTAGTGGAAGGACATATGTGCGGTCTCAATGACTATGCCGCCAACTTCGTCATGATCGATGCGCAGATCCTTGACAGGTAGGCACTTGCGCCATGCCATCATTTGTGTCGGTCCATCAAGGAATTCGCCGCTCGGATCCCATTCAAGACGGATCACAGTGTCTGAAAGAATTTCGATCCTCCACTGTGGGCCTTCAATCACTTGATCGGCGGGAGGCGCCTGAATCGGTGAAGGTAGCAAATGGGGTGGAAGAAGCGCCATTACGTATCACTCCTGAGGAATCGGCATTGAGCCCTGTTGACTACCAAGATTAGCCTCTCAATCCCCGATCTGCCTATTCACTGAGCAATAATTTCCGGGGTGGTTGATGCGCATCAACCACCCCGGAAACTTGCTAGAAATTAGCCGAAAAGACCTTTACTTTTCAGAGCTATTCTCAGAGTCCTCTTCACCGCGCTTCTTCGGCTTCGCATCCACTCCGGCCTCCTTGCGCTGTGCAGGAGTAATGGGTGCAGGAGCATCGGTCAGCGGGTCGTATCCGCCACCCGACTTCGGGAAGGCGATGACATCGCGAATTGATTCAGACTTGGTAAGCAGTGAAACAATTCGGTCCCACCCGAATGCGATGCCGCCGTGCGGAGGAGCTCCGAACTTGAATGCATCAAGAAGGAATCCAAACTGAGTTTGTGCTTCTTCCTCGCCAATACCCATGACCTTGAAGACGCGATTTTGGACGTCACGTCGGTGAATACGGATCGAGCCACCGCCGATTTCATTACCATTGCAGACAATGTCATAGGCGTAGGCCAAAGCATTTCCGGGATCTTGGTCGAAACTATCCAGCCATTCAGGCTTCGGCGAGGTAAAGGCGTGGTGGACCGCAGTCCAAGCGCTGTGTCCAAGAGCAACGTCACCTTCGGCCTCGGCATCTCCGGTCGGCTTGAAGAGAGGCGCATCGACAACCCAGGTAAATGCCCATGCATCAGGATCGATCAGGTTGCAGCGCTTTCCGATCTCGAGGCGGGTGGCGCCAAGCAGCTCGCGCGAGGCGGTGGGCTTACCAGCAGCGAAGAAAATGCAGTCACCGGGCTTGGCGCCAGTGGCCTCGGCGAGGCCAGCGCGCTCAGCTTCGGTAATGTTCTTTGCAACCGGGCCGCCAAGGGTGCCTTCATCGTCGATCGTGACGTAAGCCAGGCCCTTGGCGCCGCGCGCCTTGGCCCATTCCTGCCACTTATCAAAGGTACGGCGAGGCTGAGAACCGCCACCGGGCATGACGACAGCACCGACGTAAGGTGCCTGGAAGACTCGGAACGTCGTGTCCTTGAAGTAGTCGGTCAGGTCAACAAGCTGATATCCGAAACGAAGATCAGGCTTATCCGAACCGTACTTCTCCATGGCATCTTTGAAGGTCATGCGAGGAATCGGGGTCTGGAGATCGTAACCAATAAGGGCCCAGACATTCTTCAAGATCTCTTCTGCAACGGCGATGACGTCGTCTTGGTCGACAAAGCTCATCTCAATATCAAGCTGGGTGAACTCCGGCTGACGATCCGCACGGAAATCTTCGTCACGATAGCAGCGTGCAATCTGGAAGTAACGTTCCATTCCGGCAACCATCAGCATCTGCTTGAAAAGCTGCGGAGACTGCGGTAGCGCATACCAAGAGCCGGGCGACAGACGAGCAGGAACAATGAAGTCACGCGCGCCTTCAGGGGTGGAACGTGTAAGCGTCGGCGTTTCAATTTCGACGAAATCGTGAGCGTAGAGAGTATCACGAGCAGCGCGCGAAACCTTCGAACGCAAGCGCAGAGCGTACTGCTCGGGTTCACGACGCAGATCAAGGTAGCGATACTTCAAACGCGTTTCTTCACCAACATTGCCTGAATCTTCCGCGTTGGAGGACACCTGGAAAGGAAGCGGCGCAGAAGTATTGAGAATCTCAATATCATCGCCCATGACTTCAATAGCACCCGTTGCGAGATTCGGGTTCTCATTGCCTTCGGGACGAGCACAGACCTCTCCGGTCACTTTCAAAACGAACTCGCTGCGCAATTCGTGGGCAACGCGTTCATCGCGAACGACCACCTGCGCAATTCCCGAAGCATCACGGAGATCGATGAATGCAACACCGCCGTGGTCACGACGTCGATCGACCCATCCGGTCAGGGTGACGGTTTGGCCGACAAGGTCAAGGCCAAGCGTTCCAATATTGTGAGTGCGAAGCACTGGTTTTCCTTTCGTTGGTACCATCCGCGAGACGAGCGGCGGCACGGACATAATACCCCCATTGCTCCCCCACTCCTCGATCAACGAGTCGACGCCCTGAGTTCATTCGTTTGTTTTCATTCAGCAATAATCCGCCGTACCAACAATCGAGGCACACCTTCTGCAGACACTGGCCAAGGTCTCAGACGAAATGTGCAAGGATAATGCCATGTCCCCACGTCCCCGAGTTGAGGCATGGTCAAATGCGGAGAAGGGACTCATGCTCTCCTCCGTCATCTTGATTACGCTTTCCGCTTTTGAATCGCTCGCAACGACCACGATCATGCCGAACGTCGTTGCCTCTTTCCATGCAGACTCTTGGTTCGCAGTTTCTTCGGGTGCTGCTCTTATTACAAACTTGATTGCAAATGTCCTAGCAGGAGGCCTCAGCGATGCATTGGGTGTCAAAAAGGTGTTTGCCTGGGGATTAGGGCTTTTCTGCGTAGGACTATTAGTAAGCGCTCTCGCTGCCCATATCGCAGTATTCGTTTTCGGTCGGCTCATCCAGGGCCTGGGTGGAGGATTTATCATCGTCCCGCTCTACGTCCTTATCGGAGCAATAGCCACTCCCCTGCATCGTCCACGCTACTTTGCAGCCTTCTCCCTATCTTGGGTCTTCCCTTCCCTCGTAGGACCTGCCCTTGCCGGAATAATCGTGACATATATTGGATGGAGAGTGGTTTTTGGTGTAGCTCCTCTCCTCGCAGCATTCGGTGCGATTCCCCTTCATTTGGTTCTTAAAAATTTCTCGATCCCATCTCAAGGAGTTGCACCTTCTTTGCGCTTCGTCCGACTGGCGCTAGGCAGCGGTATAGGTGTTTTCCTTTTACAGATTTCGGGTACTTTTACTTCGATCTGGGCAATGGTGCTTGTGGGCTCTACGGGCCTTACGCTCTCCGCAATAACGCTTCCGCGCCTTCTCCCGCCCGGCTCTTTTAGTCTGAAGCGTGGCATCCCAGCACTTGTCGTTACTCGTTTACTCATGATGGGAGCGGTAACAGGCGCAGAAGTTGTATTGCCTTTACTTCTTCAACGTGTTCAGGGCTGGACTCCGAGTTCAGCCTCCCTCGTCGTTACTGCAAGCGCTCTATCGTGGGCTGCTGGTTCGGTCATCCAATCTCATATCCACGTTGGCAAGAACCGGCTTAGACTCCCACGAATCGGAATGGTCTTTGTTGTCATTGGCCTGGCTCCACTAACAATGCTTCTCCAGACATCCGCCCCTCACTGGCCGATCTTTATCGCCTGGCTCCTTGCTGGACTTGGCGTTGGCCTCACGCACTCGACGATTTCAGATCTCACGCTTGGGTCAACCGATCCTTCTATGCACGGACGGGCATCTTCGTGGCTTCAGGTTGCTGATTCAGTGGGTGCAGCCGTCGAGCTTGCTTTCGTCTCTCTTGCCCTGGCGCTATGGAATGCCATTGGTTTCGCAGGCCCTATTGCTTATCTCCCTGCAACCGTTATCGCGCTCGGAGTTGCTGTTGTCGGCGCATTTGCGGCAATGAGAACGCGCGAGGAAGATCTTCTCCCCCGCGCGTGCGCTCAGTGATGTAGTTGTCGCTTAGCGCCCGAAACGGCGTCCCTTCCCCAATTTCTTCGAGGCCGACTTCCGTTGAGGCTGCGTGGCTCGCCCACCCCTAAACGAGGACTTTTCGCCAAAGTCACGACCGCCTCGGCGATCATCACGACGATGATCATCTCCATGGCCTAAACGGTGCCCACGTCCACGGTCTGTGCGAGACTTCGCTAAGTCTCGGGAGTCTTTTCGTGAAAGCGCAGCCTTCTTCGGGGAATGAGCCTTCCCATCGGGTCCCTCATCAACGCGGATTCTCAGTGCACGTCCTGAAACATGCGCCTTTGAAATCCGAGCCATGGCATCCGGACGAAGGTCCGTATGAATTTCGACAAGAGAGAAGGTCGGGTAGATATCAATATGACCGATATCTGCACCGGAAATACCACCTTCACCGGTGATGGCTCCGACAATCGCACCGGGCTTGACGCGGTCCTTCTTACCCACTTCGATGCGGTAGCGCGTACCAGTTCCGACTGCGTGTCGAGGTGAAGCGCCCTGTTTACGCGCCTTGAGCGGACGGTCGTTGTCGCGGCCTCCCTCAAAGTGAGCGCGTGCAAATTCACCCGATTCGTCAAGTTCTTCTTCGCGGCGAATCTTTCCACTACCACGACGGTCTTCAGCAATACGCGCAGCAGGTCCTTCATCCCCCACTGCCTGGGCAAGAAGCGCGGCTGCGATGTCTTCAATATCCAACGAGGTCGTGTCATGAACCTCATCAAGAAGCTGCCGGTAAAGATCAAGTCGTCCACGTTCAATACGCGCGCCAATCGCATCCAAGATTCTGCTCGCTCTGAACCGTGAGACAGCAGCGGGTGAAGGAATCTCGACCTCTTCCATGGGGGTGCCGGTCAGCTTCTCGATCTTGCGAAGTCGGCCATGTTCCCGAGGCGTGAAGAAGGTCAATGAACGCCCTTCACGCCCGGCGCGCCCAGTACGTCCAATTCGGTGTACATAAGCTTCTGCTTCGCGGGGAACGTCAAAGTTGACGACCAAACCAATTCGCTCAACATCGAGGCCTCGAGCGGCAACATCGGTTGCAACCAGAACATCGAGGGAGCCGTTCTTTAGACGTTCCACCATGCGTTCGCGTTCAGTCTGTGCAACGTCACCCGAAATACCTGCGGCCTTAAACCCTCTCGAATTCAGTTCAAGAGCAATTTCCTCGACATCCAGACGCGTGCGGACGAAGACAATTGCAGCATCAGATTCTTGCGCGCTCTGGTGTTGAGCTCGAGTAGCAAGAACACGCGAAAGCGCACCAATCTTGTGCTTGTAAGGAACGACAGCATAGGTTTGGTGAATCGTATCAACCGTTGAAGACTCTTCAGAAACGGCAATCTTCAGAGGATCCTTCAAATGCGTTTGCGCAATTTTTTCAATTGCGGCTGGCATTGTCGCTGAGAAGAGGGCTGTCAAACGATCATCAGGCACTGAAGCGGTAATAGTCTCGACATCTTCTGCGAAGCCCATGCGGAGCATTTCATCTGCTTCGTCAAGCACCAACATGACGACGTTACTGAGATCCAACGCGCCTTTATCGATAAGGTCAATCACACGTCCGGGAGTACCGACAACCACCTGCGCACCGCGCTTAAGCGCACCAATCTGAGGTCCATAGGCGGAGCCTCCATAGACGGGAACGACATCGATATCGCGGCTCTGAGCGGCAAAATCAGAAATCGCTTGAGCAGATTGCATCGCCAATTCGCGCGTTGGCGCGAGAACAAGTGCCTGTACATGACGTTGATCTGAATCAATCAAAGCCAAGAGCGGCAGGCCAAAGGCCGCGGTCTTTCCAGTACCTGTCTGAGCAATTCCAACGACATCATGGAAGTCAAGAAGCGCTGGGATTGCCTCAGCCTGGATAGGGGTTGGAACCTCATAGCCCATGTTTGTGATGGCTTTGAGGAGATCATCAGGCAGTCCAAGATCTGCGAAAGTAGTCTCGGTAGCATTTTCGGGTGCAGTGGACACAGTTTTCCTTACAATTAGCGTCGCTCAGGGTCGACTTCACGGATGAAGCGCGACCCCACACCGTTTTCACCGCCGAGGCTATGCTCGACCACCATTGGGTAGCGCCTCGTTGCCTAGCAAGGCTATCAGGTCATTGCCCTAGAAACAGTAGTGCCTTCGGTGAGATCGCACACCGAAGG
>JBHRQN010000018.1:0-28441 GCA_042645485.1 Pauljensenia sp.
CACGAGGCCGTTTTTGGGTCGTGGGTCGGCTTGCGTGCCGCTGCGGCTGGCGTCGCTGCGGGTCTTTTTGTCGCCTGGGCCTCGAGCTTCTGGCGCTGGGATTGGCTATCAACTATTGCCGGCCTGATCGCTGCTCACTTCCTTATTGGCGGTGTTGCGGCGTACCCCTCGACGACTTTCTACGGGCTTCCTACCCCACGCACCCTGCAACTCTTGGTTTTGCAGGTGGTCTATGCGTGGAAGGATCTGTTGACAATCACCCCGCCGGCCTCGGCCTACGTCGGTCCATCAATGGTCCCGTGGCTAAGCGCTCTGCTGTGCTCCTTCATCTCGGCGCTATTGGTCCTTCGCGCTGGGCGTGCAATTGCTGCGGTTATTCCCGTGGCCGTTATGGGAGTTATCGGCATTGCTTGGGGTAAGGGTGGCACCTTCCCGAATATTTGGCTGATCGCCGCATGGTGGGCACTTGGCTTGGGTTGGTGTGCATGGGCAGATCAGTACCGTCGACTCGAGGCCGGCTTGGATGTTCGTGTCGGTGGGGCAGCCGCATCGGATACCTCCGCGACGCTGGGGGAGACCACTCAGGGCGGCTCTCAGGGCAGTATCCATCTGGGCCGCCAAATCGCAGGTGGCGCACTGGTCATTGCAGTTGTTGCAGCTGCCGCTATTCCGCTCACTAATGCCTATGGCCCGTGGTACACCCGCGTTGTGCTTCGCGATGTTGTCCAACCTCCGCTGGATGCGCGTCAGTATCCCTCTCCGCTGTCTGCTTTCCGTCACTACAACGTTGACTTGCAAGAGCAGAATTTGATCCACGTGGATGGTCTTCCAGAAGGCGCGCGCGTGCGTATTGGTGTCATGGATAGTTACGACGGAACGACCATGACAATGAGTGCTCCGGGAACTGGTCCCTCCGATGGCTTTATCCACGTGGGATCGACCTTGCCGCAGCAGCAGGCTCCCGAAGGTAGCTCTTCAGCCCACATGGCCTTCACGACCTCGCAGCTCCTTGGCCCGTGGGTTCCAATCGTCGGTACGCCTTCGACCATGAATTTTGATCAATCTGCATCAGCTTCTGGTACCCAGGCGAACCAGCAAGAGGGCAATCCGAATGCCGCTGTGGTGAGCACCCTCTCTGATGGTCTCTACTACGACATGTGGGCGAACGCTGCACTTGCGACATCGAAGAACGTTCAGGGCGGAACCATGGTGTACTCCATGGATTCAACGGTTGTTCCGATCTGGTCGGATGGCCAGCTCTCAGGAACCCGTGCTGTTCCCTATCGCGGCGGAGATAAGGGCGTTCCCGATTCGGTTCGTGATCTGGCAACTCAGACCTCAGCAGCCGAGCAGGGTGATCTTGCAAAGGCCCGCGCGATTGAGCGCTACCTGAAAGAAAAAGGCTTCTACTCGAATGAAGACAACGCTCAGTCGCGCCCGGGTAACCGAGCAGACCGACTGAGTCGCATGCTTGAAAGCGAGCAGATGATCGGTGACGATGAGCAGTACTCCGTACTCATGGCGCTGATGCTGCACAACCTCGGCATGAACGCCAGGGTCGTCATGGGCGCGTATCCGAATGAATCGAAGGGTGGCGATGTCGATCTTCGCGGTTCGGATGTTCACGCGTGGGTTGAGGTCGAGTTCCAAGGAGTTGGTTGGGCGGTTTTCGACCCGACCCCGCCGCGCGACCAAGTGCCTCAAACCGATGTCCCGAAGCCACGTTCTGTGCCGCGTCCTCAGGTTCTTCAGCCGCCAGAGCCGCCCGAACAGCCCGCAGAACTTCCCCCAACAACTACCGATCGCGGTTCAGATTCGAATGATGACTCGCGTCTGAAGATTCCGTGGCGAATCATTGCAACCGGTAGTGGAATTCTTGCGATCATCGCAATCCCGCTTTTGGCTATTCTTCTGGCGAAGAGTCGCCGTACCAAGAAACGTCGTTGGTCCGCGCCCCCGCAGGCGCTCACCGGTTCCTGGGACGAGGTCGTCGATCTCGCGCGCGATGCCGGCGTTGTTGTGCCGACCGACCTTACTCGTCAAGAGGCCGCGTGGATGCTGACGACATCACCTCTGTGGCCAGCAAGTGCTGCCAAGAGCAGTTCCTCAACCCCTCAGTGGTATGAATTTGGCGAGGAGCTACCCAGGCCTGTTCGGGTTGCCCGTTGGGCAGATACGGCTGATTTCTCCGGTGATGAGGCCCAGCCCGAACAAGCGACTGATTCCTGGCAGATTGTTGATGAGCTGACTCAGGAGCTGCGCGAAAATGCAACTCGCTGGACCCGGATTCGCCGTGCGCTTTCCTTGTCCTCGCTGAGCGCACGCTACCGCCAAAAGCACGGTGCTTCACCGATCGGTGTACTTCGTCGCCGTCTTCGCCACCCCTTCAGAGGTAAGCAATCATGACCCCTTCGGTTCCCTCTAGGCGTCTTCCTCCTCCCGAGCTTCCCGGTCACACCTGGCTGCGAGCCCTGGGTTCTGGAGGTTTCGCTGACGTTCACCTCTACCGCCAGGAGCTTCCTGCGCGTGAAGTTGCGGTGAAGGTCGCGCGCTCGGTGGGCGACCAGGTTGAGTACGCGCAAATCCGTCACGAGGCCGACGTCATGACCTCCATTGCCGGCCACCCCGCCGTGGTGGAGTTGTATTCGATTGGGACTTCACCCGATGGTCGTCCCTATCTGGAAATGGAATTCTGCCCGGTCGCAAACGTTGCAGAACAGGTACGCCGAATGCCGATGGCGGTCGATCGAGCACTTGATGTCGTAATTCGCCTGTGCGGAGGCGTTGAGATGCTCCACCGAAATGGCTATGTCCATCGCGATATCAAGCCAGCGAACGTCATGTTCGACTCCTACAACTACCCGGTCTTGGGAGACTTTGGCGTTGCCTCTCGTATTGGGGCTTTGGAAAAAGGAAGCCTGGATGGCTTCTCAGTGCTCTGGGCTCCACCTGAACAGCACAATCGTTCCACCCACGCACATCCGACTCAGGATGTGTGGGCGCTGGCAACAACCTTATGGACATTCCTCAGCGGGCGTAGCCCATTCGAGGATCCGGTTGGTGACAATAGTGCTGCCTCGGTGGCTGCTCGAGTCTATGAGGGGCGCATTCGTGGGCTTTCTCGCCCGGATGCTCCGAAGGAACTTGAGCGCGTTTTGCGCCATGCGATGCAGCTGGATCCCCGGAAGAGGACCGCGTCAGCGGCTGAACTAGGCCGTCAGCTTCAAGACATTCAGGCCCTCATGGGGCGCCCGGTCACCAAGATGGAGTTGCGTGACGGTAATACCGTGGGCAGTTTCGGGGCTCACGGCTCTTCGGTTGGCGCCGCTGATGACGGAACGGCTTCGTGGGGTGGTGTTCAGGGCGAAAATTCTCCGAATGCGGCTCAAGATGAGGCAACTCGTCTGCGTGCGATGCCTTCGATCGATGCCGAGCGAACGCGTTTGCGTGCGCCTTCCCTTGACCTGGGTCAGGCTGCCTCTTCTTCCGCTGCCGAGGCTGCAGCCCCTTCGCCTGCTTCCGTAACCAATCCGGTCAGCGGGAACGCCGCGGTCGAGAGTGCTTCTAGCGGGATGCAGTCGCAGCCCACCGATGCCTCGCTTTCGGGTATGCAAGGCGCGGGCATGCAAGGCCCGACACCAAGTTCGGAAAACCAACAGGATTTTGCTGGTCTCCACCAGCAGGATTCCTCAGCGGTTGGAGCACCCAGTGAGCAATTTGGTGCCGGATATGCACCTGCGCCAGACTCGTGGCATGCCCCGGGGCATACCACTCAAAACACCTTTGATACCGGTCATCCCTTGGGTTACCTCCCAGATGGTCGACGTTCAGGTCCGAAGAGGACCATCGCGATCATCGCGCTTGTCGTGATGGCGATGGTGGTTTTGGGTGCCGTCATTGTTGCAATGCTGACGGGCGGAGGCAGCATCATCGGGGTGGCCAATCAGACTGCTTCCCCTACGGCCTCGGCAAGTAGCTCTTCCACGCAGGGATCGCAGGGTGAAGACCCGATTGCAGTTCCTCCGCCTGCGGTTGACCAACTGGTTGCACGCGTGAATGGCGAGGATATCCAGTGGAGTTGGACTGATCCCGCGGTCGGGACGACGTCGGCCGGACATCGGCGTTATGTCTATACCGTTTCAAAGCCGGGGGCGGATGATGCGGTTGCTGAGACGCGCCAGAATGCGGTGTCGGTAAAGGCAGTTCCCGGTGAGGTGTGTATCGAGGTGGTGTCAGTGGCCGAAAATGGGCGCGCCTCGCAGCCCACTAAGAACTGCGTAAGCATCCCCGAAAATGGGAATGGCCAGAACCAAGAGGGCGATAAGAACCAGCAGGGTAATGGCCAACAAGGTAATGGGCAGAACCCGCAGGGCGACGCGAATACGAATAAAGAGCAGCACTAACTACTCTGAAATTCGGCATACGCCGGCTCAGGCCTCTTTACTGCGCAATCTACGAATCAAGAGCACTGCGACAACAATCGTGAGGCCCGCGCCAGAGATTCCCAATGCCCACATTCGACGCGGAGTCGTCGTATCAACCGGAAGATCAGGTTTCACCATAACCGGATCTGCGGTCTTTTGAATCGGCGGATACAAGGGGTTTTTGGGTCCTGGCATCTTCCCGTCGTTGACGAAATTCAATGCGTTAAAGGGCGCGACGATTCCCCAGCCCTCTTCGGCAGTGCGCTGTGAAGGGGTTGGGCGAAGTGCAGTTGCCAGAAGGCGATACTTCCACTGATCGGGGGTCTCGTTCGGGTACCTTGCAGCAATCAACGCAACAATTGCGCCCACGTATCCCGTCGCATAAGAGGTAGAGGCTCCCTGCGTTGCGAACATGCAGTCACCGTTTGCAAAGAAGGTCGACGCAATTTGCGAACCGGGTGCAGCGATTTCTACGTGAGTTCCATGGACGACGGATTGGCTGGGGTTACCTTGCGCATCGACCGCGGTGACGGCCAAAGCCTCGGGATATCCCGCGGGGAAGCGCACCGCAGTGTCTTGCGACCCCGAGTTTGCATTCTGTTCGACGTTTCCAGCTGAAGCGACAACCAGCGCTCCCTTGGAGTGCGCGTATTGGGTTGCTGTGCGCAGGGCAACATCGTCAGAGGTCAAGGATTGCGGGACAACGATGACGCGGATTCCCTGATCGGCAGCCCAACGAATACCGTCGGCTGTTCGCGCGGCTGTCGGTCCTTTACCCGCGCGCTTACTGTCCTCTGAACTATCGACATACACACGGACAGGGACAATGGTTGCTCGCGGGGCGAAGCCGACAACGCCCGAACCTGAGACCTCGCGCGCGGCGATCTGCCCCGCGATTGCGGTGCCATGTCCAAAAACGTCTTTTCGTCCGTCACCAGACTCAACCAGGTCGGTACCCGGCTCAACTGCGTCCTTGAAATGGGCATTTCCAGCGGCAACACCCGAATCGACGATCGCAACGCGCACTTGGCCCTGTGACAGTTTCAGGACCTCTTTCATTCCGAGGAACGAGTAGGCCGAAGGTGGCTGAGTGATCCACTTATCGATACCGATTTGGCAGCCCTCTTCGGGCTGCTTTGTGGCGGATCCACGCTTTTGCTGTGAGTTCGTCTGGTCGTTTCCTTGAGTCTCGCCCGGTGTGGGCGTATCCGCATATGCGGAAGGAAGCGCAACTGCGCCACACAGTGCCAGTGCAGCAAGAGAGCTCAGTGCGGATTTTGTCAGTCGATTCACTGAGCACCAACCGTTTCCCAAGCAGCAGCGGAAGTGAGTTCTTGCCCTTCAGGAACGAGTGCAAGCCATGCTGCCGGAAGGGGAGAGACCGCAGTTTCGGGCAGCCCCAAGCGTTGCAGTGAATCGCTGGGGTTATTTCCCAAACCGTGGATCTTTCCGATGTCAGAGACAAACACGATGGGACCGCTTGAACCACCGGAGGAGGAACGGACCAGTGCACCTGAACCGCCTCGAACATTGACCTCGCGCGGGTGAAGCTGAGCGAGCTCGGAGGTGGGAATGGACTTAAGAACGGTCTCTGCCTTGGAGTGGTTCACAACGAGCTGAGCGCATGGCGCCGCATCGGCCCCCAGAACTTCACCGACCTGGCTGGGCCAATCCGAGGGGATGACGCCCTGGCTATTCACCGTCAGTGATGCCAGTTCTGAGAGGTCAATTATGAGGTTTTGCGGACTTCCGCGGTCTGCCCACGAGGCCTGGTAGAGCTTGTAGGAGAAGTCCGTCAGCGGAGTAATGGTTCCGTCGTCAGTGATGACGTAGCGACGCGGTGTTCCGGATTCGTCGACTTCGATGACGGTTCCGATCTGTGCTGCGGTGATTCGCGGCGACATGCCTGAAACCGGGCGACCGAGGTTCGGGATATCGACGGGTGCCAAAGTTGACCCTTCGGTGAACAAGTTCAGCCAAGCTGCAGTCACCGGGGTGATGGTGCGACCGGACAGGTCGAGCACGTTAACAATGGCTTGTGCGTGCGCAATTTCGATGGGGTAGCGGACCCCACCTGTGACCAGGTAGAGCCTTCCTTCGTTGGAAACGAGGGCGCTGGTTGCATTGCTGAGCCCCTCGGGGTTACCAGCGACCCAAGTTTTGATTCCTGACGAGGCCGCGCATGAGGTCCAGTCGTAGGAGTGCAGTTGGTCTGCAGTTGGGATGTCGTCGGGAACATCGCTCAGGCCGATCGCGCTTCCGCGGGGGATTCCCTCTAGCGAGGAGGTTGACACCGAAGAAGTCACAAGCTTTCCGCTTTCGCTGAGAAGCTTGGCGGAGGTGACGTTAGAAACGGGGCGAAGCGTTCCTTCGATCGAGTAGTAGCGCGCACCTTCGCCCTTCGTGATGATGAGGTGCGAGTCTTGCCAGCCGCTGGGAAGCGTCGGCATGAACCTACCGATAGCAACTGCAATGAGAACTGCAACTGCGGCAAGTGAGGCCCCAACGATTAGAGGGCGAGTGGTTGATTTTGATTCAAGCTCTTTTCCTCCGGGGGTACCAGAGGTGAAGGCTGTGACCAGGCGGCGACGATTGAAGCGCTGTGCCTCAAGGATGTCCTTATTTGATGGCATTACAGGATCCCCCATACCAGAGTCGTGATGGGCACCAATGCCAGCAAGCTGATGAGCGAGAGGGTGTCAGCGATTCGAGTGACCCACGGGCGCATCTTCGGATCGATAACCGTCAGTGCCAAGACGAGGCCGGTTGCAATGAAGAGCAATAGGACAATTGGGATGAGTGCCTGGGGCATAAGGATTGCGCTACCGATCGCGCTCACAAGGATCAGGATGATGCCTAGAATCGCGCCGATCAGGACCTCGACCCGTGAACGCAAGGACCGCGTTGAAAGCAGAAGAGCAACGCCTCCGCAGATGAGAAGGAGTAGTGAATAGCGGGTATCAAGAAGAAGAGGAACGCAGATCAAGATTCCCAGCGAAGCGCCAGTTTTAAGGGAGATGGTCAGGATATGACCGTCGTTTACCTTGCGAACAACCTGGTAGGCATCGATAGTTTCGGGGTTTCCTGTCACGCGAATAGGAATTCGGGCCATCGCAAACCAGGGGGCGATCAAAATAAGCACTATTAATAAGGTATAGATTGCACTTGCTGAGCGCTGGGTTGAAAGGTGCCCAAATCCCGTAAGCAGGCCAATTGTTGCAGCTGAAAAGCCATAGGTGAGAGGCGCAGCAATGGAGCCGCGCAGGTTCTTGGGAAGAATGATCAGCAGAATTGCTGCGCTGACGATCGCTGCAATTCCAAAGCCAGCCAGTGGAAGGGCTGACCAAGAGCCTGGTATTGCGCTCATGACTGCGCTACCGGCAAGGATCGGAATTGAGTGCGCAAGAGAGAGGGGAGCAAGGCGCTGGGTTGAGCGCGAAATCAGTGCGCAGGCTAGAGAGGCCAGTAAAGTTCCGGCTAATCCGGTAATTAAACCAAGGTAGCTTCCTCGACCTCCGGTGAAGATCAGAACGGCTGCGGTGAGGACTAACAGCGCTGAAGCATGTGTGCTAAGATCTACCGAATTGTCAGAATTCCATGGAGCCTGATCGTTTTCGACCGCGGTTCCCACGGCCTCGACCAAGTCGTCATAGCGCAAATCCTGTGTACTGTCGCCGATTTTCGACAGAATCAGAACGGATCCGGCTTGGATTCCCTGGTTGATCAGGGTCTGGCTTTGATCAAGAACTCGGCCCTGAGAATTCGTAATTCGGTATCCCTGAGAGGCAGAACTGGCCGATAATTGTGTGATTTGCGACACAATATTTGGGGCAAATTCGGCCAGTGCAACGTTCGTTGGGACCGACATGTCGACGGTGCTCTCACCCATGCGAATGCTAACGGGCATAAGGGCTGGAGGCCTGGATGCGGTAGTGCTTGCCATGAGGTTCCTTTGCTCAATAGTGCTGCCTTAAGCCTAGCTGGTTTCATGAAACCTGTATTTGCATTCCCAGATCCCTTCGATAATGTAATACCCGACATCGCGATTGTGCCCTCCGTTACAGAGGGTCGATCAATGCAAGACTTCGGGGGGACCCGAACGAAAAACTAGGAGGGTGGACCATGAGCGGTGCAAATATTTCTGCGGAACAAGCCAGCTATGATGCCATTCGCACAGCTGTCACTAACCTGCAGGCCTACCTGCAGGGCCTGAACGCAAAGGTTAAGGGTGAGGTCGCTACCGCTATCGGTGGTTGGCAGGGTGGCGCCTCGCAGGCGTTCAACTCCGTCATGGAGCAGTGGGATGCTGGCTCGACCAAGACCACTCAGGCACTGACCGATTTCGATAGCGCACTTGCCTCGGTCGGCGCTCAGACAATTCAGAACGAACAAGATGCCCAGCAGTCTGTTGCCAAGACCGGCGCAGTCATGCTGAACATGTGAGTAGATCGGAAAAGAAATGAACGGTGGAGATTTTCGCGTAAGCCCGCAACTGCTCCAGCAGGTCTCGGGTGATCTGCGCACGCAGGCAACCGATCTGCTCAGTCACCTTGAGCAGTTCAATAAGGACGTTGAAGCACGTAGCGCCACATGGGAAGGTGCTGCGAAGGAGTCCTACGCCCAGAAGCATGGTGAGTGGACCTCTGGTATGCACCAGATGCAGCAGGCTCTTGATGCCTTCGCAGGTCTGGTTGATCAGCTTGCCGGCAACTACGTCGTCACCGATAACTCGGGTGCACGTACCTTCAATGGCCTGGGTACTGGCCGCTGATACAACTCATGCGTAGCGCTCGTGAGTGTTGCGCGTAAACGGCGTGTGGGTGAGTAGAGAGATCTGCTCACCCACTGCCGTACTTACAACAACTTGATCGGCCAATGTGGGCAGATCGTTGAATTAGGCTTCCTTAGAGGGGAAACAGCCGTGGTAATGATCAATGTCGTTGACGGAGAGTACGGCGCGACCGCAAATACCTTGCAACAGGTTTCCGGTGAATTGCAAGGCGCAAAAATTGATGACTTGTCCGAGGCTGTAGAGTCTTCAATGAAGGGTGCCGACTCGATCGCGAAGGCTACCGAGGTAGAGGGCCGCTATACATCCCTTCTTGTCACACACTCGACGGCTCTAGAGGAGCTCGCTCGAGCTGCACATGCAGCCGGCATCAACCTTGCTCAGACCGAAGCAGACAACACCCAACAGGCCAATGCTCAGGGTCAAGCCGCTCTTGCCGGGACAGCGGGGGCGACCCCAAGTCTGGCGATATATGCTGAACAAGCGTCGGCGCTTAATGGTTCTTCCAGAGGCCCGCTGCGTGGTGGGTATCCAAAGCCGACCTTGCCGACGACTGCGGGTGGTGCTCAACCTGAAATGCCGGTGTATCGACCTGGGCAGGGGATGCCGCCTTATGCGCCAACTCCCGCTGTGCAAGGTCCTGTTCCTCACCCATCGCCCGCTCCAGCTCCTGTGGCGCAGTGAAGCTAGAGGACTGAGGGCAGAACAATGTCGTTAACATGGGGCCAGATTCAGACCTGGAGTTCAGCCGGTTTGTCCACCTATGCGGGGACGGTTGGCGCCAGACGGGATACTGTCGTAAAGCAGGCTGATGCTCTTCAGGCGCGCATGAGTTCCTTCAAGGGTGAAGGAGCAACTGCGGATGCGCTGCGTCAAAAGATGGGTGTTGCGCACAAGGAATTGACGACGCTCGCCGATGACCTTCTAGAAATCCAAGAGGCTATTAAACTTGCAATGGGCGACGTTTCCCAGGTTGAGAGCGCAGTTAAGGAGGCGCTGCAAGAGGCGTCCTCGACACATTGCACGATTTCTGCGGCGGGAATAGCGACATGCAGTTCGGCTGGGAACTCGATGAACGAATACACTCGGAAAAGCGTTGAATTTTCAGTTAATCGATTAGTGGGGCAGGCAGTCGACTTGGCCAATACTGCCGACACGACGTTGAATGCTCGCTTAAAAACCGTCGGGACGCCGGGGAGTACCGCGAAATCGACCTCGAAGCAGACGCACGATCTTTCGGACGCTGAACAGAAGAAGTTCAAAAAGATGACGCCAGAGGAGCGCGCGAGGTATTGGTCGCAGCAATCCGAGGCGCAGAAACAGTATCTGTGTGACAAGTACCCGGACCTGATCGGTAACGCTGATGGTGTTGAGGGCTGGGCAAGGGATCGCGCAAACAGAAATCGTCTCCCGAACCTGAAGAAGGAAGCTGAGGACAATGTCTCCACGTACACGGAGCTCCTGAAGAACCCGTGGATTGATAGCAATACCCGTGCGTACTATCTGAGTGAGCTGGATAAGGCAGAGAAGGCAGTGAAAGCCTATGATGCCGTGCAAAAACAGCTTAAAAAGGGCATAAGCCTTGAAGACTACCAGCATGGGAAGGAGGGGGATCCTGTATCGCTCCTGACTCTTCAAAATGATGGCGGGCGAGTCAAGGCCGCGATGGGTCAAGGCGACGTTGATCATGCGAAGAACGTGGCGACTTTTGTCCCCGGTATCGGCACGACAGTTGAAGGCAGCATGGGTGAATACATGCGACAAACCAAAAACCTGCGTAGGGCTGCGATGGCTCAGGGGAGCCTGTCCGCGAGCGATGTGGCAACTGTTGCCTGGCTGGGCTATGATGCTCCGGGTGAGGCTGATTTGAATCAGCCTCAGAATATTCCGGGGATTATTTCCCCCTTCCTCGCTCAGGCGGGGTCAGATCGTTTGGCTGGTTTCATGAACGGTATGCAGGCCTCGCGTGACTACGGCGCGGGTGATGCGCATATGACCCTCGTCGGGCATTCCTATGGTTCGAGTACCTCAGGCATGGCGGCAACAAAGGTCAAGTATGGCGTCATCGATGACCTAGTGTTGTTTGGTTCTCCTGGTATGGGGACTTACGATGCGAAAAACTACCACGTTGATCAAAATCATCTGTGGGTGTCGGGCGTCCCGAAGGGTGATAGTGTCCAAGGTATGGGGGAAATTAGAGGTGGAATCGTCGGTAGCTTGGGTAAGAACCCCATGGACTCTGATTCAGGGTTTAGTCACCTCTCGGACGATGCGACAGGCTCGCCGAAATACAACAAAGATGCCCCCGCAAGTAAGCCGTCTAATTTCAACTTTGATAACCACAGTATCTATTTGGAAGACGGCACCGAAACGCTTCAGGATATCGGTCGCGTTGCTGCGGGGGTGAAGCGCTGATGCGCGCCGTGTGGCGGTCTGTGTTGGGGGCGGCTTGTGTGCTGGCCCTGGCCGCATGTTCGCCCGTCCTGAGGGATCCCCAGAGTGCGGCTACACAATCGGCATCACCATCTAAGAGCGGAAAGGCAACAAGCATGGTCTATTGGGATGGAAGCCTCCCCCTGGAGCAGCGTCAGTCCATTCAGGCATTTCAGCGTGATGAGGAGCCGAAGATTCTTGAGTTCCGTCGTCGCCTTGCAGAGGCCGGTGGTGGAGGCGCGTGGGAAGCGCGCATCTTTGGGTCCGAGATCGATGAAGAGACTGACCAATCCTCAGGCGATGAGCAGCCAGCGTGGGAGCTTGTTGGGCAAGATGTTGCTGGTCCTTATGTTCCCGTTCCTGAGGTCGAAAAGATCGGCCGTGAACTCTTGTCAGAGACGTATCCCGAGTATCAATTGGGCTCGGATAAAGGTGGCGTTCGTCAGCTTTCGTGGAGTGATCCGGTTAATGGTGGTTTCCTCTACGTGACCGTTCACGAGGGAAAAGCCACCTTAATACGCTACCAAACGGGATTGCGTCCATCGGATGGGACGACTGCTAACCCTCGAGATTTCATTCCTGGGCGCGTTGATATCGATATCCCAGAGAAGTAGATTTACCGACTAACCGACAACTTCCGCTCGCCCAGCAGAAGCACCGTACCCAGCGGCACCTTGACACGTTCACCGCGGGGGAGTGGCTGAGTGGTGCCATCGGGCGCCTGTAGTCGCGTGCCATTTGCTGAGAAGGTGTCTTCGACCCACATCGCATCGCCATCGGCCGGTGCGACACGCAAGTGTGTACGCGACAGGGAACGCGTGGAATCAGCAATTGCTACTGCCCGCGCATCAGAAGGCGCCTGTTCGGGAGCACGCCCCAACACGATGGGAGCATTGACCTCGATTCGCTGCCCATCGTCAACAATGATTGCCAGTGGCGTTGCCTGCGCGAAAGCGGGGACAGAAGCCGGTGCGCTCGGCGCGGGAGCGGCCTGAGGGGCCACTGGCTGCGTATGAGTCTGCTGACCAGAGTTCTGCGGAGCGCTGCCGACCTGCTGGGGTGCACCAGCTTGAGGCATCGGTACTTGCGGAACTCGTGGCATTGCCGAGGCCGAGCTGTGGCGCGGGGGAGTGGGCACCTTGGGCGCGGCCGGAGTCTGTGCAGCTTGCTGCGTAGGCATGGGCGCAGGCATCTCGCTGAGGACCTGGCTGGGAGCCTCGGGCATCGGTGAAGGTGCTGGTAGGTCGGCTGCGGGAACTCCCGCCGGCGGGACACTCAAAGCAGCAGGCTCGGAAGCAGGAACTTCGGGGGAGGCAACGCGCGGACCTGCCCACTGATGTGCCGGGGCAAGTGCGGCGGGATCCATTCCCTGAAGCTGTGCAGGTGCGGCCCCAACCCCAGCCGAGGCCTCGGCAAACGAGGGGGAAAGCTGCTGGGAATAAGCGGGAGCTCCAGCGTCTGCGCGGCCAGCGCGGACGTCAAGGTTCCCCATCCCGCAGACGCGGTCAACCCAGGTTTGGCCATCTCGAGCGATCGCCCAAGTGACGGCCGGTCCAACGACAGTCGCGTGTAAGAGCAACATGATCAGGCTGTGCGCGCTCTGGCGAGCCAAGCCGGGGGCGTGACCGGCCTCGGGACCCGCATCGGTGGCTACGGGTGCCATCGAAATTGCGGCCACTTGCATGACGAAAGCTCCGGGAGTCCGTCCCGAATGGGCGCGAATCAGAGTGCCAACAATCCATGTCTCAAGCGCAATGATCACTGCAATGGCGATCGAGGGATAGAACCACCAAGAAAGCGCGGTAATTGCGACAAGGCATGCAAGGTCAATGAGGTAGGCCGTAACCAGAGCACCACCGGTCGCGGGCGCTGAATACGCCACGCTGGGCTGGGGGAGGCCTCGCTGGACACTACCCTGCTGAGCGGCGGCTAGAAAAGCCGGGTCCACACCTTTTGCCTGAGAAATGGGGACCTGGACTGGGGTAATGCGAAGCTCACTCATGATGCCACCTGTCGAACGAGTTCAAAAAGATCCGCGGCGAAGAACGCGGCAGGGAAAACAACAGTCAATGACAGTGCTTGGAAAATATCGGTAAAGCGCCCAATAAGTGCGGATTGTTCTTTGCCTGAACGCAGGCGAGTCCACAGAAGGGAAACACAGCCGATGAAGACAAGAACAGCTGCCGCAATGGGAGTGCCAAGAAGGGCTCGGGAAGCGGGGGAAATGAGCAGCGTTGCAAGCAAAATGACCGCTCCCACGCGGGGAACAACTCGCGAGGAAGCCCAGCGGCGCTCGCGGGGAACAACGACCAGCGCAATGACTGATGCACACACCAGCACCAGCGAGGCGATCTGCTGCCACGTGTGAATCCCGATCATCGAATAGATCACGGGAACCGCAACAATAATCAGGCCCAGACCAAGGTATTGGACCAGTCGAGTACGCGAGGTCGCATCAGTGACGGTTCGGTTGACGCGGCGGCCGGTAATGCGCGAAGGAGAGGGAACCTCGGGTGCGCGGACAGTGGGCGCGGAGGTCGTCACAAGGGGCATATCCAGCAGCTGGGTCGCGGGGATCCGTACTGACAAGCTGGGCGAGGCAGTGATAGCGCATACCGCGCAGGCGATTGCGAAGGGCGCAACTCTGGTGAGAGAAGCGTTGAGATAGGTCAAGCCAGTTGCGCTTGCCGTGAGAACGCCCCAACTGAGCGCGTGTGCGCTTGTGAGAGGAGTGGGACGCCAGAGCCAGAGCCCAAGTGCAACACCGGTTGCTCCCCACAGGGGGAAGAGAAGCGCGGCGACCTGCGACATTGTGGAGATTTGCGAGGCCTCGAGATAGATTCCCGCGCTTCCCAGAGCGGGAAGGACACCAAGGAAAGAAAGCCCCGCGCCGAGTGTCCATCCGGACAACAATCCGGCGTTGGAGTGGACGCGTTTTTGGTAGAGGACGACAAGGCAAAGAGCAAGCGAGAGGACACCGATTGTCAAAGGTGCCCACCATGGCACGCCCGCAATGATGGTCAATAGCTGGGCGAAAAGAGTGCAGAAGATCAGAACCGCATCCATCGCAAAAGCCAGAAGGGCGCAGATGCTCAGAGCAAGGGAGGGGCGGAACCAAGGATCGGAGGCTCGCTCAATTGCGCGTTGTTCTTGACGCTGGCGCTCGCGGCCAGAAGTAATGGAGATGAGGACTCCCTGGGGAAGGTCAGTTCCCAAGACCGCGCCGAGATTAAGGGGACGGCCATCCGCACCGGTGATTTGCAGGCTTGGATCGCTTGAATCGATATCAAGCATGGAGAGTAGGCCAGTGACCGTTGTTCCCAGCGGAACAACCAAATCTTTGACGCCGGAAGCGTCGGTGACGGTTACCGCTGCCTGTTTCTGGGTCACGCCTCCTCCTTCATGCGGTTGTGCCGGGAATTGTCCTCGGTGCCGATCCGGCTATTGATCCGCTGAGGTTCTTTCAGCGATTCTGTTCAAAAGTCAGCATTCAGACTACCTGACCAGATCAGTGCCATGCCACGACTGCTCGTGCTACAAGCTAGGATACATACAGAAATGAAGGAAAACGGGAGATTGCACTCCAGGAGACTGTATGGCCGTCAATGAAATGGAAGCCCCCGAGCTCCCCAGCGGTGAAATCGCTGTAGAAAAGCCACCCAGCCAGGTTGAAGCCGGCGGCATGGGCTCGATCCTTGCTACCGCGATCCCCATGATGGGCTCAATGGGTGTCATGGTCATCATGGCGCTGACTCAGGGGCAGAACACGCGAATGCTTCTGATGGCGGGCGGCATGGTCTTCATGATGCTCTCCATGGTTGGTTTCAACATCTACCGCCAGGTCTCGCAGTACCGTAATAAGGTCAACTCCCAGCGTCGCGAATACCTCTCCTACCTGTCAGAAACTCGCACCAGCGTGCGTAATATTGCCGCGAAGCAGCGAATCTTCATGCAGTGGTACCTGCCTGAACCGGACTCGCTGGTGCTTTTAGCCGAAGAAGGCTCGCGCCTTTGGGAACGCGAAGTCGGCGACGATACTTCTGTCTCCACCCGAATCGGAACGTCTGACCAGGAACTGGCCATGCGCTTGGTCGAACCCGATATCCCCCAGATGGCGAACCCCGATGTCGTCTGTCATTCGGCAATGCGCCGTTTCTTAGATGTCCACAAGACTGTTGAAGACCTTCCTTTCAGCTTGGATTTGGGCCAGTTCTCTCACGTCGAGGTCGCCGGTGATGGCGAGCGCGCTCGCGGAGAAGTCCGCTCGATGATCTGCCACCTTGCGGTTATGACGCCAGATTCGGCCCTAAAGATCGCGGTATTGACGACTCCCGAAAACCTCCCGAACTGGGAGTGGATGAAGTGGCTTCCTCATATCCGCTCTGCTGAGGTCACTGACGCTCTGGGTGGTGCGCGAATGGTGTGCACCAGCTATGCCGAGCTCGAGGATCTCTTGGGCGAGGAAATGACGACCCGAGGCCACTTCCAGCCTCGAAATGACGCAAGCCCCTGGCCGCATTTGATCGTGATTACCGACGGTGCCGAGCTTCCTCCCGATTCGCACCTGGGCTCTATCGAGGGCTGCGCAGGCGTGACGATCATGAAGGTCTTGACCTCGTGGGGCATGTTCATGAACCCCACCGGTGTTCGTCTGCTTCTTCATCCCGCAAACGATGAGCACACCCCCATGGAAGTTCTGCTTCTTGAGGCAAAGCCAGTGCTCGCCAACGCCGACTACATGGGAATTCCTCAGGCCGAGGCCGTGGCCCGTCGCCTCACTCGCTTCCTGACTGCTGGTGGTAGGGATGCGGCAACCCCCGTCGGTAAGCCCGATCCGAAGCGTTCTCAAGACCTCATGGAATTGCTCAATATCGGCGATATTCGTGACTTCGATGCGGAACGGCAGTGGAAGCGCCGCAATGGACGCGATCGTCTGCGCGTTCCCTTCGCTGTCACCCCCGAGGGTATTCCGGTTGTTTTGGACATTAAGGAAGCCGCCCAGCAGGGCATGGGCCCGCACGGCCTGTTGATCGGTGCAACCGGTTCGGGTAAGTCCGAGGTGCTGCGTACTCTGGTTTTGGCCCTGGCGCTCACGCACTCTCCCGAGCAGCTGAACTTCGTTCTGGTTGACTTCAAGGGTGGTGCGACCTTCGCCGGTATGTCAGACCTGCCTCACGTCTCTGCGATGATTTCGAACCTGGAGTCGGAACTGTCTCTGGTCGACCGTATGGAAGATGCTCTCCACGGTGAAATGGTTCGTCGCCAAGAGATCCTGCGTGATGCCGGTAACTATGCAAATGTCACGGATTATGAAGCGGATCGTATAGCTGGAAAGCATGACTTCCCAGTCCTTCCGGCGCTCTTCATCATCCTTGACGAATTCTCTGAACTTCTGACCGCCAAACCCGACTTTGGCGAGCTATTCGTGGCAATTGGACGTCTGGGCCGATCCTTGTCGATCCACATTCTTCTGTCCTCGCAGCGCTTGGAGTCCGGAAAGCTCAAGGGCTTGGATTCGCACCTGTCATACCGCATTGGTCTGAAGACCTTCTCGGCTTCGGAATCGCGCGAGGTTCTGGGCGTGAATGATGCCTACGATCTTCCGCCCTACCCGGGTTCCGGCTTCCTCCAGCCCGGTACGGATCAGCTGATCCGCTTCCGCGCGTCCTACGTTGCCGCGCCACCGCCGCCTCGTAGTGTGCTTCCCAGTTCAGGTTCCGAGGCCTCGCAGATCCGACTGCTTCCCTTCTCTTTGGGGGAGGTCCTGGACAACACTCCCGAGGAAGAGGCAATTCCAGAAGGTGGCCTGGTTGCGCCCGGTGATGAGCGCTGGGAGGGCATGACCGAGATTGATATCGCGGTCGCGCGTATGAAGGGTAAGGGTATGCCTGCCCACCAGGTGTGGCTGCCTCCTTTGGATGTCCCCGACACCATGGATTCGCTCATGCCCGATTTGGCTGTGGATCCCGAGCTCGGCCTCATCTCGCACGAATGGCGTGCAAAGGGACCGCTGCACATCCCCATGGGTATCGTCGACCTTCCGCACGAACAGCGGCGCGAGGTTTTGGAATACGACTTTGCCGGTGCCGGCGGTCACATGTCGATTTTGGGTGGTCCGCTCTCCGGTAAGTCCACGGCATTACGCTCGATTGTCATGGCCCTGTCGCTGACCCATACACCCAAGGAAGTCCAGTTCTTCGTTATCGATTTCTCGGGTACTTTTGCCGCTTTTGAGGGCGCCGCTCACGTTGCGGGTGTTGCCTCTCGAGAGGATGAGGACATCTTGAACCGTATGGTGTCCGAAATTGAAGGCATTATTGAGGACCGAGCTGCCTACTTCCGCGCGAACCGTATCGACTCCATGGCGACCTATCGCCGAGGCCGTGCTCAGGGACGCTTTGACGATGGCTATGGCGATATCTTCCTTGTTGTTGACGGCTGGGGAACGCTGCGTAGCGATTTCTCGGATGCAGAAGACCGTATCCGTCTGATGGCCGAACGCGCGCTGTCTTTCGGTGTTCACTTCATTGCTACTGCACTGCGCAAGATGGACTTCCGTATTCAGATGCAGGACATCTTCGGCTCCCGTATGGAGCTGCGTATGGGTGATCCTTCGGATTCTGAGTTCCGTCGCGAGATCGGCAGCAAGGTCCCCGAGGGACGTCCGGGACGTGGTTTGTCTATGACCGGTCACCACATGCTGGTTGCCCTCCCGCGTGCTGATGGCGATCATGATCCGGCCACGATCGGTGAGGGCGTCGAAAAGACGCTTGCGCGCATTGCTTCCGCGACCGAACCTGGCCCGCGTCTGCGTTTGCTCCCCGAAAAGATCACCGTTTCGCAGATCGAGGCAACTCACGGCAAGCAGCAGAAGATTGTTCTTGGTTTGGAAGAACGCCGCTTGAGTCCGTGGACTTTCGATCCGGAGAACGAATCGCACATGTATGTCTACGGTGACGCGAAGTGCGGAAAGACCGCGTTCTTGCGCAACTTGGGCAACCAGGTGCTGGCAAAGCCAGGTTCGCGTCGTGCCATGCTGGTTGTTGTTGATGTGCGACGCTCCCTGCTGGGCGAGTGGGATGAATCGGATATGCCGATGTACATCACCAACCGTGATGAAATCCAAGGAAGCATGGAGGCAGTTGCCGAACAGCTGCGTATGCGTCTTCCGGGACCGGACGTGACCCCCGAGCAGTTGCGTAAGCGCAATTGGTGGAAGGGGGCCGAGGCCTGGGTTCTCGTTGATGATTACGACCTGATTTCCACCGGTGGTTTGAGTGGTTCACCTTTGGCTCCGCTTCAGCCTCTGTTGTCGCAGGCTCAAGATATTGGTTTCCACTTGGTGATTACTCGCCGTATGGGTGGTGCCTCGCGTGCGTCCTACGAGCAGATTTTGCAGTCCCTGTCCGAGTTGTCGGCAACCGGCATCATGATGTCGGGTAATCCTTCCGAGGGCATGGTGATTGGCCGTGAGCGTCCGCGTATTCTTCCCAAGGGCCGAGGCCTGGTTGTCTCACGCGATCAAGGAACCTTCTTGGCGCAGATGGCGTGGGCAGAATCACGTGTGAAGTAGACGCTGATGCGTTTATTCGGGCTGCATTGAGTCTTGAAGCGCGAAACTCTCAGGGAGTTCGATGTTTGAGATGGTAGCTTGTCGTCTGGTAAGTTCCCTGACCAGGCTAGGTTCGTGCGTAACGCGTGCTGGTATTGCCGGTCACAACGGAAAGAATTGAACTGTGGCAGATAAGATCAGTTTCGACCGAGAAGCGGTTGGAGTTGTTGCGAAAGATCAGTGGCAGGATGCTGAGTCTCTTGGGCGAATTGGTGCGTCAACAAAACGCATCTCATCTGAAGGCGTTGCGGAACCGCTTCCCGGTCCCGGAGGTCCTGGTCCACAGGCGTTGAAATCTGCGGTGAAGGCCTTTAACGAGGCGATGTCCATGGTCATTTATGAGTATTCAGATGCTGCATCGAACTTGGGATCGGCATCGGCTGATGCGTCGGCGAACTTTGATGACACTGAGAGTTACAACCGTGAACGTGCGGCCCAGCTGGGAGTGGAGTGGGAAAAATGAGTGCTGATCTTCGATCTGGTGCGGAGGCCCTTGAGTCGCCCAAGCCCGTTACTGGGGCATCCGAAGTTGCTTCGCATTGGAAAGCTATCGGTTCGGCGATCGGCCAAACACAGGCCGCTCAGAACGCCTCGCTTCCCCCTGAATCTTGGACGGGTAAAGCGGCAGATGCTGCTTCTTCTGAAATTCAAGCACTGGGCGGAAAACTGTCGGGTCTTTCAGGACAATTTGCTACTCCTGCAAGTGCGCTCACCACTTGGGAAGAACGTAATAGCCAGGGGATCAAAACCGTCGAGAGTCTTCAAACGCAGTGGGATGAAGCGGTTGCTGCCTACAAGAAGACAAAGGCCGAAATCGATGCCCGAGCCGCGACGGATAAGGAATATAATCCGGCTTCGGATCTCAAAGCTGCCGAGAGCACCTTGGCCTCGGCTCAGGCGCCTCTGAAGAAGTCTTATGATGACGAGATTCATCAGCTGAGCGATGCTGCAAATACGGCTGCCACAGAAATTCAGAAGACTTCAAATGATACGATCCCTGCCGATGTGGTGAAGGGTGGTCGCGCTGCGGTTGGTGCTGAACTTTTTGGTAAGGATATGCCTATCGCTGACGGTGCTGCTGAATGGGACTATGCTCGCACGAAGGCTCCCCAACTACGTGATGATCTTGAGAAGGCTGCGAATTCTGATAAGCCTTTGACCGAAGCGGAGGTCAAGAAACTTCAGGAAAAATGGGGCGATAAACTGCAGAATCCTTACTGGGTCCAAGCCTTAGCTGATTCCTACCGGGAGAAGCACGGAAAAGACGCAAACTTTTCCGACATGCTAAATAGGCTAACTGTCAATGCGGCTGGGTCACCGAGTCTTTCTAGTGGAGAGGAGGGTGAGACTCGAAATTCCTTTGTTAACAGTATTGGCAATGCGATGGTGCTTGCGACGGGCGGGTCAGATGCGAGCAAAGATGGGATCGCTACGAGTGCCGAATACGCTCAGGTGAAGGCTGGATTGCGTGGCCATGACGGCAAGACGACAATTGAGCAGATTGAGCATGCCAATATTGAGTCGTTTAAATCAACGGGGGATAAGGTATACGACCGTCAACAGGGTGGGTCAAGCATGGATGGTTATGAGATTTTCACCCAAGCAACCGGCTTCGCAGGGGTGAAGAATCCGGACCTAACTTTCGGGAAGGAAGTATACGAGGGTGGTGCAGATTCCTTAGTTGGAAAGATCGTCGAGTACGATCAGAAGCACCCGAGTATGACCGCAATGAATCCGGGCGCGGGAGTAGATCTTTACTCAATCGTTCATTCGACGGATGCTGATGATAAGGCTTGGAAGCTATCTCATGATCCGCTTCAGTCGCTTTTCCAGCTTTCGGATACTCCCAATAGCATTGCAGATGGAAGTGCACCTTCCGTGCTGCAAAATGTTGAGGGAACCCGTTTAATGCACCTGAGAGATTTCTTGAATTCAAAGACTTCGTTTGATGTTGATCTTCCCGAAGGGCGTGAAGATGGAAAGATTACATTTGCTCGTTATCTAACTGGAAATCGCCATGCCGATAATTTCGATCTACTGGGGAACATTGATGGCGGTGAGGCGCTTGGCGATATGCTAAACGACGCGTCTAACCCGAAGACGGCGGATGTTCCTGAGCCTCCCGCGAGTGATGCGACGGCTCATAAGATCTGGAAGAATGATCGGCTTACACGCGCTGCGATTGCTGCGAATACTATGGCTGGTTATCAGGATGGTCTTGATTACTCGCATTGGGCATTGTTTGGTGATGCGGATCATGTTAAGGGTGAAGATGTCTTCGGCCATAAGAATCATGCTCTACGGTCATGGATGGGTTCAATTATTGAGCCATATGTTTACGACTTGGCATCCGAGATGCATCACAGTACCGGGTCGGGGATGAATGCTGGGGCTAGTCCGGACGTATATGATTCGGTCAAGATGAAGTTTGGTGGCCCTTTGGTTGATCGATTTAAGCAACCTGGTGGGCTTCTGCAAGACTTGGCATTTGACAGGCCTAAAGTTACCGATGATGGGGGAACTCCGGACTATCTACTGGATGATAAGTATGAGGGCGGCCGGAGGCCAGCTCTTCAGGTGGTTCAGACTGCTGCATATCAGGGTTATATGGGTGACGTTGCTGAAGCTTTGAAGGATACGAACTATGCTTCGCGGACAAGTGGTGTTGAAGGAGCGACTAATCGCTGGACGGAGCTGATTCAAGAAACGTTTGATGCCAATCCTGACAAAGATAGTGCTATCGGCAAGGCCCTTGATGAGTCGCATCGGAATGCTCGCAAGATTGCCGAGTTTATTGTTGATGTAAGTGTGGGTTATGCCGGCAAACAAGTTCCTGTTGCAGGTCCTCTCGTAACGACCACAATCAAGGGTGCTGCGGGTGCTGGGTTGGACTGGGCTCTGTCTACCGATAATGAAATGAAGGGATGGGAGTCTCGTTACGAGGCTAATCGAGCTTCTCGTCAGTTGATGCAAGACGGTTTGGTTCGCGCGATGTACGATTCGGACCAATGGACCGAGCGTGCAGGTGCAGTCGATGTATCTCCTGGAACTCAGGAGTACGAACATAAAAAACTTCCCGCTCTAAATCCCGATGGAACGCGAAGGGCTTTTGGGTCTTTAGAACCTGGCGAGCGTGATCAGGTTCGAAATTACTTTACTGGGAAGGATAGTGATTTCCGCACACTTCTAGATGACCAGTATAATGCTCAACAGAATGCGCAATCCGATGGTCGTGAAGAAAAGCCATCGAGTGGCGGTAAGTGACGCTGGATTAGGCCTCGGTTAGTTTGTGCAGTATGGGGGTGTTGGATGCGGGGATTCTGCATCCAACACCCCCAGATTTTCTGCCTGTAAACGGGGTAATAGGTTTCAGGCGATCGAAACTTGAAATTAATGTGAAGGTCTGGGTAAAAGTTAAGATCCGTTGTGAAGCTGCAGGCTTTCGAAGTTGATCTGCGTTCGCTTCATTCTTTGAAAATATTTTGAAGAGGAAGGCTTTCAGCTGGTAATTTAGTGCTTGATTAATTCGCGCGCCTCGTAGGAATGCGAAGGTATCACCTGAATAAGTGGTATCACTCAAGTGGAGAGAACATAGCTGTGTTGAACGCAGAAACGGGAACAAAGCCTGACGAACACGTCATTTTTGATAGTGCAGGGGTCGGGGTTGTCGCGAATGCACAATGGACAGATTCCGACTCGTTAGCTGGAATTGGTGCCTCGGTCAAACGTATTGCCGCAGAATCGGTTGCTGTCGATCTCCCGGGAACGGGCGGTTCAGGACCTGAAGAGCTACGCGCCGCTGCAAAGCAGTTTACTCAAGGTATGTCAATGGTGATTCTGGAGTATTCGGATGCTTTTGCAACATTAGGATCCGGCGTTGAGACTGCTCGTGAGAATTTTGATGCCACTGAGCAGTACAACCGAGAACGTGCAGCGCGTCTGGGAGTTGAGTGGAACAAATGAGTGATGTTGATTTTCGTTCAGGGGCATCTGCCTTAGAATCTCCGAAAGCGGTTCCATCTGCTTTGGAAGTTTCCTCGCATTGGAAGTCTGCAGGTTCCGCACTTGTCACGAATATTCAAGCTGTCCAGAATGCGTCAGTCCCAGCAGAGCAATGGTCTGGGCAGACAGCAAAAGCGGTTGCGGCAGAAATTAAAACAATGGGAGGGAAAGTCTCATCTCTTGCCGAGAAATTTCCTAGCCCAGCCGGAGCGTTGGAAACTTGGAACGGGCAGGTAAATACTGCAATTTCAGAAGTGCAAGGCCTTCAACAACAATGGGATGAAGCCCTCACTGCTTATTGCAATGAGATTGAGTGAATTGACGCAAAAGCAGCGGCGGACGAAGATTATGATCCAGAACCTGATCGTAGGAAAGCCCGTACGCAGGTTATCGCTACCCAATCGGAACTCAAGGGTTCATACGATAAAAAGATAACTGCCCTCAGCGACGCTGCAAGTGATGCAGCGAAAACAATCAATGACGCAATAAATGCTGTTATTGCACCTGAAGCGGTTAAGGCCGGCCGTAGTGCGGTTGGGGCTGCACTTTTTGGTTCAGATACACCGATTGTCGACAGCGCCGCAGAGTGGCAATTCGCCCAAGAAATAGCGCCCAAAATTGCAGACGGAATCAAAAAAGAGCCGATGACAGCTGCTGAGGTTCGTGAGTTTAATGAAAAATACGGTCAGTACTTATCAAATCCTTTTGTTGCTGCAGCAGTTTCTGAACGTGTCAGCGTAGATGACATCAATAAAGCTGCACTATCTGCGTATAAGACAGGATTTGATGAGAACGGTGTAGCTACTGATAGCTCTTATGAGACTTTTAATAAAAACCTTGGTTCTTTGTTGGTAATGTCAACAGGAGGCAGTAATCTCTCGAAGGAAATGGCTGGTGCACAGGCTTCCTTTGACCTTATGTCCGAGCATCTTGTCGGAAAAGATGGCGCAAAGGTTTCTGAGATAATTGATGCGAAGCTGGATGAACTGAAAACCTCGGGAAGGCAGCACTATACTCATCCGGCAACTGGCTTGCGATCTGAGAAAACTCTCTACGGCTACGATGTCTTTGGTCAATTGGCGGGAGCTGCTGCTAAAGAAAATCCCTCGCTTACACTTGGGGCAGGGTTCTATGACAAGCCCCAGGCTGATTCGTCTGTGTTTGCCGACATGGTCAAATGGGATCATGAGACGAATGCATCTCAGACGGCTCTCAGTATGACGACATCCATGGAGGAATACCAGCTATTTGGAAGTCGCGGTAGTCAGACCGATTTAGAAATCGCTCAACGTTTTGATCCGCTCCAGTCTGTGATGATGCTGTCAAATAGCCCTGATCGTCTGGATGAGGCGTCTCAGGTCCTGCAAGAGGCGGAAGAAAGGCGTCTCTCCGCACTGAGAAGAGCTCTGGATTCAAGCATTAATTTTGATCCTTCGTACCTTCCGAGCCATGCGGGACAGCCGTACAGTGGTGATCAACCAATGTCGATGGCGCGTTACCTTACTGGTTGGCGTAGCGGGCCGCTCAATGGGGAACGTCTCTTCTACGATTCTGGTGAGGCTCTTGGAGAGGTGATTGCGGATGCCTCGAAGCCTGCGGCCCCGATGTTTGCCCCGGACAGTAAGGACTTTGAAGGAGGTGTTGATTCGGATGCCTTCAAAGAAGCTGAGCAGAAATATGAATCATGGAAGGAAGACGCGCAGCGGCGTGCATCGATTGCCGGAAATGTTATTGCCGGCTATCAGGATGGGCTTGATCGAAAGCATCCTGGCCTCTTTGGTGACGAAGATAAAGTCAATGGCGAGGATATTTTTGGCCGAAATAACTCGGCACTGCGTTCTTGGATGGGGTCGATTGTTCAGCCATATGCGAAAGATCTTGCCATGGCGATGTGGAATAGCGACGATTCGCTTAAGGTGCCAATCGGAGGCGAGCCGGATATGGACGGTTGCGTCCCCATGAAGTTGAGTGCAAGCTTGGCATCGAAGCTGAGAGACAGTGGGGGTTTCCTTCAAGACTTAGCTTGGGATAAGCCTGCGGTCCGGTATGAACACGATCCTAGTAATCCCTTGGATGATGAGTACTGGGGGGGGGTCGAATGCCAGCTCTGAAACTCATTCAGACTGCGGCATATGACGGATATATGGAAGAGGTGACTAAAGGGCTGGCGCTGTCGACGCCTGATGAGCGCACTAAGTTCATCACCAGCGCTACTGATCGCTGGACCGGGTTGATCACTCATTCATTTGACGCGGAAGCTGATCAGGCTGTTTCAATTGGTCAATCGAAGGACCATGCTAATGAAAAAATCCGAAAGCTGGTTGATTTTATAGCCAATAAGGCTGTTTCCAAGGTAACTGGTGGCCTCCCCGTTGGCGGAGAAATAACGCGTGCAGCAATAGGCTCGGCTAAAGGCTCGCTAGTGGATAAGTTCCTCCCTATTAATAATGCGGAAGAAGCGTCGTCTCAACACCAGATTCAAGAGTTCACGTCACACGATTTGATGCAAGAAGGTTTGGCTCGTGCGATGTATGAGTCGGGACACTGGACTGAACATAATGGGAATGTCGATCTTTCGCAGGATACTGGATTGCTGAAGCAACGTATTCCGAGTGTTGTGAATTCTGATGGAAGTTTGAAAGAGTGGACTTCTTTGAGCCTTTCGGAGCGACTTGCGGTAAAGGACTATTTCAGGGAGCCGGAAAGCGACTTCCGTGACGCATTTGAGCATCAGGGGTTGCTACATAAGGTGATTTCAGAGGACGTGGGATCGCCTCGTAGATAGCAGTGTTATTTGTCTTAAGTTTTTGCCAATGGGGCACCGTACTTTTGGGTTTTTCTTAAGCTTGAAATGTTATGCTTCAAAGGTTACAGACGACCGATGGTGATCCGCGCTGCGCGTGTCCGAACGTTGAGAGGTTCAAATGACGAATATTAGCTTCAATCGCTATGCATTAGGTATTGCGATGAAAGATCAATGGACTGATGCGGATGACCTCGCTCAGGTTGGTGTTGCGGTTACAAAGCTTGGAGACTATCGCGTAGCGGAAGACTTCCCTCAAGGAGATTGTTCAGGCGTGGTTGCGTTGAGAAATGCAATGACGAATTTTGCGACCTACTTGGGGTGGGCGACTCAAGAATATTCTGATGCCTGCGCGCTGTTGGGTTCCGGTATGTCGGAGTATTCGCAAAATGCGGATAGCACTGAGCAGTATAACGAAGCAAAGACACGGGCTGCCGCTGCGCGTCTGGGTGTTGGAGAGGAACTTTGAGATGTCAGTCGATCTTACGAGCAGCGGTGCGGAAGCTCTGCCACAGATTCCTAGCTCAGACATGGACGCAACTGCGGCGGGGACTGAGGCTGAACGCTTGGGTACGGCAATCGGGAATACCCAGGTCGTGAAAAATAAGGACGCCCTTCCTGAGGAATGGACGGGTGCGGCTGCAGATGCTGCTTCGACGGAGATTCAAGTGCTCGGCGTTAAAGTCAAAACACTGTCTGAGGCTTTTCCTACTGCTGGAAAGGCTCTCAAAGACTGGGACTACCAGTTGAGGGGAATCCGAGGGAAAATTTCTCTCCTCCAGCACTCTTGGGATACCTATTTATCTGAATATAACTCGGCAGTTGCGGACGCAGGGCAGCAAGAGGTTAATGACCCAACGATTGATAAAGAGAGTCTGATTAGCAAAGCACGTTCAACTTTGCGTACGCATCAGGAGACGTTGCGAGGCGAATACGATGGGCATATCTCATTCCTCAATGAGACGGCTCAAAGTACTGCGAATACCATTGATGAAGCCCGCAGCAACATTGTTTCTGACGAAGCTGGTTCAAGGGGACGGAGCGGAGTTGGCGCCGCGCTTTTTGGTTCGGATACGCCTATTCTTGACGGTGCTGCTGAGTGGGATTTGGCGCAAGAGATGGCGCCAGAGATCGCGGAAGCTCTTAAGAAACGACCAATGACGCTCCAAGATGTCAAAGAATTTAATGAAAAATATGGGGAGTATCTGGGGAACCCATTCTTTGCAGCAGCAATTGCGGAACGCGTGAGCATGGATGACCTTAATACTGCTGCGCTTGCCGCTCGGGATGCAGGTGACCACAGGAAGGCCGACGGCAGTCAGAGCAAAGAAGACTCGTATCTTTTCAATAAGAATTTAGGTACGTTGATGGTGTTGTCGACGGGAGGAAGCAACCTTTCTGACTCGATGGTCGGCACTCAAAAATCATTTGACATGCTGTCGGATGCGTTGATAGGAAAAGAAGGAATTGGTGTTGAAAAGATCTACCAAGCAAAGCTTGCAGAGTTAAAAGATACAGGCTGGAAATTCTATCCAGATCATACTTCGGATCTGAATAAGGAAAAGGCTTGGCAAGGCTACGATATTTTCGGCATGCTGGCAGGATATGCAGGGCGCGAAAATACCTCTCTGACTCTCGGCCCGCGTTTCTATGACGACCAAAGTGGAAGTCCTTCGGTGTTTGCAGACATGGTGAAGTGGGATCACGATACTGGAGGGTGGGAACGCGCAGCGGTTCGCCCAGGGGCACCTACGACTTCTACGCTTATTCCTTATGAAGGTATTGACGAATATAAGTTACATTCGGATGCCCTGCAGAGTATTTTTGAGCTTTCCGATACTCCGGACTACCTCGAGAAGAACGCCGACGTTGTTCTTCAACAGAACGAGGATCGGCGACTTCAAGCCTTGACGAAAGTTCTAAGTTCAGATACTTCATTCGATGTCGATACCCCGTTCAATTACAAGGAAGTACCAGAAAAAGATATGTTCGGCAACGACAAGAAGATGCCTGACGGTACACCTGTAATGACTAAGGTCCCAGACCCGAAACCGATTAACATGATCCGTTACCTCACCGGGTGGCGAGGTGGCGCTGTTAATGATTACGGAGCCTACCTTGACGGTGGTGAAGTATTTGGGAATATGGTAAACGATGCTTCCAAGCATACTCCCGCGCCGATGTACGCTCCGAAACCGAGCGACTATGCACTCGGAGAAGATGATCTTCAGTTCAAAGCTGCGCAGCGTGCCTACAACCGTTGGTCGATTGACGATCAGGCGCGTGCAGTAGTTGCCGAGAATTTTATGCTTGGATACCAAGACGGCCTCGACCATTCTACAGATACTGCTTCAACTGGTGTAGATAAAGTTTTAACT
>JBHRQN010000019.1:0-27790 GCA_042645485.1 Pauljensenia sp.
CTGGAACACAACAAGACGCCAAGTAAAGCTCAAGGGCCTGACCCCGGCAGAATACCGGGATCAGGCCCTACAGGAAGCCGCATAACGGCTACCATTAAACGCGTCCAAGTTTCGGGGCGCAGTTCAACGGTGTCCAAACCGGGGTATTTTTCTGCGCGGTAGAATACAAACATAAATCTTGAAGGAAAGAGAGTTCTCATGGCACTTTTCGAACGTCAAACCGACGGTGGCTTCATTGTTGCGCTTCCATTTGAGAATGCATTTCCTTTACTGGTTCAAGAGATACAAAAACTGGGTTGGGGAATTCATATGGTTGCCCCCACGACCGGCCACATTAAGGCAACAACCGATATGTCCATGTTGACCTACGGTGAAACGATTTGGATCTCAGCCTTCGCCATCCCGCAGGGCACATCGGTGGCAATGCGCGTTGAAGCTACGGGTTTTGCTCCCGCATTCCAGGGGAAGCAGAACCGTAAGAACATCAAGAAGCTTCGCGATAGCATTTCGGTCTTCGCCCAGACCTTTGATGCCCCAATAACTGTTGCTCCCACACCAGACCTTTGACGCTCAATCACTTTTTCTCCCACGTGAGCTACGGGAAGATTAATACACTTTCAATTGACTGAAATCACAGGCTTTCTCTACCCGGCCTACGCATTGCCGTTCTAGTAGCCGGTTTACTTGCGGCTATTTTCCTGCCCTTCACAGCAATCTGGAACCATTCAGCAGCGGACGGCGCATTTTACGCGCGCAATCTGGGCTATGCCCTTGTCATGGCACTGATTCTTCTCAGTCCATCTGTCACGGTTCTGCTGATCGATTCGGCAGCTTAAACGGCGTAACGTGTTGTTTATTTCGTGGGATGACCCTTCGTGGCCGTCCCGTTTTTATACACTGATTTGCACAAAAATCATTGACAATACTTAAATTCGCAGGGATAATTATTCACGGGTGCACCAAAGAATCGCTGCACGCCACTTGTTATCTTCTCACGGCTTCCCGGCCGCCACCGCCAGATTGGCACTTCATTTCAACCTTTTCATCTCCAAGGACAAATAATGAAGTTAACAAAAGCACTAGCGATTGCAACAGCGCTAGCCTTCATCGCCCCCCCATCATTTGCAGCTACAAACGACCTCCCTCAGGACGCAGCTGAACAAAGAAGTTGCTCGGCATCCCGCGCCTTAACAAGACACGAGCTAGAAGAGTCAAACAAACTACTCACCCACGGATTAGAGGTAATTCAGACACGGGAACAAGCTACTACGGGCTCCACGCCTAGCGACTTTAGTGTTACACAGGGATACCGAAGCGCGTCAGGGTCCGGAAAACTACAGCTCGACACTTTCGTCGGCTATACCCAGTCTGGGACGTACGCAATTCAGCGACTCTACAATCCCTCTAATCCAGAGGCAACAATTAATGAAACTATCTCTCAAGTTTCAACCAACCTCAAGCTAGAGAGTTCGTTTGAAGTGATCAGTACAACTTCAAACGATACGACCCCTCAAGACGCACCAAGAGGCCGTTGCAAAACACTGGACTGGGGATGCGCAAAGAACCGCTGTGGCTGGGCTATGGACATTTGCCGCAAGCGTATCCAATGCTTAGCGGTACTTTGCATTTATGCGGTGGGTTCATGCTGCACCGAATGGGAACCAAACCCCTATCAATAAGAAAGGAGATCCTACAATGAAAATCATCGACGAGAAGAGATCGTCACTCGATAGCTTGATCTACGTCTTTTTCTTCCTTGGCACCCTTGGAATCGTCTTTTCATTGAAGGGAATGTTCAGCGATCAGCCAATGTTGTGGCTCTCCAAGCCACTCGCATGGGGCATCATCATTGGCTTTGCGCTGACTCTTGCGGGATTGATCCTCAGGCTGGCGAATCTGGTCCAGCTTTCACGGTCAATCCGTTGGATTGCGATCGCCTACAACTTCGCAATTCCATTCGTAACTCTGGGAGTTTTGATCGGAACCTTCCAGATGAACGCAATGCCCAGTTTTGGCGCATTCCTCAATGAATATAGCGATGTCATCACAGCGCCAGCACTACTGCCATGGCTGTTCACAGGCACGCTTCTCTCCGACCTTTTCCTTCCATACAGGATGGGAGAACTCAAGTCCCACACGCCGACTTTTGGCTCGGAAAGCGAAAAGACAGCATAGGTGAACACCTGTCATTCTGGGTGGTGAACGCTCAAGTTCACCACCCAGATTTCTTAGCGCCAGTAGGGGCTGACGACGACTTCCGCCTTCTGCAAGTCCTTCACTTCCGAATACCCCGTCGAGGCCATTGTCCGCTTAAGCGCACCAATGAAGTTGAGCGTTCCATCCGCTCGCGTCGATGGCCCATACAGGATCTCGCTAAAGGTACCCGAGGTCCCCACGCGAACGCGGTGCCCTCGCGGAAGCTCTGGGTGCGTGGCCTCGGATCCCCAATGCCATCCACGTCCGGGAGCCTCTTCAGCGCGAGCCAGGGCCGCACCCATCATCACTGCGTCCGCTCCACAGGCAATCGCACGTGTCATATCACCAGAGCGCCCAATTCCACCGTCTGCAATCACGTGAACATAACGTCCACCCGATTCATCCATGTAATCACGACGCGCTGCAGCAACGTCAGCGATGGCCGTCGCCATGGGCGCATGGACTCCAAGAGACTGGCGCGTTGCATGCGCCGCTCCCCCTCCAAAGCCGACCAAAATACCTGCGGCGCCGGTTCGCATGAGGTGCAGGGCAGCGGTATCTGTTGAGACGCCGCCAACGATCACCGGAACATCGAGTTCATAAATGAAACGTTTAAGGTTCAGAGGCTCCGCGCGCGATGAAACATGCTCGGCCGAAACGGTAGTCCCACGGATGACGAAGAGGTCCACCCCGGCCTCGACAACTGCACGCCAGTAGCGCTGGGTACGCTGCGGCGAGAGTTTTCCGGCGACAACGACACCCGCCTTGCGAATATATTGCAAACGTTCGGTGATGAGGTCTTCTTGAATGGGGGCGGAATAGATCTGCTGCAAACGCGCAATCGAGCCATCTGCAGGTAGTTGCGCGATTTCGTCCAAAATTGGCTGAGGGTTTTCGTAGCGAGTCCACAATCCATCCAGATCCAGGACCCCAATTCCGCCGAGTTTGCCAAAGAGGATCGCAGTGTCGGGACTCATCACCGAGTCCATAGGTGCGGCCATAATAGGGACGTCGACGTGATACGCATCGATTTGCCAGCCAACATTCACGTCCGCAGGATCCCTGGTCCGACGCGCCGAAACTAGTGCAATGTCATCCAAGGTATACGCCCGACGACCACGTTTTCCTCGACCAATTTCGACCTCGTTAGCCATGACGCCATTCTAGTCGCACAATCTCGTCGGACGCGTCACCAAGGGGCGGAAGACACGAAGCCCCACCGGCCACATAATGTAAGCTATTTCACATATTGTCTACATGACGATACGGTTTTACATTCGATCACAAACGCCTGTGGACACATGGTAAAAAACCCAAAAATTTTACTTTAATTTTATTCTCTTTATGAGGTGGCCTTGGGTAAACTTCACCACTTCCTCACCTTTACCCAATCACGATTTTCCCTAGAGACGAAAGCGAAAAAGCCGCTTCACGAAACACTTGAAACAGGCTGAGCGGACAGGCACACTGTGTATGTCATCACAGAGATACACCTACTACCGGTGTTCGTCATTTGATCCGCAGGAGGTCACCATGTTGACAGCAGCAGCTGCCATTACCAAGGATTTCCGACGCAGTTCACGCACGGAAAACCGTAATCGTCAGGATGTATCGCGCCGTACAAGCGAACGCGCAACCCGGAAGCTTGAGTCACGAGATCGCGCTCAGATGCCCTGCGCATACACGCGTTTCTCCTTCCCCTTGCCTTTACATCCCTGATCACTGGTCAATTCCATTCTGTCCCGCTTCTTCGTCGAAGCGGGACGTTTTTATATGCGGTGAAGTGAAAAACTGGACACAAATGACAGTGCGCTGATGCACACTTAAGTCATGGCAGACACACACGCTCATTCTTGGGCTCACCTCCCCTGGCTGGGCTTCGATACCGAAACGACAGGCGTCAATCCCCATCGCGACCGTCTTGTCAGCGCGGCTCTGGTTCTGCGCAGCAAAGGCGCATCTGGATCCCCTGATTCCGACACTATTACAACGTGGTTAGCTGATCCGGGCGTCGATATCCCGGACACAGCTGCACAAATCCACGGTATTACCACCCAGTACGCACGCAGCCATGGGCGCCCCATCGAAGAAGTCCTCGATGAAGTCGCATCTGCGTTGACAGCGCACATGGCGCAGGGCTACCCAGTTGTTGCCTTTAATGGAAGCTACGATCTCACCCTGCTCGAAGAAGAGCTTCGCCGTCACTCGCTTCCAACACTCAGCGACAGACTTGGAACCCCAGAACCGGCACCGATCATCGATCCCTTGGTCTTGGACCGTCATCTTGAACGCTTCCGCAAAGGAAAGAAGCAGCTGTCACTAATGGCAGCGGCTTACGGTGTTCCGGTCTCAGAAAACGCGCACACTGCTGAATACGACGTCATCATGACCCTTGATGTCTTGGCTGCTATTGCCCGGAAATATCCGGACTGCGCATCTAAAGACTGCCGGGAAATCCACGCGTTCCAAAAGGACGCCCACGCAGCTTGGGCAGAAAACTTCGAGAATTTCATGCGTTCAAAGGGCAGGGAGACGCACATCGATCGCCGCTGGCCCATGCAATAAGGACACACCGGTGGAGATTCCCCCCATCTCCACTGGTACCGCCGCTGGCCCCTGCAATAAGGACACACCCCAAATGCTTTGAGGGCACGACTCAAAGCCGTGCCCTCAAAGACTTCTTACTGACGAATCACTTCGCCGAAGAATGATAGTTCGGAGCCTCAGTCGTCATCTGGACGTCATGCGGGTGCGATTCACGCAAGCCCGCAGAGGTAATGCGAACGAAACGACCATTACGCTTCACCGCGTCAATCGTCGAGGCACCCAGGTAGAACATCGTCTGATGCAGACCGCCCACCAGCTGGTAGACAACCGCAGCAAGCGAACCGGTGTAGGGAACCTGTCCCTCAATGCCCTCGGGAACGATCTTGTCATCCGAAGAGACATCGGCTTGGAAGTAGCGGTCCTTCGAGTACGACTTACGTCCGCGCGAACTCATCGCACCCAAAGAGCCCATGCCACGGTAGCGCTTGTACTGCTTGCCATTCGTGAAGACAACCTCGCCGGGAGATTCCTCGCAGCCAGCAAGAAGCGAGCCCAACATGACGGTGTCCGCGCCAGCAACAATTGCCTTACCGATATCACCGGAATACTGCAGGCCGCCATCAGCAATGAGGGGCACACCTGCCGGCTTGCACGCCAGAGATGCCAAGTAGATCGCAGTCACCTGAGGCACACCCACACCTGCAACAACACGCGTTGTGCAGATCGAACCCGGACCAACGCCCACCTTCACAGCGTCAACGCCTGCATCGATCAGGGCCTGAGCACCTTCGGTTGTTGCAACGTTGCCGCCAATGATCTGAACGCCATCGAAAGAAGAGTCAGCCTTGATCTTTCGAATCATTTCCAAAGCCAAGGCAGCACCACCATTAGCAGTATCAACAACCAGGACGTCAACGCCTGCATCGCGAAGTGCACAGGCGCGCTCCCAGGTATCTCCCCAATAGCCAACTGCCGCGCCGACCATCAGACGACCGCGATCATCCTTCGTCGCATTCGGGTACTGCTCGGTCTTAACAAAGTCCTTCACCGTGATCAGGCCGGTCAGACGCCCATCTTCGTCAATGATGGGGAGCTTCTCGACACGGTTTGTTGCAAGCAGTGCCTTCGCTTCCTCACGGCTGGTCCCAACCTTGCCAGTCACCAGACGTTCGCGAGGAGTCATGCAGTCACGAACCTTCAGGGTTGCCCACTGATCGGTGGGAACAAAACGCAGATCGCGGTTCGTAATAATGCCAATGAGCTGCTGCTGATCATCAACAACAGGAAGGCCTGAGACACGGTAGTGGCCGCACAAACGATCCAGTTCCTCGATGGTGGCATCGGGACCAATAGTCACCGGGTCCTCAACCATTCCCGATTCAGAACGCTTCACCTGACGAACTTGGGAAGCTTGCTCTTCAATCGAGAGGTTACGGTGCAAGATTCCGATACCGCCCTGGCGGGCCATTGCAATCGCCATGCGCGCCTCGGTCACCGTATCCATCGCTGCAGAAAGCAAAGGAATACGCAGGCGAATCTTCTTCGTTAACTGAGCAGATGTATCAACCTCAGAGGGAACAACATCGGTCAGTTCGGGAAGAAGCAGAACGTCATCGTAGGTCAGTCCGGTCAAAGCAAAAGGATCATTGTGAATGTCTGCCATGAACAGAGTTTAGGCCCGAAAGTGGGCCTGAGCATACTGGGTTCAACCTAAAACCCAGTATGCGTGGCTAAGCTCACCCCAGAAAAGTGAGAGCGGAAGCGGACTAGGCCTCTTCTTCTGTCTTCTCCTTCAAGGCCAGAGCAAAGCACGGGGTATTACCAACCTGGGGCAGAAGCAGCATCTGCGCGACGTGGTAGGCGTCCGCTTTCCCCTCCCAAGTCGTCCCAGACTCCGCGCCCGAGGCGTCAACTTCGTGGATCCAGCGACCGGTGGCCTCGCGAAGGTAACGGTCCGCCCAATCAACCCACTGCGCATACAGAGAGCTCAGCTCCGCAACACGCGCGTCGTCTCCGGCCTCTTCATGAACGCGGCCCAAGACGCAGGCAGAATTAACAGCCTCGCACAGCACCCAGTGCATGCGAGTATCCACAACCGCGCGTCCATCCCAGTCAGTGGTGTAAACGAAACCTTCCGCGCCATGTTTATCCCAGCCATCAGAGCAGGCACGGTTGAAAAGCTGCTCAGCAGCTTCAAGCATCCAATCTTCACTCTCCCCCATAGCCAATAGGGCCGAACGGGTGTGGAGGATCAGTCGCGCCCATTCCATCCCATGTCCAGGGGTTGCGCCGTAGGGACGGAAAGGATCCGAAGGACGATCGATATTGTGATCGGGAAGCATGTTCCACTCGGCATCGAAGTGTTCGGGAATACGCCAATGCAGTTGCTCAGCGACCTCGGCAACAAAACGACAGATTCCGCGTGCCCGATCCAACCAGATGCGATCACCCGTCGCGTCATAGGCTGCTAGGTAAGCCTCGACGGTGTGCATATTCGCATTGACGCCGCGGTAGCTCTCAGCGCGGGTGTAATCACGGTTCCAGGATTCACAGACGCGTCCGAACTGAGGCTCCCACCAATGGAGTTCTTGGTCACTCAGGGCGCGATCAAGAAGCTCACGAGCACCTGGACGACCAAGCACTGTTGCAGCGCTTGAGCAAAGAATGACAAACGCATGTGCGTATGCCTGCTTCAGGCCGTCATTCGCCGGTTCAATCGCCTTCCAATGCGGACCATCCTCGCGTTCAACAATCTCTGTCACGAGCCCGGAGAACCAACCGCCATTTTCGGCATCGTACATGGGGCCTTCAGTCAGGCAACGAATACCATGATCAACCAAGGGGATTGCCCAGTCGTACCCCTTAAGCGCCGCGAGCGCGAAAACATAGGTCATTCGCCCGGTAATCCACAGTTCAACTGGCTTTGAAGGATCCACTACCCCATTGCGATCCATGTATCCGAAACCGCAATCTACAACCGAGCCCGCCGCAAAATGAACAAGTTCTTCGAATTCTTCATCGAAGGCTTCGATAAGCTGGCGATCTTCCCACGGGGTCATCTTTAATCCTCTGTGCGTGCCGCACCTGCGCGACCTTATAGATACGCGTCTACGCTAACACGTTGCAAGAACATGCAGTAATTGAACGAGGAAACGCAGAAAGATTCAGAGAACTGAGGCTGCAGGAACCTTCGCACTCAGCAAGGCCAAAGTCTCCTCAACGCACGCTGAGACCGTACGAACGCGAAGAACATGGTCGTCCAGAACGCGCGGGGATTGAGTTCCTACCTCGATGACGTCAATTCCATGGTTGTGAACTGCCGCAGAGACGAAGTTCTTGCAGTCCTCACCCTGTCCCATGGTGATCAGGGCAGCAACATGCGAATCGATGTTTTCAACAAAAGCATCAAGTTTTTCGCGGCCACCAATCCAGCCGCGGCTACATGCTCCCAGGACCACGACATTCGGACCGTACCACCGCAGGGCCACCCCAATGACATGCGCGGGAAGAAGATGCGCACGATCGCCCAAAATAATGATGCTGGGCGAAGACGGGAACTTAGGTTCGGGCCGTTGCTCTGACATGACGCGAAGAACGTCATACATCGCTTGGCTGAGCATTGACGAACCCGCAATACCCGGAATTTCGCCGTGGTAATCAGTAGCCATCACTTCAAAAGCAGGTTCAACCAAAAGCATCCACGTATGAAGCAGGCCTTTTTCACTGACACTTGCCTCGATAAGATGAACAAGGCGATCCCGATCACCTGCTCGCGCGGCAACAACCAGTTCATCTGCCGTGCGCGGGGGACGAACTTCTTCCAACTCCCCCTTGTCTTGAGCAAGAACGATCGCAGCGGCATCAGAGGGGGTGACCCCACTTTGAATCAGCTCGATCATATGCGTCAGCCTGGCGACATCTTCCGGAAGGTAGCGACGGTGGCTGCCTGCGGAGCGCTCTCCGGGGCCTAGACCGTAGCGCCTTTCCCACGTTCGCAGTGTCGAGGCCGAAACACCGAGTTTGGCAGAAACTGCAGTGACGGTCAGCGGCGCATCGTGAGCAGCGGGAAGCACGAGCTGTGCACGGGGCATGACCACTCCTGACGTGATGAAGGATACCTAAGTGAATGCTACCTAATTGATTGTCAGCTTTCCTTCTTGTCTTTTCCAGTCGAGTGGTCAGATTTTGTCCGCTGACAGCTAAGAACGACTATGTAACGGGCAACAAAATTACGCTTTCAGCATTTCTGCAGCATTTCGTTATCTCCCGTAATAATGCGGTTTTCAGCGTCACTTCGGCCATCTGAAGTTTCCTGTGAAACAACTATGATTCTCTGAAGGGGCCTTGAATAACTCTTGCACAATTCGGTACCCTTCTTGCAGTCCTTCTCGCCGAGAACGTCTCGCGCTGGGAAGTGCAATGAATGGAGGTACTCATGTCTGACGTCTCTCGACTGCCAGGCCCGTCGATTGACGCGTGGGAATGGCAGTACCAGGGCGCCTGTCGCGACCTCGATACGGAACTTTTCTTCCACCCCGAAGGTGAACGCGGTTCAACCCGTCGTCGCCGTGCCGCCAACGCAAAAGCCATTTGCGCAACTTGCCCTGTCATTGAGCAGTGCCGCGAGTATGCTCTGCGAGCTCAGGAACCCTATGGAATCTGGGGCGGCATGACTGAAGAAGAACGTCGCGAAGAAATTCAGCGCCGTCGTATTCGTCGAGTCTCCTGACACACTCACTACGTCATCTCGAACTCGCTCGGGTCGGTGTCTCGAGCGAGTTTCTTTTACCTAGCGTCAACTACTCCTCCTATTCCCCGCTCTTCCTCTATTCCCCACTCTCTATGGAATAGACTGAAACCCATCCCCCTCATCCCGTGCGAAATGCGAAAGGTGTCCCATGGAATCTCAAGGCCTCGGCAAGCAGAGAATCATTGCCGTTCTTCTTCTTGCATGTGCTGTCGTTCTTGTTGCTGGTGCAGTCTGGTGGGCCAGCCGTCCGTCAACTTCTCAACCCCAGATGATGGCATCGGCCAGCGCAGCTCCAATGCAGCAAGCACAGGAAAGCACCGCTGCCCCACAGCAAGCCCAAGCATCCTACGCGCCAAGTGTTACCGATCAACAGGGACTCGACATCATCCACTCTCAGCAGCGTCGTGACGCCAATGACGCGCGAGCAAAGGGAGCAATCGATGCTCCCGTCGTGATGGTGCTCTACTCTGACTTCTCCTGCCCCTACTGCACGCGTTTCGCGAAACAAGTCGAACCACAACTGCAAGATCTGGTCGACAACGGCACCTTGCGAATCGAGTGGCGCGACCTGGCACAAATTTCACAGTCATCCCCCCTTGCCGCTCAGGCTGGTATTGCTGCAGCCAACCAGGGACGTTTCTGGGAGTTCGTAAGCGCAGCCTACGGCGAGGCCAGCCCATCCGGCCACCCCGAATACACGATGGATTCATTGACTTCTCTGGCCCAGAAGGCAGGAGTCCCCGATATCTCGCGCTTCCAAGCCGATACCAATGCTCCTGAAACGGCAGCAGAGGTCAAACAGGCACAAAACGACGCCTACAAGATCGGCATCCAGGGCACACCCTTCATGTTCATTGGCGATAGCTTCATCTCGGGCTTCCGCGATGCTGACTACGTGCGCGCAACCATCCAGAACCAGGCAGAACACCTTAAGAAGTGAATCCTCTAATTGCTTTCCTCGGTGGAGTATTGACGCTGCTCGCACCATGCTCCGTTATGCTTCTACCCGCTTTCTTTTCCTACGCATTTCAATCTCCACGGAAATTGTTCGCTCGCTGCGGGATATTTTGGCTGGGCCTACTCACTCCCTTGATCCCGCTGGGCGCAGCCTTATCAAGCGTTGTCGCGCTGATTAGAGAGCACTCGACCTTCATTACCCAGGTCATCGCCCTTTTGGTGATTATTGCTGGACTGATCACACTCTTCTCCTTGGATGTTCCTGTTTTCCGCGTACGTTCCCTAGAAACGGCTTCTCAGTCACGTGATACTGCTTGGGCGGTCTACCTCTTGGGCATTACCTATGGAATTGCAGGCGTTGGTTGCGCGGGCCCCATCCTTGGAGCAGTGCTGGCAACTTCCTCTTTGGGCGGTTCAGTCGTCGAAGGCGTCATCGCAGTCATTTTCTATTCCGCAGGAATGGCATTTCCCCTCTTGGTGCTCGCACTACTCTGGCAGCATTCCGCGGGGCGTATCCAAGCGATTGTGCGACCAAAACCCGTGACTCTACTGAAGCGTCAGACGACGTGGACGAATGTGGTCTCTGGACTGGTTCTCATCATTTTGGGTTTCGCAATTTTCACAATCGACTTGAGTAACCCTCTTGGTGGGATCGTCTCCATTGACACTCTTGCTTCGTGGGAAGAATCCATCATGGGTCTTTTTGGGGCACTACCCGCATGGGTGATCACTCTTGCAGGAGCACTGATTATCGGCGCTATTGTTGCCTTACTCTGGAAACCGCACTCTGCTTCTCTTCCCTCTTCCACACCTTCAAAAGATCAGCAAGACACTCGCGACAAATAGCAGGACTAACAACGATTGCCAGTAGCGCAGTCGCGAAGAGCAGCAGCGCTAACAGCAGAAGCACTAACATAGTCAGCCGCAGCGCAGTCACGCTAAATAGCGCTCGCAGCACCCCCACTCAGAACATAAAAAAGCAGTGAGCCCGGAGGATTGACTTCGGGCTCACTACTGTATGCATCACGCGGATGCATCAACGTCTATTCAGCGCTCGACAATTGCCAGAACGTCGCGTGCAGACAGGATCTGCAGTTCTTCGCCGTCGTACTCGACTTCGGTGCCACCGTAACGGCTGAAGATCACGTGGTCGCCCACCTTGACGTCCACGGGGACGCGGTTGCCGTTGTCGTCAACGCGTCCGGGGCCCACTGCCAGAACTTCGCCTTCCTGCGGCTTTTCCTTGGCGGCGTCGGGAATGTACAGACCGGAAGCGGTCTTCTCTTCGCTGTCAACCTGACGGATGACAATACGATCTTCGAGGGGCTTAATGGTGATAGCCATTTCAGCACTCCCTTTCTTTTCATGACGATTAATGTCATCCCGTCCCTGCCGTCGCGGGGGTCAGGTTTGGGATCGCATGTGTGCTTACCCACTCAGTCTAGGGTTTGATTGGCACTCTAGCAAGCTGAGTGCCAATGCTGTCTACCGCCTCCACTCAGCCTCCCACACGCCCCATATCTTTTCTCCAATTCCCTGAAATTCCGCAACAAAAGAGACCATGTCCTCCATTGACCCACTCTGCTGCTCCCCCGGACGTGAACTTCTTGCCCAATGGGAAGAAAACGAGGAATACCGTCACCTCTCACCCATGGAGCTCAGTTTGGTAATTCGCGCGCAAACGGATGACCCGGCGACGGCCTCGGCAATCGCCTCTCAACTGCAGTTACGCACCCAGGCAGAAGGAAAATTCGGCTCCCTTGCGCGCACGATGCTGTGGACGCGCGATGGCTATGAGCAGGCAACGCGATGGGTTCTTGCCCGCGAGCACGCCGCACGCTTCGTCAAAGCTGGCGCGACGTATATCGGAGACCTCGGATGCGGGATCGGTGCAGATTCCCTTGCTTTCGCGCGTGCAGGCATGCGGGTTACCTCCTACGACATCAATGACGAGGCCCTTTCCGCCGCTCGCGAAAACCTTTCCTCTTTCCCCTCCGCACGCGTTGAAAAACGCGACGTGAGCACGCTTGGTCCCAAAGATCTCGAGGCGGAAGGTTTCGACGCACTTTTCGCTGACCCCGCGCGCCGAACTGGCAAACAGGGCGGTTCCAAGCGCATTTCTTCGCCCTCAGATTGGTCGCCTTCCCTGGACCGCGTTCTGTCCTGGGCACAGTATGTCCCGCGCTTAGGGGTAAAAGTCGCGCCTGGTATCCCCTACGAGCTCATTCCTTCCCAGTTCCACGCGCGCTGGACCAGTGTTGATGGAGATCTTCTCGAGGCCGCCCTGTGGTCCCCTTCCCTAGCCAGCGAGGGAGCAGGGCGATCGGCATGCGTCATCACCAACGATGAGGTCCATACCCTTGAGGACCCTCAGACGACTTTTGCTGATTCACCTGCCCGGCAGGCGATAGTTGGGCAGCTGGGGAGCTACCTCTACGAGCCAGATTCCGCGGTTATTCGCGCTGGAATGGTCGCTAGGCTCAGTGAAGATATTGACGCGCACCTGATCAGCGAATCGATCGCCTACCTCAGCGCATCGCAGCTAACCCCAACTCCCTTCGCCGCAGCATTCGAGGTCATCGACCAGGTGAACCTGCGCGCAAAGAATATTCAGCAGGCACTACGGGCGCACGATATCGGACGTGTCGAAGTCAAAAAACGCGGCGCAGACATTCAACCCGATGCGCTGCGCAAATCCCTCAAACTCACGGGGAGCCAAGCGGGAGTCGTTATCGCCACTCGAATTGGTCAGTCACACCGGGCAATTATTGCCCGGCGAATCAGTGCCGGGGAAGCATAGAGGTTTGAGTCAAGGGCATACCGGAATCGGGAGAGAAATCCCAATCTGAAGGTTCAACCCCTGCACGTACAAGCTCTGAGCCCATGGCGGCAATCTGCGCCCCATTGTCCGTGCAAAAACGCAGCGGAGGCATGCGGACTTCCAGACCAGCGGCCTCGCCTCGCTCAGTCAGCAACGCACGAAGCCGGGAATTTGCCGAGAAGCCACCGCCCACAACGATCGTCGAGCACCCGTGATCGAGTGCAGCGCGAACTGCTTTCGCCGTTAGGGAATCGTTGACGGCCTCGGAAAAGCCCGCACAAATATCCTCAGCGGGGATCTCCTCGCCGCGTTCCTTAAGGCCTTCAACGTAACGGGCAACCGCGGTCTTGAGCCCAGAGAAGGAGAAGTTGTACTTGTGGCGTTCCTGGTCCTTGCCTGCGGCCAGACCTCGCGGGAAACGGATCGCAGTGGGGTCGCCCTTTTGCGAAAGACGGTCGACGTGCGGACCGCCCGGGTACGGAAGGTCAAGGAGACGGCCAACCTTATCGAAGGCCTCGCCAGCAGCGTCGTCAAGGGTTCCGCCGAGCTCACGAACATCCGTTGCAATGTCATTGATGAGCAGAAGATTCGAGTGGCCACCGGAAACGACCAGACCGATGAAACGCTCGGGCAGAGGACCGTCGGCGAGCTTATCGACGGCAAGGTGACCAATCACGTGATTGACCCCGTACAGCGGTTTCCCGACCGACGAGGCCAGTGCCTTCGCCGCGCAAATACCAACCGTCAGGGAGCCCACCAGGCCGGGGCCGGCAGCGACGGCCACGGCATCGACATCGTTAAGAGTCACGCCGGCCTCGTCAAGGGCACTTTCAAGCGTGGGAAGGAAAGACTCAAGGTGAGCGCGCGAAGCGATTTCGGGGATAATTCCGCCGTAACGGGCGTATTGATCCATTGATGTAGCCGTGCGATCGACCAAAAGGTCGCAGCCGCGCACCAGCGCAACGCCTGTTTCATCGCAGGTTGATTCGATACCCAGTACTAAAGGATCTTTTTCACTCACCCGGCCCAGTTTAGTCCGCTGCTGTGCTTGGTGCATTCGCCCCCACATTCCGAAAAAGAGATGTGGGGGCGACCCTAATGGATCGCCCCCACACCGGTGTTGCAAAGATTGCTTTAAAGGATCACACGCCCTTGAGCGCTGCCTTACCCAGCTGACGGTTCAGCGTGGAAATGACATCAAGCGGAATCTGCTTGGGGCAGACAGCCGCGCACTCGCCGATGTTCGTGCAGGAACCGAATCCTTCTTCGTCCATCTGGTTGAGCATGTTAACAACGCGGCGGTAGTTCTCAGGCTTACCCTGCGGGAGCAGGTGCAGGTGAGTAACCTTCGCCGAGGTGAAGAGCATTGCCGAGGCGTTCGGGCAGGCAGCCACGCAGGCGCCACAACCGATGCAAGCAGCGGCTTCGAACGCGCGGTCCGCATCCTGCTTGGGAACGGGAGTTCCGTTGGCGTCCGGAGCTGCACCGGTGTTCACCGAGATGTATCCACCGGCCTGGACGATACGGTCCAGAGCGCTGCGGTTAACAACCAGGTCCTTGATGATCGGGAATGCTTCTGCACGCCAGGGTTCGATGGTGATGACGTCACCATCGTTGAAGGAGCGCATGTGCAGCTGACAGGTCGTGGTGACCTCAGGGCCGTGGGCAATGCCGTTGATGACAATGCCACACTGACCACAGATGCCCTCACGGCAGTCAGAGTCAAATGCGATCGGTTCTTCGCCGCGAGCAAAGAGCTCTTCGTTCAACACGTCGAGCATTTCCAGGAACGAGGATTCCTCAGAGATGCCGCGGACTTGGTATTCGTGCATGGCACCCGGATCCTCGGGTCCGTTTTGGCGCCAAATCTTCAGTGTCAGGTTCACTTGTAACTCCGCTGCTTAAGCTCGATGTTGTTGTAGATCAAGGCTTCCTTGTGGAGGATAGGAGGCTGGTCCTCGCCACCCCACTGCCAAGCTGCAACATAGAGGTACTTGTCATCGTGGCGAAGGGCTTCACCTTCGGGGGTCTGCGACTCCGCACGGAAGTGACCGCCACAGGATTCTTCACGGTGCAGGGCATCGATGCACATGAGCTCGCCCAACTCCATGAAGTCTGCAACACGGCCAGCCTTTTCAAGAGACTGGTTGAGTTCACCAATCGACTTGCCGGGAACGCGAACGTCACGCCAGTAATCAGCGCGAAGCTTGCGGATCATCTCGATGGCCTTCTTCAGGCCCTCTTCACGACGCTCCATACCGCAGTATTCCCACATGATCTGGCCCAGTTCCTTGTGGAAGGAATCCACCGAACGGGAACCGTTGATCGACATGAGCTTGTCAATGCGACCCTGAGCGGAGTTCAGTGCCTCAACAACATCCTCGGAGGACTCATCCAACTTGGGGAGGTTGAAGCAGTGTGCCAGGTAGTCGTTGATGGTGTTCGGAAGAACGAAGTAGCCATCGGACAGACCCTGCATCAGTGCGGATGCACCCAGGCGGTTCGCGCCGTGATCAGAGAAGTTTGCTTCACCGGCAACGTAGAGGCCGGGGAGGTTTGATTCCAGATCGTAGTCAACCCACAGGCCACCCATCGTGTAGTGGACAGCCGGGTAGATACGCATGGGCACTTCGTAGGGGTTGTCACCCGTGATGCGCTCGTACATATCGAAGAGGTTGCCGTACTTAGCAGACACAGCTGCGCGACCCATACGGGAGATGGCCTCGGAGAAGTCCAAGTAGACGCCGCGTGCCACGCCGTCAATCTTCGGACCCACGCCGCGACCCTCGTCGCACATGTTCTTTGCCTGACGGCTTGCGATATCGCGAGGAACAAGATTACCGAAGGAGGGGTAGATGCGCTCCAAGTAGTAGTCGCGATCTTCCTCGGGAATGTCGCGAGGATCCTTCTCACAATCCTCTGCCTTCTTAGGAACCCAAATACGACCATCGTTACGCAGAGATTCGGACATCAGCGTCAGCTTGGACTGCTGGTCTCCGTGCTGCGGAATACAGGTCGGGTGAATCTGGGTGAAGCAGGGGTTCGCGAAGTAGGCACCCTTGCGGTATGCACGCCAAATTGCGGTGGCGTTGCAGCCCATGGCGTTCGTCGACAGGAAGAAGACATTTCCGTAGCCGCCGGTTGCCAGAACAACCGCATCCGCAATGTGGGTTTCAAGCTTGCCGGTGGTCATATCGCGCGCGACGATACCGCGAGCGCGGCCGTCAGAAACGATAAGTTCGACCATTTCGTGGCGGGAGTGCTCGGTAACGGTACCGGCAGCAACCTGACGCTCGAGCGCCTGGTAGGCGCCAATCAGCAGCTGCTGACCTGTCTGGCCACGTGCGTAGAAGGTACGCGACACCTGGACACCACCGAAGGAACGGTTGTCGAGCAGGCCGCCGTATTCACGTGCGAAGGGCACGCCCTGTGCGACGCACTGGTCGATGATGTTCGCGCTAACCTCAGCCAAACGGTAGACGTTGGTCTCACGTGCGCGGTAGTCGCCACCCTTAACGGTGTCGTAGAAGAGGCGGTAGACGGAGTCGTTGTCGTTGCGGTAGTTCTTCGCAGCGTTGATACCACCCTGCGCTGCAATGGAGTGTGCGCGACGAGCGGAATCCTGGTAGAAGAACACGTCGATGTTGTAGCCCATCTCGCCCAGCGAGGCGGCAGCTGCGCCACCGGCAAGGCCGGTACCCACGATGATGACGTGGAGCTTACGGCGGTTTGCGGGGTTGACCAGAGCCGCAGTGAACTTACGCTTTTCCCAAGCGTCTGCGAGGGGAACATCCAGCGGGGCCTTGGTGTCGGCGATATCGTCGCCTTCGCGGTACAGCCCGTGAATCAAAGTATCAGTCATGTCTCAATATCCTTGTCAGGAGATGTAACCGGCGACAATCGCCAGCGGGGGAAGCGCGAACATCAGGAAGATCAGTGCGCCGACCAAGCCGGAGAGAACTTCCATGAACTTGCGGGTTCCACCGCGGACCCAACCCAGAGATTGGAATGCCGACCAGAAACCGTGAGAAACGTGGAGTGCTGCCAGACCAACGAAGATCAGGTAGACAACAACCATCAGGGGGTTCTGGAAGGTCGCGACCATGCGCTCATAAGGAGTGGAGTCTGCGACGAATCCGGTACGGATGGTTCCCGTGGTGAAGTGCAGGATGTGGAAGACGATGAGGAAGAAGAGCAGAACACCGGTCATACGCATGGTGCGCGCTGCATAAGCATCAGCTGCACTGCGCTTGACGACGTACGCACTGCGACGTGCGCGGCGTGAGCGCTTCCAGGTCACTGCTGCTGCCCAGATGTGGATCACCAGCATGAGAACCATGGCTGCGCGGAATACCCAAATAAACCCACCGTGAGGGAAGATCGGCACAAAGGCTTCTTCTTTCAGCCAGTGCGCGTAGTGATCGTAGGCTTCCTGCCCCAAGAACATCTTGAGGTTGCCGTAGGAGTGGAAAAGAAGGAAGAGCACGAACACGATGCCGGAGATCGCCATAAGTTGCTTGACGAAAACGGTCGTAGTCCATGCGCGACGCTTGCGAGTTGCGACAGTTTTTGTGGCCATGACTCAAGCCTAAGCTGAAGGAGTGTCATTTCCGTAGGACTGCTGGCCCGCGCGCTCCTTATCTGCTCACAGCGTCAGATAAGTCTTCCCTAAAACCCTGATTTTTCAGGGAAATAGCAGCGCGGAGGAGCCCAGTAAAAATACGTCACAAAGTCGACAAAAACTGTCAGAAAACACCGTATTAGGGCAACATAATTTTTCGTATTTTCATGCGCCGAAAACAAGACGCATGTTTACCGCATCTTCGCGCGGGTTCCGGAAATAAGCCTTCGTAACGCCGACACGTTCAAAACCCGATTGCTCGTACAGCGTGATCGCCGGGGTATTGGACGCTCGCACTTCCAGGAAAACTCGTTCACTCCCCCGCTGACGGGCAAGCTCAAGCAAAGCGTCCATCAGCGCGCGCCCCAAGCCACGGCCTCGGAAATCGGGAAGGACGCCCATGGTCATCACGTCGCTGTCGAGGCCAACCTTGACACCCGCATAGCCACACAACACAGGAAGTTCACTCTGGGGAGCATCGGCGCACACGCCAAAGTAGACGCTCAGTCCCGAGGAGAGTTCCTCGGCGACCATCCCCGGTGTCCACGGGTCCTCGGGGAAGATCGCTTGTTCCAGTGCGATAACCGCATGCCAGTCCTGCGGCCCCAGTACGATAAGCTTTCCTCCCGAGGCCTGGGCGAGCCTGTGCGCGCACGCGCTCAGCGTTTCCTTAGCTCCCTGGGCGGAGGCACCGGGGTCTGCTGTGCTCACATGCGCTCCGGCGCTTGCCCATGAATATCGGGGCGACGCAGGTACAGGGGTTCGGTACCCAAACGGTCCTCTCCTCCGCGGGCCAGGCGCGCACGGACAATGCGGACCATAACTGAAGGATCTAGGGGAAGAACCGGTCCCATTTCTGCGCCGGCAAGTTCATCGACACTGTGAGCCGGGATCGGCGCATCAGAAACCAGCAGTCCTTCTTGTTCACGCAAGGCACTGCTCAAGGTGCGCGCGTAGCCAACCTCAAGGCGTCCAAGCAAGCGAACATCGTCGGGGCCCTCTGCAAGGTAATGCCCCCAATACAGTTCCTTACGGCGCGCATCGGTCAATGCATACACATGAGTGTCCGGAGACAGGTGATCTAAAGCAGCGCGAGCAATCACATCCAAAGAGCAAACGCCGTAAACCGGGATCCCCGCCGCTTTCGCGAAGACACGTGCTGAAACGAGTCCGGCACGCAGACCGGTGAAGGGAGCAGGACCAGTGCCTACGCACACGGCGTCAAGACCGGCCTTTGCGACATCGGTCGGCAAACCGGCCTCTTCAAGGGCTTCGAGAACGCAGGGGGTAATTGATTCTGCGTGATGACGACCCGACTCATTCCTTGAGCTTCCCAGAATCTTTCCGTCATCGACGACGGTTACTGCAGTTGCTCCGGAGGTATCAATGCACAATTCGGTCATAAGTCGATCCTATTCCACACTCGCACGTAACTGTGGTGCAAGGTCATCAAAGACACCGTCCCAGCGATGCGAGTAGGGCGTAAATGTGATGATGCGTTGACCGTCATCCATACTCTCAAGGTCAACAACATCACCGTCACGTGCGGCCTCTCCCCCGCTCGCGCGCCGCACCTCGATTTCAAGGCGCGCATCACTCATGGCTTCAGTCTTACCCTCACCCCATTCAACAACCGTCACAGCCTGATCAATAGTTGAATCTAGGTCAAGCGTCTCCAGATCATCGAGATCCCGAATTCGATAGGCATCAGCGTGGATGAGGTCGGGTCCCCCGACCAGTGAGGGGTGAACGCGCGCGACAATGAAGGTCGGTGAGGCAACGGTCCCCCGAACCTGAAGACCGCGGCCAATTCCCTGAGTGAAAGTTGTCTTACCGGCGCCCAGACCACCTCGGAGCATGATGAGGTCACCCGCGCGCAAGTGATGCGCAAGCTGCTCACCTAACTCGCGAGTCTGCTCCGCATCGCTCACACGATAGCTGTACTGCTGTATTTGCGTCATTATTCCTCTTCGTTCACGTACTGCCTGGGGATGCGTTCTCCCAAACGAGTAATGACCTCATAGTTGATTGTGCCCGCATGCGCGGCCCACTCATCTGCGATCGGGTATCCCTTGGCTGGATCACCGAAAAGAATGGCTCGATCTCCAACCTTTGCGGGCGCACTGCCACTGTCCTGCGTAGCGGCGCCTTCCTGCCCTTCAGCGGGCCCCAGGTCGATGATGAATTGGTCCATGCAGATTCGGCCAACAATGTGCGCCTTCACCAGACCTGATTCAGTTTCAACAGCAACCGGCGCCCCATTGGAAGCCGCTCGTAGGATCCCGTCTCCGTATCCCAGCGGGACCAAACCCACCCAACGACGACTTGGGGCCTGCCAGGTTCCTCCGTACGAGGCCGGGGTCCCTTCTTCGATGACCTTCACCGACGTAAGTGGAGCGCTCAGCGTCATCACGGGTGTCAGTCCCAGTTCCCGAGCACTTGCGACTGAAGGGTCAGGGGAAAGTCCGTACATTCCGATCCCCGCGCGAACCATGTCGTAGTGGGTTTCCGGGTGCCACAAAATTCCCGAGGTTGCAGCAAGGTGGCGAATCTGCGGGTGCACTCCTGCCTCGGCGAGAATGCGCAGACCCTCTTCAAAAATCTGACGGTGCCGGCGTGTAGATTCTTCGCCGGCCGCGCTGGGATCATCTGCTCGCGAAAGGTGACTCCAAGCACCAATAACCTGGATAAGTCCAGCATCTTCTGCGGTTCGCACAGCCTGGGCAAGCTCCGGCAGATCGGCCAAGGTCGAACCCGCACGTGACATCCCCGTGTCGACCTTGACGTGAATTCTGGCTGGGCGCCCGCAGCGACGTGCCGCTGCGCAGACCTCGTCAAGAACCCATGTCCAGGACACAGACAGGTCAATATCTGCGCAGATCGCGGATTCGAAATCACTTCCACTGGTGGAAATCCATGCCAGGATTGGCGCACTATCGCGCGCGATTCCTGCGCTATCAAGGCCAACACGCAGTTCAGAGGCCTCGGCTAATTGAGCGACGCCCAGCCAATCAGCTCCAGCACCCAGCGCGGCTTGGGCAAGGGGAAGCAAACCGTGCCCATAGGCATCGGCCTTAATGATCGCCATCTGCAAAGAAGATGGTGCGCAGCTTCGCAAATGGGCAAGATTATGCGCGAATGCTGCAAGATCGACGGATGCTACCGAGGGGTATCCGCATCCACGTTTGGAAGTTTCCACTCCCCAAGTATCGCACCCTCAGCGACTAGGAACACAGTTCACCGATGATTTCTGGAAGAGCGCGAGCAATGTCAATAGCTTGAATGGGATGCGCATGCCCTTCCGAACTCACGCTTGCCCGAAGAGCCGCTTGGGCATGCACCCACGCTCCAAGGCTCGCGAGGCTTGCGCATTCGGCCTCGGAAATCGACGGGTTCCCCTGACTGCGCTCAGCTCGTGCCTGGAACCCCGCAGCGATCCCCGCGACCGTCCCGGCAAGCACATCACCACTACCTGCGACCCCAGCCCAGGGGGTTTCTTGAGGAATCGAGAAGATTTCTTGCGTTCGATTCCCCTGGTCGTGATGGAGATACGAGCACAAAGTAGTCGAGCTCTTCAGAAGGATAATGGCGCCCGTGAGCGAGGCAAGTTCCTTGGCAGAAGTGGCAGGGTCGGCATCAACATCTGCACGGGAAAGTGGATGGCCCAACTGGGTGAGAAGACGCGCGGCCTCGCCGTGATGAGGGGTGAGGATTGTGCGCGAAAGGGAACGTGAATGCGCATCCGCGTAGTCACGAAGTCCTTTAACTAAGTCAAGCGCACCCGCATCGATCACCAGAGGAAGCTTGGAGTCGATACAAAATTGCGCGAGCTCACGACAATCCTCGTAGCGCTCATTCGTACACCCCGGACCGATTACTCCACTTTGGATTCGACCGCCCACGGTCACAACACCGGGAGCGTAGTGAAGAACAAGATCTTCTACGCGGCGGGTCGAATTCAGGCGAACCATGCCCACTCCGGTATTCGAGGCGGCTAAGGTTGCCAGCAACCCCGCACCCGGGTAGGTATCAGATCCCGCGACAACTCCGACGACGCCTCGGCAATACTTATCCTCGTCAGAGGAAGGCGCAAAAAGGAACTCGCGCGCGCTTTGGGGATCGAAGAGAGGGATCTGCTCAGCCATATGCCCATTGTTTCACGTGTTCAACGGGAACATCCGACACGAGCGAGGTCTAGCTGAATGAGCGAGCAACACCCACCATGATGACCCCGATGACCATGACAACGACTCCGATGACGGTCCAGCGCATCTCACGACGCGTGCGCGTCTCGTGGAGAATCAAAATTCCGCCGAAAGTCTGAATAATGACGCCCATCTGCGACAGAGGGAAAGCAACCGCGACGCCAAGGAGCGAAGAGGACACTTGGGTCAGGAGAATAGCCGCACCCCACATCATGCCGGGGATCAGTTGGCGAAGAGTAAGCAGACTCCAGCGATTGTCTTCCTTGCCAAGTTGAGGCGAAAGCGCAGGAATCGTTGCGATGAGACCTACAAGGAAGTAACCGACCGATTGAGGAAGGATCACGGAGCGTCCGTCCAAGCCGAAGCCTTGAACAATCAGGAGGTAGGCGACAAGGCAGGCGGTTGAGATAACCAGAAGTATTGTTCCGCGCTTCCAGTCAACGTTTTCGGCGGCGGCCTCCTGAGTTTTTTCAGTCTTGGAGATGAAGACGACGCCCAGGGTGAGAAGCGCGATAGAGCTCAGTGCAAAGACAAGCGCAAGGCCATGGTTCATCTCACCGAAGAGAATGATCCCACCCAGACACATGAAGATAATCTGGCCTGCAGTCGTCAGCGGCATGGTGCGTGAGACACCGAGGACCTTCAGACAAAGAATTTGGAGATACTGCCCGAATCCTAGGATCAAGCCTGAGAGGAAGGAAATGAGCAGTGTCTTGGTTGTCCAATGAACATCGATGAAGGGGGTTGCCAGAGCTGAGAAGAGGAAAGCACCTCCCAAAGTTCCCAGGGTCTTTTGTCGATCATCGCCACCCTGAGCAACAAGGACGATGGACATGAATCCGAGGAACAGGGCCGGGAGCAAAGCAACGAAGTAGTCGATCACGACATACTCACTTTCTGGTGCGTCAATAGGGGCAACCAAGGAATGATGTTTTCAGGCTAGTGGACAACCAAGCAAATAAAAGGGGCAAGATCCCTATCTGGGCTGCGCGATAGGTAACACTTTTGCAGAATAAGGATCATTAATTGGCTTAAGCTCCCACGGGCTTGCCACAATATTGACTGTGAGCGACAGCACCACTTCCGAAGACTCTCCCTTCGACTTCTATTCGCGTGCCCAGTGGGACAAACTGGCAGACCGTACTCCCCTTCCCCTGACGCATACTGATTTGGCGCGCCTAGCAACCCTTGGCGACCCCATCGATATTGCCGAGGTCGATGCGATCTATCGCCCTTTGACCGCGCTTCTCCAGCTCTACGTTGAGGGACATCGACGGATCGAGCAGGAGCGCTCACGTTTCCTCATGCGCCCGTGCCGCACTCATGTACCTTTTGTCATCGGTATCGGTGGCTCAGTTGCAGTGGGCAAATCAACCGTTTCACGCCTTCTTCGTTTCTTGCTTTCACGTTGGGAGAAAACCCCACGAGTTGACCTGATCACCACGGACGGTTTCCTTTTCCCCAACGCAGTGCTCCGTTCCAAAGGCCTGCTCGGGCGAAAAGGTTTTCCCGAATCCTACGACCGCCCCGCGCTCATTTCCTTTCTCTCGGCAGTAAAGTCAGGGAAGCGTCATGTCCAAGCGCCCGTCTACTCGCATGTCGTTTATGACATTGTCGAAGGTGAAAGCATTGTCGTCGATTGCCCCGACATCCTGATCGTTGAAGGACTCAATGTCCTCCAACCCCCCAAGTGGGGTCCCGGAGTGATGCCGGTTGCCGTCTCCGACTTTTTCGATTTCAGCATTTACGTTGATGCTTCACCAGACAACATCGAGCAGTGGTACGTGGATCGTTTCCTCACGCTGCGCCAAACCGCATTCACTCGTGAAGATTCCTTCTTCCGCACCTACGCTTCACTGACCGATGCTCAGGCCGAGGCCACGGCTCGCTCGATTTGGGAAGAAATCAACCTCCCGAACCTCTTGGAGAACATTGCCCCAACCCGCGAGCGCGCAACGATGGTCTTTACGAAGGGCTCAGATCACCGCGTCGAATCACTCAGGCTGAGAAGGTGACCTCGAGTCCGATTGCGTAGCGCAGATCCGTCTGCGGAATCACGAGGCGTGTTGAGCCTTCACGATTCTCAACGACGACGGGTTCAGCGCTTCCAAGGATTCGTGCCTGGGAAACTTTCCCGGGGATCTCAAGCCACGTTGACGCAAGGCCAGAAGGGCTAAAAGTCGCCTCTTCAAGGGAAAGTTCTGCGGCCTCGTCAGCGGGCGCAGCCGGGGGCATCCCAAAGAAGAAGACTCGCTGGCCATCGTCTTTGGGCCGCGTCGCGTACCACGACCAGCCTTCTTCCCCCGACACCTGGTCGATGTCCGTCCACGGACGAGTTGCGTAGATCCCCTCTCCGTTGACGTCCAGGAACTTGCCGAGCTCGTCGAGGCCCCGCTTGATCCAGCTCGACATGCGCCCTTGGGCATCGGGGCCGATCCCAATCAAGTAGTTGCCGCCTCGAGACACAATCGCCAAAAGATTGGAGATGATATGGCGCATGGGCTTGATCGGTTCCTCGGGGCGCATCGAACACCACCCGCGAGTCATGGTGATGCATGATTCCCAGGGATAGAGTCGGATATCCTCGGGGACTTCCTGCTCGGGAGTTCGGTAGTTCTCGTTCGCCCCGTGAACCTCACGATCCACGACCAAAATATCGGGTTGGAGCTCGCGGGCGTGCTCGGCTATCTGATCAATATCGATCGGCTCATCGGGTTCGCGAACCCATCCTGCGTCGAGCCACAGCACATTGACCTTGCCATAGTTGCGCAGCAGCTCATCGATCTGATTGTGGGTGTAACGAACGAAGGAATCCCACTTTGCAGGATGCGTCTCGATATCGAAGTTGTGATAGCGGTCAGTGATCGTGCGTGCGCGATCCCAATATCCCGGATGGTTCCAATCCGCCTTCGAGAAATAAACACCTGTCTCCAGGTTGTGCGCACGGAAGGCATCGAACATCTCGCGGACAATATCGCGTCCCAGCCCCGCTTCTTCACTGGTCGACTTAAAGTTCGAGAAATCGGTGTCGTACATGGCGTAGCCATCGTGGTGCTTTGTCGTAAAGACCAGATAGCGCATTCCCGCCTTTGCGCACGCTGATGCCCATTCCTCGGCGTTAAAGTCCTCTCCGGTGAAGGTGCGAGCCTGATCGCAATACCAGGTGTGGTATTCCTCGTCGCTCCCCTTCCAGTCTTCAGGCGGATCTGTGAAGCCACCCAAACGCTGGCGGTGCAGTGACCACGAACCATCCTGTCCAATGTGAGAGAAGATTCCCCAGTGGATGATGACACCGACCTTATGGTCCCTCCACTTTTCTAGGGCGGCGAGGGTACGCGGGTCTGAGGGCCAAATATATCCGGGATCTGGATATTGACGCAGAGCACCTGCGGCCTCTAGCGCGTCGGGGGCAAAATCTTCACTCAGTTCGTCACTCATGAGTTATGCCTTAAAGGTCTAGAACTTCAAACCGCCGTCTTCAATCCCGCGGAAGAAGTACTTCTGCGAGAAAGCAAAGACTAGGACAACCGGAACCAATGCCACAACAGCACCGGCCAAAACCAATTGGTACGTCGTTCCCTGAGCGGAATTTTGAATTGCCGTCAGTTCAAGCATCAAGGTGTGCTTATCGTTATCGACCAGCATGAGCAGCGGGAAGAGGAAGTCAGACCAGGCACCGATGAAGGACGTTAGGCCAACAACCGTGAGAGTTCCACGCACCTGAGGGAGGAAAATCCTCCAGAAACGCGACCATTCACCCGCGCCGTCAATCAGTGCTGCATCTTCAATTTCTTCTGGAATTCCAAGGAAAGCTGCGCGCATCATGAGGATCTGGAAGGGGCCAATCATGGCAACCATCCACACACTGGTGAGCGTCTTGTATGTTCCGATCGACACCATCATCGAGTACAGGGACAGCATGATCGATTCGAAGGGGAAGATCATTGCCGAGAGGACAACGAAGTACATGATGTTGCGGCCGGTCCACCCACGCCGCGAAAGCATGTACCCGCCCAGGCAGGACAAGATGATGTTTGAAATGACCGTCAGTGCCGCGACGATGACCGAGTTACCAATTGCTCGCAGGATTCCGGTTTGTTTGAACAGTGTCGCGAAGGCGGCCAATGACCAATGCTGCGGGAAGATCGTGGCGCCCTGGCCGAAGACGGACTCTCCAGGTGCCTTGAATGCCGCAAGGAGAGGAAGCAGAAGCGGGCCGACCATAAGGATCGCGACGACGACCAGCGTGATGTAGCGCAGAACAAGGCGAGAACCCTTGATCTGGCGCGATGCCACATTTCGTGACTGATTTTCAAGTTTGCGAGCCTTACGCCACTGTGCGAACTTCGACGAGGACGTGGCTGTGCTAGTTGCAGATGCGGTGCTCATTGATCTTCAGCCTTCCTCTGGAGCTTCTGGGAGGCAATGATGAATCCGAAGGTGATGAGGAAGAGGCACACCGAGGCGGCATCGCCCTTGCCCAGAGAGCCATACGTTGGATCGGTCCAATCTCGGATGTACATGGTCAAAGTCTTCGTTGGTGAAGCGGTTCCACCAAGCAGGTAGACCTCGGTAAAGATCTTGAGACAGCCAATCGTTGTCAGTGTCGCAACCAAGAACATCATGACCTTGACACCGGGAACAGTAACGGTGAAGAAACGACGGACACTTCCTGCCCCGTCAAGCTCGGCGGCCTCGTACAGAGACTTATCAACGTTCGCCAAGGCGGACAAGTACAGAATCATGTAGTAGGGCAAGCCTTGCCACAGGGTAATGAGCATGGCGCAGAACAGGATCAGCCACTGATTCGAGAGGAAGGGAACCGTATCCATCCCCCACGAGGTCAGGAGGTTATTGACGGGACCTCTCTCATTGAGCAAGTAGCGCCACGCCAATGAGATGACGACCAGCGAGGAAACCGCCGGCAGATAGTAGAGCGCACGGAAAAATCCGATTCCTGGAACATAGGACTTGACCAAGAGCGCAAGAAGAAGAGGGAGAAGCACCATCAAAGGAACAACGCAGACCGCGTAGATGAGTGAGTTGCGCAGAGATCCCCAGAATTCCGGGTCGTTCAGAACGTAGGTGTAGTTTTCGATCCCGATGAAGGGACCAATTTTCCTCAGCGGTTTGGTCTTCGTGAAAGACACGAAAACCGTTGTGATGAAGGGATAAATGTAGAAAGTAATAATTGCCAAGACCGGGAGTGTAATCCAGATCCAAGGCATCCATCCCGGGCGAAAACGCGCTGCCCCATTAAGAGATCGGCTTGGGGCACGTCCTGTACGCGACGACATTGTCAGGTCCTTCGGTGCTGTTTAGAGGTTTTGCCGGGGCGAAACGCACTGTGGTTTCGCCCCGGCAAGGGTTAGATCATTCGCCAAGAGCCTTGAGCTTCTTGTTCATCTGATCCTGTGCAGTCTTCAGAGCGGTCTTTGCATCGACCTCTCCGCGGATTGCTTTGTTCACGTTCTCAACCAGGCTGTCCTGAACAGCACCGGTGGTGTAGAAGACGTCGGTGTAGGCCTCGGCGTCCTTTGCAGCCTTAGCGGCTTCTTCGTAAGCAGCCTTGAAGACCGGGTCGTTTGCGATCTCCGGCGGGTTTGCAACGAGCTTGTCAAGAGCGCTTGTTGCTGCCGGGAAGATGATCGCGCCGCCGTCGTGGGTCCATGCGTATTCGTTCTCAGCGTTGG
>JBHRQN010000020.1:0-26905 GCA_042645485.1 Pauljensenia sp.
GGGCATAACCTGTGACATTCACCGACTTCATGTGGAGCTAGCGTGGAGGGGGCAGGAACGAGGCGCTACAAAGCGCCACCTCGGCTATTTCGCCAGCCCCGCCAGCTACGAGGCCCTAAGCGCCAGCCCCGCCAGCCACGCGGTCCTGCGCACCGCCAAAACGCCTCTCACGTCCAGCGTATTCAAGAAGGCAGTCCCACAGAGCTTCGCGGTCAAAGGTCGGCCACGGCTTAGGACTAAACATGAACTCCGCATAGGCCATTTGCCAGAGCATATAGTTCGAAAGCCTCTGCTCCCCCGAAGTTCGGATCATCAAATCAACATCGGGAACATCGGGCAGATACAGGTGGCGAGCGAAAGTTCGTTCATTTACCCCGCGCGGCGACAAACGCCCTGCGGCGACATCTTGGGCAATTGAGCGCGCAGCATCTGCTATTTCTGCACGGCCCCCGTAATTCACGCACATCACCAAATCCAAAGTGGTGTTGTCATGCGTCTTTTCTTCTGCACGCTCCAAAGCGTGAATGACCGATTTCCACAGTTTCGGCTCGCGACCGCTCCACCGGACGTGAACTCCCCACTCATTCAGCAGGTCCGTTCGTCGAGCCAAAACATTACTGGCGTAGCTCATGATGAAGCGAACCTCTGCTGGCGACCGCTTCCAGTTTTCCGTTGAGAAGGTATAGACGGATAGATAGCGCACACCGGCATCGATAGCCCCGGCGATTGTGTCGAGAAGCGCATACTCACCAGCCCGGTGGCCTTCTGTGCGCGCAAGCCCCCGTTCATTGGCCCAGCGTCCATTGCCGTCCATGATGATGGCGACGTGGCGTGGCACTTCCCCGGCTGCAAATTCAGGTGCTTGCCGAGGCCACTGCCCCGGTCCTGCGACCGGCTGACGTGGGTCTTTGGGAGCGCGTTCCTTGGGCGTCAGTGACGCAATTTCGGGGCTCATGCGTGCGGGCTCCTTTCCAGGAGTTGCAGGGATTTCAGTCGTCGTTCGATATGCCATTGAGTGTAACTAGAGACCAGGCCCATCATCTCGCTGCGAGCCCACGTCGGTGCGCTATCCGCGCTTTCCCAATCACCACTGAGAAGATCACCCATCAATTCCATCGAATCGGGAGCGGGAAGCGAGGCACCGGGCGGACGGCAGTTATCACACACGGCTCCGCCCTCAGTAATGGAAAAACCAAGGTGCGGTCCTTCGCTGCCGCACACTGCGCAGTCGTAACACGATGGCGCCCACCCTGCGATGGCCAAGGCGCGAAGCATATACGAGGCCAAGATCAGAGCCGGGTCGTGCCGGCGATGAGAAAGCGCATGGAGAGCTCCGACCAGCAGAAGATACTGCTGGTGGGTTCCATCATCTCCATCGCTCGAAAGCTTATCTGCGGTTTCGACGATGACCGAAGCACGCGAGTACAACTCGTAATCCGCTGCGAGCAATTCCCCGTGCGAGGCAATTGTTTCTACCTGAATAATCGTGTCGAGGCTCCGCCCACGGTGAAGCTGAATATCAACAACGGAGAAGGGCTCAAGTCGCGCTCCGAACTTCGATGTTGTTCGGCGAACACCTTTTGCGACCGCCCGAATCTGGCCGTGTTCAGAGGTTAGGAGCCAGATGATTCGGTCGGCCTCGCCCAGCTTTTGCGTACGCAAAACCACGGCCTCATCCCTATAGCTCCTGATCACTCTCTTATTTTCACATTCCCTGCCAGAGCAGGCCCGCCACGACACAAAATTGCGCTTGGGGCCGAAAGGCCCCAAGCGCAATATGCCTGCGAGATTTCAGATCCCGCATCGTCCGGATAGTTGTGGACTATGTGAAGGATCTAGATCACGAACACTCAGATATTGGCCTCGCGAACGCTCTTGTATGCCTCGAGATCGGTGTAGAGCTCATCGCGCAGCGGGTTCTTACGCCGACGGACAATCACGTAGATCTGGTAGAGCGCAACAGCCACGTTAGCCGCGAGTGCGATCGCGGAAACAGTCATCAGAGCCGCGTCGTTGTGCGAAGCGTTAACCGCAAACTTCGACGAAGTCACGAAGGAAGGAACTGCCATGGTGAACATCATCCACAGTGCGAGGGTGTGCGCACGGTGCTGGAGCCACGCGCCTCGTTTAATGAAGAAGGCGGGGATGGTGCAGGAAATCAGCAGTGCAGCACCCGCGTAGAAGGAGTGGTCTCCCACGCAGTTGTAAACGTAGGCGAAGTTCCACAGATCGTAGGCGATGATCCAGAACCAGAGCATATCGGGCCAGATCATGTCCTTTTCTTTATCGCGAGAGATAAAGATTCCAAACCACCCACAGATCGTCAGGAGGTTAAGCAGACCGGCGATACCGTTCATGTAATTCCAGGGGCCTGAAACCATGAAGACTCCGTCGACCATCTCACGCACACCCATGGCACCGACTTGGAAGTCACGGATGCAGGCCTCGGTGATGTTAATGGCCAAAATCGCCGGCGGGAAAGCAAGCGCCCAACGATTCGTCTGCAACTTGGGAATGTAACGGATTGCCATGAAGCCCAGACATCCGGCAAGGGCAGAGTACACCTTGACCCAGTGGAACCAGGTTCCCGTTGAGGAATCCGGTCCCGCTGTCGTGGGCCAGACGAAAATTGTCAGAACGATGGGAAGAACAATAAATACTGCGATTCCTGCCCACTTCCAGCGACGGGTGATCTCGTTGCCAATGATCAGAGCAGCAAGGACTCCAAACCAGGCGAGCCAGGAATACCAGGGGATCGATTCAAAGAGGAACAACTCTCCAACTCCTTTGATGAAATAAGCTGATAAGGAAACATTAAGGTTGTTTTCAGCAGGAGTCATTGGACATCATTTCGAAAGTGTCTAATACTCAAAGGAGTGCGGCTCATACGCATGCCTGAACGCGAATCGATCCCATCAAGGAAGTTATGTCTACCAGTGCAGAAAACACCCGCGAGAAGCTTGGGGCTGCCCTCAAAGACGAGTTGCGTTCAACACCAATTACGAGGGTCACAGTCCGCCGCCTTACCGAACGAGCCGGTGTCACTAGGCAGGCTTTTTACTATCACTTCCCCGATGTCATGTCCTTGGGGGCTTGGGTTTTCGAGCGTGAGATCGTCGCGCACATCATGGCTCATGCAACCTACCAGGAGTGGTCGGATGGCCTCTGCGATCTCTTGGTCTATATGCGTCAGCACCGCGAGCAGACCTACGCGGTCGTCTCCTCGCTCAGCCGTAAAGAGGTGGAAGAATTTTTTTACCAGGCGTTCCGCGAAATGATGGCTGCAATTATCACTGAGCTCGAAGGGGAAACACCTAAGCAGGACACCGATAACGACACCGTGACTCCAGTTTTTTCGCCTCTTTCCGCTCAATATCGTGATTTCATCATCGACCACTTCACATTGAGTGTCGTCGCACATGTCTTACATTGGCTGAACCAAGATATGCGCACCGACCCGTACATTCTGGTAGAGAACATCGAAGTGATCATGCGCGGAAGCGTTCTTGCTGCCTTGAAACGTTATTCCACCACGCCTCCCCCGCCGCTGCGCTGAATTTCCTCCCTGCATCCTCCCACCCTCAATACCTCAAGCGGCCTATCATCGAAGACGAATGAAAAACTGCGAGTGGAGGCCATCATGTCAACTCATCCCCAAGACGTGTACAAAGATGCCGGCGAGTGCGTCCTTTTCGTTTACCTGCGATTCAATCGCAAGGATCAGGCCGCAGAGCTAGAGGCCTTCCGTGACTTCGCCGATCGCAGCCAGGCGATCAACCGTTCGATGAAGATCCGAGCCCAAAACGATGATCTGCGCGTTGCACTGGGCGTGAGCCGTAAGGGCTGGGACTACCTCTTCCCGGGTGCACCCCGACCGAAGGAACTTGAGGAATTCACTGGACTAACGAATCAGGACGATCCTTCCATTACCATGCCCGAAGGCATCGGCGAAGATGCTGACCTCTTCCTTCATATTCGCGCACAGCGCGAGGCCGTGGTCTACGAAGTAGCCGAGCAGTACCGTTTGTCCTTCAAGGACTTCGCGACGGTCGTGGATGAGACTCACGGCTTCCGTTACCTCGAAGGCCGAGCAATCATCGGTTTCATTGACGGCACTGAAAATCCAACAAATGCCGATGCCCCCTTCTGGGCAGAAATTGGCGACGAGGACCCCCAATTCGTAGGAGGTTCCTACGCTTTTGCTCAAAAGTGGATTCACGACATGGATGCGTGGCGTTCACTGGGCACCGCTGAGCAAGAGCGTGCAATCGGACGCGAGAAGTTCACCGACCTTGAACTTGATGACGACGCGAAGGCAGCGAACGCACACAATGTTTCCTCAAAGTTCATCGTCGATGGCGAAGAAAACAAGATCGTTCGCATGAACGTGCCCTTTTCTGACCCCGCCGCAGGTATCACCGGCACCTACTTCATCGGCTACTCTGCGCGTTGGAGCGTCACCAAGGGCATGATCACGAATATGGTCGCGAAGAAGGACTACCTGCTGACCTTCTCGCATGTGCTCTTTGGTCAGGTATTCTTCATTCCTTCCCTTGAGCTTCTTGATGAGATTGCCGGTGGCGATTTCCCCTCGAACGAGGCCAACTAAGCTTCCGCGTAAGACTTCTTTTTCCCTGCATTAGCGAGGAGAAAAACAGGTGAGGGGGCATCTTAGCGATGCCCCCTCACCTATACGCTGCGCTGGGCGATTACTCACTCACCACAAAGTGCGCGTTGTTTAAAACCTACTTACTGATCTCGAAGTGAACGGTTCACTGCGGAGATCACGGCCTTGTATGACGCACGGGTAATCGAAGAGTCAATCCCAACGCCCCAGACGATCTTTCCGTCAACAGCTGCTTCGACGTAAGAAGCAGCCTTCGCATCGCGTCCCTGGCTCATTGCGTGCTCGGAGTAGTCCAAGATGCGCACGTCCAAATCGAATTGATGCAGGGCTGAGACGAAGGCATCAATCGGTCCGGTTCCGTTTGCATCGATTGCAGTGAGCACACCGTTGTCCGTGAGCTCTGCATGCAATTCAACATGCTCATCGTCGACCGTTCCCACCTGGGACTTACGCAATTCGAAGCGTCCCCACGGCTGAAGGCCGGGAGCTGCGCTTGTCGGCAAATACTCGTCCGCAAAGATCTTCCACAGCGTCTCTGCGTTGATTTCTCCACCGTAAGTGTCGGTGTGGCGCTGGACAATTCGCGAGAACTCCACCTGCAGGCGGCGAGGCAGCTCCAGGTTGTGTGCCCGCGACATGAGGTAGGCAACCCCACCCTTACCGGACTGGGAATTCACGCGCACAACGGCCTCGTAGGAGCGGCCAACGTCGTGGGGGTCGATCGGCAGGTAGGGAAGCTCCCAGACCACTGCGTTCTCATCGCCCCCTGCGGCGTCCACCTTCGTCTTACGAGCAGCAAAGCCCTTCTTGATGGCGTCTTGGTGAGAGCCCGAGAAGCTGGTGTACACCAAATCGCCGACATAGGGAGAACGCGGCGAAGCCTCCATCTGAGTGCAGTGCTCCACGGTGCGGCGAATCTCATCGACGTCCGAGAAGTCGATGCCCGGATCAATTCCCTGGCTGAAAAGATTCAGTCCCAAGGTCAGCAGGTCAACGTTACCTGTGCGTTCGCCTTGTCCCAGGAGGCAGCCTTCGATGCGGTCTGCGCCGGCGAGGAGTGCAAGTTCAGCACTGGCGACACCGGTTCCACGATCATTGTGCGGGTGAACAGACAGCGCAATGTGCTCGCGTCGGGAAAGGTTACGCGACATGTACTCGATCTGGTCGGCGAAGACATTGGGGGTCGCGCGTTCAACGGTCGAGGGCAGGTTGAGGATGATCTCGCGGCCATCTTGGGGCTGCCAGATGTCCATAACGGCTTCGCACACTTCCAGTGCGAAATCACGCTCGGTATCAATAAAAACTTCGGGTGAATATTCGAAGCCAAAGATGGTCTCGTCACCCAGTTGGCGTTCGGCCTGTGCAATGACTTCACGCGTACCGAAGCGGGCGAGCTCAATGGTCTGCTCGCGGTCTGCGTGGAAGACAACCTCACGAAAAACCGGAGCGGTTGCGTTGTACAAGTGCACGGTCGCGCGGGGGAAGCCAATCAGCGATTCGACGGTACGCTCAATAAGCTCGGGGCGCGACTGAGTAAGCACCGAAATAGTGACATCCTCGGGAAGGGCGTCGTCTTCCAACAGAGAACGAACAAACTCGAAATCAGTCTGTGAAGCCGAGGGGAATCCAATTTCGATTTCCTTGTATCCCATGCGAACAAGAAGATCAAACATCTTGCGCTTACGCGCCGGATCCATGGGCTCGATCAGAGCTTGGTTTCCATCGCGTAGATCCGTCGACATCCACCGAGGCGCGTGGGTAATGCGCTTCGAAGGCCACTGACGGTCAGGAAGGTCAACAGGGTTCGTATCAAGGAATGCTCGGTACTTGACCGTGGGCATTCCAGAACCTGCAGGACGAGGAACATTCGATGTAGTCTTCACACCTTCAGTCTATGAAGACCCACTGATACTGGCACTTTGAGTGCACATGGTGGACAGTGTTTACTTGGCGTGCTCGCCTTTACTCGGCGTCGTATTCCTCGAGCTTGGGGACACTCACCGGTTTCTCCATGAGCCACGCGCGGTCAGTAAGCATTCGTGAAATCGCCAGGCCGATACCAATCGCAACAATCGTGAAGAGGACGGTAAAGAGCTGTGCCAATGCGTCCATAGTCTGCCCATTGTTCAAGTATGTGAGCGAACGGTACAGGGGCACACCCGGGATCATGATGACCACCGCGGGAACGGAGAGTGTCACACGCGAGAAGCGCGTGCGGTTTGCAACTGCTGCCGCAAGAAGACCAGCTGCAAGCGCTGCAAGCCCAACCGCCGCGGGGACCGGAACCCCCACGACAACCGCAAGGAAGATACGACCGGTATTAATAGCCGCACCGATAAGAGCGGCAGCCGTACATACCTTAGGTGGAGAATTAAAGAGCATCGCGAAGCCATACGCCGCAACAAAGCTGGTAAAGAAGCGCAATGCAAAGTGAATAATCGGCGGAAGCTCAACGATGTATTGCGGAGTGACTGACCAATTGAAGACCTCCGAAATTGTCCATACCGCAACGCCCGCAGAGACCACGAGCATTGCAACATACACGATTCGCTGAATACCACCCGCAAAGTCGTGACGGACTAGGTCAATAATTCCTGTCACCAATGGGAAGCCAGGAACCAAGAAGAGCAACGCAGAAATGAAGCCCGCTTGATGTGTGGGTTCAACACCCAGATATTTCTGAGCCATATAGACGCACAGAATGTAGATAGCAGAAGCAACTGCACCACAAAGCATCCACACACCAAAGTGGTTCATGTGTCGCTTGAGCATCTGGCGACGGAGGAACTGTCCGAAGAAGGCGGCAATTGCCACGACAGTGCACTCAACCCATCCTCCAGCGTTGAGGAAGGAGAAGGCCGCACAGGCTAAACCGGAAGCAAGGGCATTTGCTAGCCAGCCATACAGTGGCTTCACGCGTTCGATCCGGTCAAGAGCCTTATCAACATCCTCAACAAGCACCTGCTTGCCTTCAATGGATGCCAAGTAGTTTGTAATGCGGTCAATCTTGTCCGCATTCACTCCCAGAAGACGCTGCTCAGCAAGCTCGGTACGGAAAGTACCATTCGCATAAGCTGTCGCAACGATCTCGGTAAAGGTCACCTGAGCATGGTGCTTCTCAATACCAACGGCCTCGGCACAGGTCCGCATCGAAGCCTTCACGCGGTACGAGCCCGCGCCGGCAGAAAGAAGCATCTGGCCAAGGCGCAGGACGACTCGGGACTGATGGGACAGACGATCATGTGCAGCCATGCGGTGCACAGTCAGTGATGCGTCGTCCTGGTCAAACGGTAAAGGCGCTGAGGCGTTAGGGTTCTGGGGATTTTCGCTCACGGGATAAGCATGCCACGAAGAAGACAGCAAAGCTCGGGACCCTGGTCAGGATCCTTTTGTTGTATCCCCCACGTTCAGGTATTAGAAGCCCAAACGCTGAAGCATCTTCGGGTCGGACTGCCAGTCCTTTGCGGTACGCACATGCAGATCCAGGTACACGCGACGCCCCAGATATTCTTCAATATGCGCTCGGGCCCGGGTGCCGATCTCCTTCAAACGCGAACCTTTCTTGCCAATAATGATGGCCTTTTGGGAATTGCGTTCGACGTAAACATTGACGTGAATATCCAGTAGAGGCGGACGATCATCGCCCTCACGCTTGGGGCGTTCAATGATCTCTTCGACCTTCACCGCAAGCGAGTGCGGAAGCTCATCGCGCACGCCCTCCAGTGCGGCCTCGCGAATGAATTCTGCGATCATCGTTTCGCGAGATTCATCCGAGATGTCATCCTGGGGGTACAGGGGCGGGGACAGGGGAACCTTTTCCGCTAAAACTTCACGCAGGCGATCAATGCCTTCGTGCTTGAAAGAAGAGACGGGAACAATCGCGCTCCACTCCCCCAGCTTTTCAATAGCCAGAAGGTGTTCAAGCACGCGTTCGCGCGGCACGCTATCGCACTTTGTCGCCACCGCAATCACGGGGCGTCGCACAGAACGCAGCTCGCGAGCAATGAACTGGTCTCCCGGCCCGATGCGCTGATCCGCAGGCATGCAGAAGACCACGCAATCAACTTCGGCCAAGGCCTCGCGAACCATGTCATTGAGGCGCTTACCCAGCAGAGTGCGCGGACGGTGGTATCCGGGCGTATCAACCAATACCAGCTGGTAGTTTTCGCCGTGGACGATCCCGCGAATGTTGTGACGTGTCGTTTCGGGGCGGCCCGAGGTGATGGCGACCTTATGACCAACAAGAGCGTTGGTCAGCGTCGACTTTCCGACATTGGGGCGACCAACAATAGAAATAAAGCCCGCACGAAAGTCCTCAGGGAAATCGGGAACGATGATGTCTGCACCCGCATTTGTTTCCGCGCGGAGTTGACGCAAGGATTGGACGGAATCCTCAACGTCGTGGGCGCGCTCATCATCGGCCTCGTCAAGCTCAGCATCGACGTCTTCAACGTCCTGCGAGTCCTCATCAGGAAGTTCAAGAGCATCGAGATCCACGCCTTCGAAGGCGTTCGGACCGGCCATCAATTCATCATCGCTGGGGAAATGCATCTTTCTCACTCCTGGTGATCTTCAGAGTCTTCGGTCTGGGTTTCAGGGACATAGGAACAGACAATTGTGCCAACTTGGCGACGGCGGCCTCGGGCTTCTTCGGCAACCATGTGCACACCGAGCATATCGCCAGTTGCCCCCGGAAGCGGAACACGGCCAATCGCTTTGGCCAGCAAGCCGCCAACGGAATCAACGTCTTCGTCTTCGAGTTCCAATCCCCACAGCTCTCCGAGCTCGCTAATGGAGAAACGCGAAGGAACGCGCCAGACGCCCGGGGAAATTTCTTCGGGCTCGATGGTGTTGCGATCGTGTTCGTCGGTGAGTTCGCCGACGACTTCTTCAATGATGTCTTCGAGGGTAACGAGGCCCGAGATCCCGCCATATTCATCGACGACCATCGCCAGGTGGAAGTGTTCGGACTGCATCTGACGCAGCAGGTCATCGACAGGCTTCATTTCGATGGTGAACTCGGCAGGACGCATCATCTGATCGGCGCGAAGTTCATGTTCTCCATCATGGTTTTCAAGGCGCTGAACGACATCCTTAAAGAACAAAATTCCGCGGACGTCGTCGGTGCCCTCTCCAATAACGGGCAGACGCGAGAAACCGGAGCGTACAAAGAGGCGTAATGCCTTCCGAGCCGGAACATCGAATGCGATCGTCAGCATTTCGGTCCGCGGGACCATCACCTCACGAACCAAGGTATGCCCTAATTCGAAAACCGAGCGCAGCATCTCTCGGTCTTCTTCTTCAAAGCCTTCGGTTTCGCCAACACGGTCAACCATTTCACGCAGTTCATCTGCCATGTCTGCACGCATCTCAGCTTCGGTTCGCTCAGACTGCGGAAGATAGGCCTTGACCTTCTGGGCGGCCGGCGAGAAGAAATGCGCAATTGCGACCAAACGGCTCATCAGGGGCGTGAAGAAGAGCGCGATACCGGTGGGATTGCGCTGTGCCCAGCGCGTGGCAATGATGCTGTTGGCAAAGAATTGCACAATCGTCACAATGACGATTGCAACTAGCCCTCCCAGCCACCAGTGGTGTGAAAAATGCAGAGCAATGGTCGCCATTGAAACGGCAAAGACAACCTGCAGGAAGGTGCGTACGCCTCGAAGGACAAAAATAACTAAGCGACGCTGATCAACCAGTTTGAACAGGGCTCGGGCGTTCTTTTTGTCGTCCTCGATCAGGTCTTCAACCGCGGCGTGGGTGAGCTTAGCGATCGAAAACTCACTTGCCGCAAAAACCATTGCACTCAGAAGAGCAATTGCGGCAAGGATACTCATCCCCGCGACGGGGATAGCAGCTTCGATCATCGCTGTGCGAGGAAGCTCAAGAGGAGCTGGCGTTGCAGGGTGAACATTTCTTCTTTTTCAGCGGGTTCTGCATGGTCATAACCCAGAAGGTGAAGCATGCCGTGAGTCGCCAAGAAGAGCATTTCTTCAACCGAGGAATGTCCGGCCTGGCGAGCTTGCTGCTCCGCAACCTGCGGACAGATGCAAATATCGCCCAGCGTTCCCGATTCCGTCGGGTGATCCGCAGTACCCGGACGGAGCTCGTCCATGGGGAAACTCATGACATCGGTCGGACCTTCTAGATCCAGCCAGCGAACATGGAGTTCTTCCATGGGTTCGGGGTCGATGAAAATGATATTGAGCTCGACCTCTGTGGAGACATGCATGGCGCTGAGCACGAAGTCGGCCAAGCGCACGAACTCTTCACAGTCGATCTGGTAGTCGGTTTCGTTAAGAACTTCAGTCATGACTCAGCGTCCATTGTGTCGGGTACGGGTGTGCAGGGAACGGTCACGGCGTGCTTTGAGGCTGGCCATGGATTCGTCCCAACGTTCGTATGCGTCAATAATCTGGCCGACAAGGCGATGACGCACAACATCGGCGCTTGTCAGATGACAAAATTCTATGTCATCGATGCCACTGAGAATATCTTCAATGACCAAGAGGCCGCTGGAGCGCTCCCCCGCTAGGTCAATCTGTGAAGCATCACCGGTAACAACAACCTTTGAGTTGAAGCCTAAACGGGTCAGGAACATCTTCATCTGTGCAAGCGTCGTGTTCTGAGCCTCGTCCAAGATGATGAATGAATCATTGAGTGTTCGTCCGCGCATATATGCCAAAGGCGCGACCTCAACCGCACCAGAGGCCATAAGTTTTGGCAGCGCATCCGGATCCATCATGTCTCCCAGGGCGTCATAGAGCGGACGTAGATAGGGATCGATCTTGTCCGTGAGCGTGCCCGGAAGGAAACCCAGGTTTTCTCCCGCTTCAACCGCTGGGCGCGTCAGAACAATTCGGCGCACCTGTCCGGAAAGCAGGGAGGATACCGCTTGGGCCATCGCCAGGTAGGTCTTTCCGGTACCGGCCGGCCCCAATCCAAAGACGATGGTCGAACGCTGAATCGCCTCGACATATGCTTTTTGCCCGGCAGATTGCGGTCGAATGGACCGTCCCCGCGAGCGCAGAATTTCTTGGGGGCGTTCATCCGTAGAGCTAGCCGTCATGAGCAGGGCAATTGCCTGTTCAACGCCGTCAGCGTCAAGAGAATGCCCATCCCGAGCAAGTTCAATGAGCTCTTCGACCAGCTGAGCGGCCATATCCACAATTCCTTCTGGCCCAATCATGGACAAGGTGCGACCAAGTAAGGTGAAGCGGACCTGGGGGAAGCCGTTTTCAAGAGCTCGCAAAACGCGGTCTGAAGTTCCAAAAAGTACGACGGGATCCACGCCGCGGGGAATATCGATTCGTTTGGCGTCCATTTCACCATCTCCCAATAGCGTCGCTGATCAGTGAAAGCGCAACGGGTCCGGCGCTTGACGCGCGAAGGACGGTATTCCCCAGCAGGCAGATTTTCGCTCCCGCGGCCTCGAAAAGGGAAAGCTCATCGGGGTCAACCCCACCTTCAGGGCCAACGATAACGGCGATCTTGCGAGGACAAGAAGGCTGGGACTGGGCGGCCGAGGCCGAGGAGGCGTGAGCACTAAGCCCGCGCAGCTCGGGAAGGAGCTCGCTCAGGCGGTGATCGGTGCTCTCGTGACAGACCAGAACCCAAGCGCCATCTTGAGCATTCTGCGCAATCCATTGCGCTAAGGCAGCAGATGAACGGGCTTCTTCAAGGCGCGGGATAAAAGCGCGTCGCGATTGTTTCGTCGCTGATCGCAAGGTGGATTCCCACTTTCGCATACCCTTCGCGGCTTTTTCGCCCTTCCAGCGGACCTCACTGCGATTTGCCTGCCACGGCATTACTGCGTCAACGCCAACTTCCGTTGCCATTTCGATGGCCATTTCATCGCGGCCACCCGTCGAGAGGGCTTGGATCAGCATTAGTTCAATCGCGGGCTGTTCCTCACGCTCAAGGTGGTCAATGCTCAGCGTCAGGGACTTTTTCGCGCGATCGATAACCGTGCAGCGGGCACGAAGCCCCCTCCCATCAACGACATCAAGCATGGCTCCGACATCGATCCGGCGAACGGTTGCCGCATGAAAACCTTCATCCCCGTCTAGAACGAAGGAATCTCCCCGTGCGCAGGCACGCAGTGCGTCCGCGTCGGGAGCGATGAAAACCGGAAGCGTCATACAGGTGATGTCCTTAACTAGGCGCCGAAGGTTTCGCGAAGCTTGTCGAAGAAGGAGGATCCGCGCTTTTCAGGACGGACGCTTTCTTCTCCACGAACCTGGGAGAGCTCTTCAAGGAGCTCGCGTGAGCGGTCATCAAGTTTGCGCGGGATTTCGACGTTAATTGCGACGTGGAGGTCTCCGCGACCGGGACGTTGGAGGTGTCCAACACCCAGTCCATCCAAGCGAACCTCATCGCCGGGCTGCGTACCGGGCTGAATAGTCACCGATTGGGCTCCATCCAAGGTCTCCAGCTCAAAGGTGCTTCCCAAGGCAGCTGCGGTCATGGGAACGGTCACCGTCATGTACAGGTCGTCCCCCTGACGCGAGAAAGTAGGATCGCGCTTTTCAACAATGTCGACGTAGAGATCACCGTTGGGACCACCGCCGGGACCGGCCTCGCCCTGTCCGGCAAGACGTAGGCGCATTCCGTCACCCGCGCCGGCGGGGATATCGATGGTCAAGGTGCGATGCGCACGAACGCGTCCCTGACCGGAGCACTCGTGACAGGGATGTTCAATGACGGTTCCGTAGCCCTGACAGCTTGGGCAGGGAACCTGAGTTTGCATGGTTCCCAGCATGGTGCGCTGCTGCTGGATCGAGTATCCCTGTCCCTTACAGGTCGTGCAGGTCACCGCTTCGGTTCCCGGTTCGCACATGGCTCCGTGGCACACTTCGCAGGTCACATAGGTGTTGAGCGAAATCTGCTGATGAGCACCAAAAGCGGCGTCCTTCAGGGTAATTGCAACTTGGGTTAGCTGGTCGCGTCCTTGGCGAGTTCGCGATGCAGGTCCTTGATTCCCGCCAAAGCCTCCGCCAAAGGCGCCGCCGAACATTGTCGTCAGAATGTCACCGAAATCGAAAGACTCCGCACCGTAGCCACCACCACGCGCAGCATCGGGACCACCGATGTCGTACATGCGGCGTTTTTCTGGGTCGGAGAGGGTTTCATAGGCAACTGACACGGCCTTGAAAGCCTCCTCATCCCCGCCATAATCGGGGTGAGTTTCGCGGGCCTTCTTGCGATAGGCCTTCTTAATCTCGCTCTGGTCAGCGTCGCGAGAGACTCCAAGGATTGCGTAGTAATCGTCGTTCACGAATGTCCTTTTGTAACCCGTTCAGTGTGTGGAATTCAGGAATTTAGAGAGGTACGAGGCCACGGCGCGGACCGTGGACATTGTCGAGGCGTAGTCCATGCGCGTGGGGCCAAGAACCCCGAGGTGCGCGGAGTTTTCCCCGGAAGCGTAGGTTCCGGAGACAAGAGAGGTTTCAACGAAAGCATCGTGGCCGTTTTCAGAGCCGATAGACACGTGAACATCGCCGTTGCCTTCATCCATCTCAGCAAAAAGACGAAGAAGGACAACCTGCTCTTCCAAAGCATCCAAGACCGGTGCAATATCGTGGAAATCAACACCGCTGCGCGCAAGATTCGACATTCCTGCCATTGCGATACGCGAGGAGGGCTCCCCTTGAAGCAATGTCGCGACGGTGTCACTCATCTCTGTTGCAAATGCAAGCAGCGTCGGGGGAAGTGTCTGAGAGAGCGCCTCACATTGCGCACGCACCTGAGCAGCACTCATTCCCTGGTAAGCAGCATTAAGAACCGCTCGGACAGCCAAAAGATCATCTTGAGTGACGTCTTGAGGCATCTCACGCAGGCGTTCAAAAACCTTGCCCTGCTGGGTAATAACAACAACCAGCAAGCGTTGATCTGACAGGTCAACGCATTCAATTCGACTGAGCGTCGAGCGCGCATGAACGGGGTATTCAATGAGCGCCACCTGATGCGTCACTTGAGCAAGCAAACGCACGGTATTCATGACGACATCGTCTAAATCCTGCGCATGTGCCAGGAATTTCTCGACGGCTTGGCGTTCTGCCGGACTCATCGGCTTGAGAGTGGACAGCTGATCAACGAAGGCGCGATAGCCCTTATCCGTTGGGACACGTCCTGCACTGGTGTGAGGTTGGTAGATCAGCCCAGCTTCTTCAAGGACGGCCATATCGTTGCGAATAGTCGCCGAAGATACGCCGAGGTCTTGAGATTGCGCGATCGCTTTAGATCCGACGGGTTCGCGTGTGTGGACATACTGGGACACGATGGCACGCAGAACGTCCAGACGACGGTCGTTCATTCATCCTCCCTCATTTGGCACTCACACTATCTGAGTGCCAGTTTACCGCGGGATTACCTTTTTCGTCCCCTCATCAACACTTTCCGCCGACTTATTCCAGCCCCGGCTGCGTCACAAAATCGATAAGCTCTTCAACCCGACCTAAAAGTGCCGGTTCAAGATCCTTGTAGTTACGAACGGTTGACAAGATCCGCTTCCAGCCCTGAGCAATATCCGCCTGGTTTGCATGAGGCCACCCCAAATATTCCAAGGTTCCGTGCTTAATATCGGTCCCCCTGGGGACATCCGGCCACGCCTGGAGCCCCAGGCGCTGCGGCTTCACAGCTTGCCAAATGTCAACGAAGGGGTGCCCAACGACCAACACTGCGTCTTCCCAACGGATAGATACGGCCTCGGCAATGCGCGATTCCTTGGAGCCCGGGACCAGGTGATCAACCAGGACTCCGGCACGGACGGTCTTCGTGGGTCCAAAAACCTCAAGGATTTCCTCTAAGTGGTCCACACCTTCTAGAAGCTGGACGGCAACGCCGACATCGGCCAGATCCTCACCCCACACGTGCTGGATCAGTTCCGCATCGTGACGACCCTCAACCCAGATGCGCGATTGCCTGGCAACCCGAGCCACGCGCTTCTCAGGTGCGATCGACCCCGAATTCGTCAGCGCACGACCATCCGCAGTGGTGAGCGCAGGAGCTTTTTGAGCGGGAGCAGCCTTCGGAGGGAGCGCAATAATCGGCTTACCCTCCAGCCAAAACCCGCCTCCCAGGGGGAAAGAACGCTTCCGGCCTCGACGGTCTTCAAGCTCAACCAGGTGCACTCCCCCGGATTTTTCGACGCGAGTTACCGCACCAACCCATCCACTGGAAATATCCTCAAGCACCATGCCGTACTCGATGGGTACCTCCACCGAGCGCGGTCGCCGAGCACCCGGCCCATCGCGGTGCGGGTCGAATTCAAAGATATTTGTCCCGTACATATCTGAAGTCACCGCACAACACTATGAGTGCGAGTGCCCCTGGCACGCTTCAACACTCGGAAGTGGAGAAGTTGTGCGACTCCTAACTGAGTAGCCGCGAAGGCTCAGTAACCCCGGGGACTCAGTAACCCAAGAGGCACCGAGTCACGTAATCCGCCAATAGACGTCCCTGAAGAGTGACGATCGCGCGGCCTTGGGCAGCGGGTGCTGACTCGATGAGGCCTTCCGAGGCCAAAGTCGGGAGCGCTTGGAGGAAAGTGTCGCGCTCTGCTCCAGCGTGAGGTGCTTCCACCCCTTCACTGGTGCGCACGGCAAGCAGAACACGTTCCATTTCTCGTGTTTGCGCATCAAGAATTTCACCTGCCTGCGCGGGGGAAAGCCCCTGAGTAACGCGCTGCGCATAGGCAGAGGGATGCTTGACATTCCACCAGCGATAGCGACCGACATGAGAGTGCGCTCCGGGTCCGACCCCCCACCAATCCCAGTCGCGCCAATAGGCAAGGTTGTGTTTCGAGGCATGACGAAGCTGAGTCGATGGACAGTCTTCTTCTCCCGATTCGCGCCGGGCAAAATTAGAGATCTCATACCAGGCGTATCCGGCCTCCCCCAGCAGGCGATCGGCAATTTCATATTTCGAGGCCTCATCGTCAGGGTCTGGCATGGGGAGCTCTCCGCGGGCTACCTGAGCTCCCATCTTGGTTCCCTCTTCAATCACCAGCGCGTAAGCACTGATGTGATCCGGTTCCATTGCGATGGCCTCGCGAAGAGAAACTTCCCAATCCTGCAGACTTTCGCCCGGAGCGCCGTAAATGAGATCAACAGAGACATCTAAACCCAGCTGACGAGCAGCTAAAACCAGTCCGGGAAGTTTTGCTGGGTCATGGCGACGGTCCAGCGTGCGCAAAACCGCGGGGACAGCCGATTGCATGCCAAACGACACGCGTGTAAACCCAGCCTCACGCAGACGTTCAAGAACCGCCTCGTCAACGCTTTCGGGATTGGCTTCCACCGTGACTTCTGCACCGGGAGCAATCCCAAAGTTTTGGCGAATACCCTCAAGCAGGCGAGCCAAGGCGGCTGGATCAAGAAGGGTGGGGGTTCCCCCTCCAAAGAAAATGCTCGAGGCCGGGCGTGCAGGCATTTGAGCATCGCTGAGAATTCGCGCGGCTAGGCGCATTTCCGCGAGCGCGCTGGAGTCATAGCTCACGCGGTCTGCACCGGGACCGAAGCCCACAGTGTAGGTGTTGAAGTCGCAATACCCACAGCGCACCTGACAAAAAGGGACATGGACATAGATCGACAATGGGCGATTACTACTCGCTTCTGCGAGCTGCGGAAGAAGGAGGCCGTGTGGATCCCAGGGCTGACCGTCGGGCTGTGCTGGGCTCATCGCGAGTGTGGCCTGGAGGTCGAGCGGGCAACAACTTGAGAAATCACAACAAGGCTTCCTGTCAGTACCGTCAATACGATGAAGGGCCAGAACCAGTTCGCTGTCAGATCCACCATGCGCCCAATAGCCCACGGCCCCAACGCACCAAGACCATAGCCAAGGCTTTGGACGAGCGCCGAAAGCGTTCGTGTCTGCGCTGTGGTGGCCGTGCGTTCAATAACCAGCGTAAAGGTAATTGAGAAGAATGCACCTTGGCCCAGTCCTCCGCAGGCGCTCCACACAACCCACCAGGAGGGAAGCAGGAGCATACCAAGGGGCATGAGAAGCCATGCGCAAGAGACTATCCCCAGGATTGTCGAGGTTTGGCCGCGGATCAGTCGCTGCAGGGCCATCATTGTCAGAGGGGCGATGACCCCGATGACGTGGTAGATCGAGGCGGCAAATCCGGCATCAGCGCTGTTCATCTGCAGCATTTCTGCCAAGATTCGCGGCAGCCATGCAGCAACACCGAAATAGCAGAAAGTATTGATCGCGAAAGCAAATGCCATGAGCCAAGCGATCGGCCAGCGATAGATTTCCGAGGCCGTGGCCGCTTCACTGGTAACAAGCGCATCGTCTGAGCGGACCTTCCAACCGGCCTTGCGTGCCAAAAACGGCCTAATCCCTGGGTGTTTGAGGGGATAGACAATCAAACAAGCTACCAGCGCAAGTAGAGCTGGACCGACTCCCCATACACCGGCAGCGCCCTGCCAACCGATATAGGCAACCAGGGGAAAGGTAAAAGCCGTCGATGCCGCGATCGTCACATCGATCATCGTGGAGTAAACGGCAGTCATGATCCCAGCGCGATGGCGAAAGTCCCTGCTGATCAGCATTGTGATGACGAGATTTCCCGCCGTCGTTCCAAGGCCGATCAGGAAAGTCCCCAGAAAAAGGGTTGAGCTCAATCCCAGAGAGCGCACAATCGCACCCACAATAACGATTGCTAATCCAAGAGAAACGGCTTGGTTGAGAGCAAAGTGGCGAAGAACAATCGAGGTCAGCGGGGTGAAGAAGCCAAAACAGAAGACGGGAATAGAAGTGACCAAGCCTGCCTGGGCCGCAGAAAGTCCCAATTCTCTTTGAACAACATCAATGATCGGAGGCAGCGCGGTGATGCCTCCCCGCAAAGATCCGGCAAGAAGGATGAAGGCGCTGAGAATGACGAGGATCCACACGAACCTACGCTGGAAAAATCGCGCGTAAGCACCCTGTTTCACGACAAGCTCTTTCTTCGTTGTGACCGTACACACCCATCGGCAATGTTTTCACAGTTCGCGCAGGAAATCACCTAGCGTACAGATTCCTCCGAAACAGCGGGCACAACCACAAAAGAATAAGAGAGTGCCCGCTTCCTCTTTCGAGGAAGCGGGCACACGTTGCGGACCGAGGCGGGGAATTCTCGGTTCATCGAGGAAGCCCCGCCCCGCGCGTTCTCGAGAGAACGCATCTCCACTCTTCGCAGATCCGCCTATCGCGAAGAGGAAGCCGGCGTTTCACGCAAGGTGAAAGCTCAATGCACCAGACAGCATATAAAACTTTGTCAACCACGTGAAATATTGACACCCAGAATGTCACGCGTATCTCTTTGTGACATGGGAGAAAAGGATGGTGACCACACAATAATTTGGGGTCCGGTCGTCATCATTGCCGAGGCACGCGAACTCCGACGATGTCATGAGCCCTGCGCCCCGCGTCAATACCTCGGGTTTCAAAATGGGTAACGACTCGCCCCTCGTAGCGGGGAGCAAATCCGCCGCGCGCAGGTTCGGGATCTTCTGGATCAGGCCTTTGCCCTCGATAGGGATTTTCAAAAAGCGGGCAGGCTTCGACGACATCACGCATTTGCCAGGCGTAATTGTCCCAATCGGTTGCAAGACGCCACACTCCCCCATCACGAAGGACTCGGGCAACTTCTCTAGCGAACTCATCACTGACAAGTCGCCGCTTGTGGTGACGCGCCTTTCGCCACGGGTCAGGGAAGAACGTCCAGACCTCATCAAGGCTCGCATCCACTAAAAGGAAGGGAAGGGCTTGGGCTGCATCGGCCTCGAGAACACGAATATTGTCGACGCCGGCTTCTACAGCCTTTGAAACCAACTTGGCAATCCCGGGAACCCACACTTCAAGCGCAAGATAATCACGATCGGGATGAGCAGCAGCCGCAGCAACGATCTGTTCGCCCGTTCCCGAGCCGATCTCCAAAGTCAGCGGAGCACTACGACCGAATAGTTCCACGAGGTCAAGTCGAAAATCTTCGGCAACGGTCGTGTAACCAATACCTCGGCGAGGCTCAATGACGTAACGCTCGGCGTGAGCATCCCACGTCCGCACAAGGTTTGGGGGAAGCTCACGACTGCGCCTGGTGAAGGATTTGGTCCGGCTCATGAAGACGGTGCCCTCGGGCGCGTCTCCCGGTCGGCGACCATTGCGGATATTGGCACCGGCCGACTGAGCGATATCAGCAGCCTGTTCTACTGCCCCACCCACCGCCTCGTTATCCTCTGCCACGATCATTTCTTTCCGGTGGGCACGTCAGAGGTCAGCGCAGCGATGAAGGCCTCTTGGGGCACGTCCACACGCCCGATCGACTTCATACGCTTCTTGCCTTCCTTCTGCTTCTCCAGCAGCTTGCGCTTACGGGTGATATCGCCGCCGTAGCACTTGGCAAGCATGTCCTTGCGAAGAGCCTTAATGTTCTCGCGGGCAATAACGCGCGCACCCACTGCAGCTTGGACAGGGATTTCGAACTGTTGACGAGGGATCAGTTCCTTCAAGCGCTTCGTCATCCGCAGACCGTAGGCATAGGCCTGGTCCTTGTGGACAATCGCACTGAAGGCATCCACGCGGTCACCGTTGAGCAAAATGTCGACCTTCACTAGGTCGGCAACCTGCTCGCCGCTTTCGTGGTAGTCCAACGATGCATAACCGCGAGTGCGTGACTTCAGGTGATCGAAGAAATCGAAGACGATCTCTGCCAGGGGCAGCTGATAGTGCAGCTCAACGCGGTCCTCAGAGAGGTAGTCCATTCCTCGCATGGTTCCACGGCGATCTTGGCACAGCTCCATAATCGTGCCCGTGAATTCAGTCGGAGTCAGGATCGTTGCGTTAACAACTGGCTCACGGACCTCAGAAATCTTTCCCTCGGGGAATTCTGAGGGGTTATCGACCTGGATTTCGGTCCCATCTTCAGCAACGACCTTGTAGACAACGTTCGGTGCTGTGGCAATCAGGTCCAGCTTGAATTCACGCTCCAAGCGTTCGCGGACAATCTCAAGGTGGAGAAGGCCCAGGAAGCCGCATCGGAAGCCAAAGCCCAGTGCCGCACTGGATTCGGGTTCGAAGGTGAGCGCCGCGTCATTGAGCTGAAGGCGCTCAAGCGCGTCTCGCAGATCCGGGAAATCCGATCCATCGACCGGGTAGATGCCCGAGAAAACCATGGGCCGTGGATCACGGTAACCGGCCAGTGGTTTCTCGGCGCCGCGAACTGCGGAAGTCATGGTGTCACCAACACGGGATTGGCGAACGTCTTTCACGCCGGTAATGAGGTAGCCAACTTCACCTGCACCAATCCCTTGCGAGGGCGTTGGTTCTGGTGAAATAACACCAATCTCAAGAAGCTCGTGGGTCGCGCCCGTCGACATCATTCGGACGCGCTCGCGGGTGGAGAGCATGCCATCGACAACTCGGACATAGGTAACAACGCCTCGATAGGTGTCGTAGACAGAGTCGAAAATCATCGCTCGGGTCGGGGCGTCGGGGTTGCCCGAAGGCGAGGGAATCTGCCGGACGATCTCATCAAGAAGGGCGGGGACGCCTTCGCCTGTTTTGCCTGAAACTCGCAGAACTTCGTCGGGTTCGACGCCAATGAGCTGACCAATTTCCTGGGCGTACTTTTCAGGCTGAGCTCCGGGAAGGTCGATCTTGTTCAGCACGGGGATGATCGTGAGGTCATTTTCCATGGCCAGGTAGAGATTTGCCAGAGTCTGGGCCTCAATCCCCTGTGCGGCGTCAACAAGGAGGACCGCTCCTTCACATGCGGCCAAGGATCGCGAAACCTCGTAGGTGAAGTCGACGTGTCCGGGGGTATCGATCATATTCAGGGCGAAAGGCTCACCTTCAAAGGCCCAGGGCATACGCACTGCCTGGCTTTTGATAGTGATGCCACGTTCGCGCTCAATATCCATACGATCCAAGTACTGATCGCGCATATCTCGACTGGCGACCACACCGGTGAGTTGGAGCATACGGTCAGCCAGAGTGGACTTGCCGTGATCGATGTGAGCGATGATGCAGAAATTACGGATACGTTCCTGCGCAGTGGTCGCGGGTTGGATCTGCGCGAGCTGCTCAGGAGTAGGAATCGGGGACAAGCAAGACCTCCGGAAGGGTTGTGACGTCTGGTCTATCGTCCCATTAGTAAGCACCGGGGTGCCAATTCCACGCCGATAGGGTGTGCGTTCTCACCATTTATCGGGCTTTTATAGGGATATCGGAGGTCGTTCTGCGCTTCGATTTCTGCTAGAGTTGTCCTTCGGACTCCCAGCCTGGTCGGGCAGGGGGTCTGGTTAGAGTCGTTTGCGGGTGTCCCCATGCCCCAGTCCCGACACTGACACAGCCCTCACCGACCTGTACGAACGAAAGACCAAGGAGTAATCCGACTGTGGCGAACATTAAGTCTCAGATCAAGCGGATCCGCACCAACGAGAAGCGCCGTCAGCGCAACCTGGCAGTCAAGTCTGAACTGAAGACCCTGGTGCGCAAGACCCGCGAAGCCGTCGAGGCTGGCGATAAGGAAGCAGCTATCGAAGCTCTGCGCGTCGCATCGCGTAAGCTCGACAAGGCCGTCTCGAAGGGCGTTATTCACCGCAACCAGGCCGCGAACCGCAAGTCCAAGCTTGCCCGTCGCGTCCAGTCGCTCGGCTGATTTAATCGCTTGATGTGGCCCTTGCAGGAAACTGCAGGGGCCACATTTTTGTCTACAAAGGCTTGAGTATCGCCATAGAATACGGGACAGAAGAACTCATTTCCCCGCGGCAGTTTGCACCTTGCCCGCCACACATTGAAGGAGCCAAAGATGACCACTAATCCTTCACCCACTACTCAGCACTTCGCTGCAGGGCCACACCAAGACTGGCCTCGTCTACCAGAGGGCGCCGAGCGCTACCTAGACTCCCCTACTGCGGGCACTCTTCCCGCAGACATTCCAGGTGGCAGGCACCCAATCCTGGATGCGCTTGAACTTCACCCGGTAAATGGCACACGCGCGACCGATCCGATCCCCAACGGCTTCGAGGTGCTCTACCTTGCCGCGGGCTGCTTCTGGGGCGTTGAACGCATCTTCTGGCGCCAAGAAGGAGTGTGGGCAACGGCCGTCGGCTACATGGGTGGCGGAAACGCGAACCCCACCTACCGAGAGGTCTGTACGGGACGCACTGGCCACGCCGAGACCGTTGCTGTTGTCTACGACCCTTCCGTAACCGGCGAAGGCGGAGCGAGCCTGATCAAAACCTTCTTTGAGAACCACGATTCCACCCGCCCCAACCGTCATGGGAACGACGTGGGTACTCAGTACCGCAGTGCAATTTGGGTGACGACGCCGAGGCAGGCTGAGGTGGCATCGCTTCTGCGCGGTGCCTGGGTGGCTGAGTTGGAACGCGCGGTGCCGGGAGCCCGCTGCTATACAACGATTGGCGAGGCCGGGGCTTGCTTTGCTCAGTCAGGTGGCCCTTTCTACCTGGCCGAGGACTACCACCAGGCATACTTAGAAAAGAACCCCGATGGCTATTGCAATCACGGGCCAAATGGAGTGAGCTGCCCCGTGGGAATTCTCAACATACCCGCTCAAGTAAGCATCGAACCACCGAGGTAGTCATTTATAAACTGCAGTGCACTGCGGACATTTTGGGCATGAGAGAAGCGCGATGTCCGATGCCACATTTCTCAGTTTCCATTGAGAGCAGCCCCAATACTGGAACAAATAATTCGGGGGAGGCAATTTCTGCCTCTCCCGAATTGTATTTAACAGCTAGCGGCTCATGCCTCTTCAGGCGTGATGGTCACGCCCTCAACGTCCATTTCATCCAAGCTGACGGTGCGGTCCTTCTTCATTAGGTGGTAGCCCAACCAGATGAGCAAGAAGATCGGAAGGCCGATGTACGAGGAGGCAACCTGCAGGAGCTGACCACGGAAGACGGCCTCGTAATTCTGGCCCAGCAGAACGATCAAGCACATGGTGAAGGCCAAGATCGGCCCGAAGGGGAAGAAGGGCGCCTTGTAGGGAAGCTCGTCAAGGGAGTGTCCTTGCTTGACGTATGCGCGGCGGAAACGCCAGTGGCATGCCGCAATACCCAGCCAGACGATGAATCCAGAGAGGCCTGAAACGTTGAGCAACCAGGTGTAGGCGGTATCTTCACTCACCAATGCTGCGACGAATCCCAGTGCGCCAACAGCCGAGGTCGCGAGCATTGCATAGATCGGCACACCGTGGCTGGTGACCTTTCCAAAGAAGCGAGGAGCTTGGCCACTCAGTGCCATCGAGTGAAGCATACGAGTGGATGCGTAGAGTCCAGAGTTTCCTGCGGAGAGAATCGCGGTCAGAATGACGGCGTTCATGACGGCTGCAGCGGCGGCGACACCCATACGCTCAAAGACCAAGGTGAAGGGCGAGTATGCAATATCCGAGGCAGAATCGCGCAGCAGGTTCGGATCGGTGTAAGGAATCAGTGTTCCGATGATGGCGATTGCGCCAATGTAGAAGAACATGATGCGCCAGAACACGGTCTTGATTGCTCGGGGCACGTCGCGGCGAGGATTAGACGATTCGCCTGCTGCAACACCGACAAGTTCGGTTCCCTGGAAAGAGAAGCCTGCGATCATGAAGACCGAGATGATGGCCAAGAATCCGCCGTGGAAGGGAGCGTCACCGGCCGTCCAGTTCTGCACTCCCGGAGAGTCGTTGAAGATTCCGAAAATCATCAGGGTGCCAGAAATTAGGAAGATGACGACGGTAATGACCTTGATCAGGGCAAACCAGAATTCTGCCTCACCATAGACACGGGCACTCAAGGCATTAAGAACAGTCAGTAAGACCAAGAAGGAAATTGCCCAAACCCACGAGGGAACATCTGGCAACCAGTAAGACATCACCAATCCCGATGCTACAAGTTCAGCTGCGACGGTAATTGCCCAGTTGAACCAGTAGTTCCAGCCCATTGCAAAACCGAATGAAGGGCTGACGAAACGCGTGGCGTAGGTCTGGAAAGATCCCGCGACGGGCATGTGTGCGCTCATCTCACCAAGAGATTGCATGAGCAGAAGGACCATGAGGCCAATAACGGCGTAGGCGGCCAAAGCACCACCGGGGCCAGCCGTTGAGATTGTTGCGCCCGAAGCGACGAAGAGACCGGTACCGATCGCGCCACCGATCGCGATCATCTGCATGTGGCGTGCCGATAAACCACGCTTGAGTTCAGTGCGCTGGGGCTTGTCCTTGGACTGGACCTGCTGGTCAGTCTCAAGGTTCACTTCCATTGCACTGGGGTTCGGCGTTTCCATGCCGCACTCTCCTTTGGTTTATCGGTCCGCGGCCGGACGCCGCCGACTCTGGTTCCATTAGTGTGTCATCTAATGACCTACTTTTTCCAATTTGTTTACCTTTTGGACACAATTGTGAGGGAATTTATATCCGTGTTACTTCGCCAACATATTCAACCAGCAACCCCAAGGATGACAGTATCCTTGAGAAAAATAGACCGATCCCCCAACTGCATGATTGGAATAATTATGAGGCGAAACTTTCCAAAGATGTTATGGGTATGCAGCCTGTCTCTTTCAGCGCTCTGCATTGGCAGTGCAACTTACGCAGCCCCTACCCTCAGCATCGACGAAAGCTACGACTTCACAACGCCTTCGCACATGAGCTACACAGCATCTATCACCGATGCGTCAGGGACAACCCTCACGGAAGACATGTGCAGCAAGCTCCAGCTCGGTGGAGAGACCCCCATTTTTATGTCCAATGGATCAGCTCATACATGCAGGATTTCAGCAGATTATGAGGGTTCATCACTCTCACAGTTCCTGACCGTCACCGATACAGGTTTTTCTTTCACATCCCAAACGTCAATAATCTTGGCAGGCATCACCGACGGGGCTAATACAAGCCAAGACAGCCCAACAGTCAACATCAACGCCCAATTCCCCGAGGGATACGTACCAACATCCGCCGATACTTCAGGAGAAGTTGACCCAGCCAAGCGTGCAGTGCATTGGACCAATGCACCTTCTATAGTTAGCGCGACTGGAGAGGTCGACGCTACCCAACAAGCGGCTCCTTCGGCATCAACCAATGATGATCAGGCTTCTTCCCAAAACGGAAGTCAAGGGGTGCCAGCAAAGTACATCGCTATTGGAGTCTCCTTCCTTGCAGCGATCACCGCTTGGACCGTAAGGCTACGCAAGGCAAAGAATTGTCGGCCTGCCCAGCACCAACAGCGCTAACTAGGGCCTTTTACCCACTTCAAGAACTCTCACTTCGATACAAAACTGGATCACCTGACGCTGGTTCTGTATTCTGTCTTCGCTTTAAACATCACACACAGAGGGGGCGATTTATGAAGCGCCGTATTTTTGGATCTCTTGGAGCAATTGCACTCACCGGGGCATTGGCTCTGTCTGCAGGTACCGCCAGTGCTGATTCCACCATCAGCCTTGAAGAGGAGTACAACTTCTCTTCCGCAACAAAGATGACCTACACCTTGAGGCTGAGCGATTCTTCGGGCACCGTGGTCACAAAGGAGTCGTGCGAGAAGGCGCGATCCGCTGGTGCAAATACAGTTTTTAAGCAGGTGAATTCCAGCACTACCTGCGCAATTTTCCAAGACGCTCCTTCTGACGAAGTCGCAAAAATCCTGAAGGTCAGCGACGATACTTTCACATTCGAGTCACAGAGCCATACTGTTTTAACCGGCATCGGTTCCCGCATGGGCATTGAGAATATGAAGGTGATCGCGACCTTCCCCAAGGGATACAGGATCGAGTCTGCAGTTGTTCCAGACGGTGGCGACACACAGGTTGCCCCAACCGGCGATTCGGTCACCTGGATCAATGCGTCAACGGATGTACATGCTGAAGGCAAGATCTATTCCTCTTCGTCATCCTCGACAAAGTGGATCCTCCTGCTGATCCTTGGAGTTGTTGTTATTGGTGGCATTGGCGCCTTCGTTGTCATGAGCAACCGCAAGAAGAAAGCCCAGCCACAAAACGACCAATTCCCCGTCCCGCCTCTCGGAGACCAGTACCCGCAACAGGGCCAGCCTCCCGTACCCGGACAATACCCCGAGCAGTACCCGGCCGCGGCTGAGCAGCCTCAGCCCACTCAGTACCCAGCACCGACAGAACAGCCCCAGTCAGGTATTTCCCCCTCGCAGGATCAATATCCGCAGGCTCCGCAGCAACCTGAGCAGGGCCAAGTTCCTGAGCAAGGAGAGCAGCCAGGTCAGTACCCCCAAGCCTGAGCAATACTCGTGATACATGTGGTGGGTGGCGCCCAATATA